>NZ_JBDKXK010000034.1:0-80622 GCF_039710735.1 Cupriavidus sp. DL-D2 | reverse complement strand
GTGAACCTGCCGGGCGAATCGTCGTCGGTGGTGACCACGATCGACGGCTATCAGATGGCGCGGCGCGGTCGTGCCGGTGTGGCGCTGGCCACTGCCGGTCTGGGCTCGTTCTTCGCTGGCTGCGTGGCCACGCTGATCCTGGCTGCATTCGCTACGCCGCTGTCGGAACTCGCGTTCAAGTTCGGCCCTGCCGAATACTTCTCGCTGATGATTCTCGGCCTGATCGGTGCGGTGGTGCTGGCTTCGGGTTCGCTGCCGAAGGCGGTGTCGATGATCGTGCTGGGCCTGCTGATGGGCCTGATCGGCACCGACGTGAACTCGGGCGCTGCGCGCTTCTCGTTCGACGTACCTGAACTGACCGACGGCATCGACTTCGTGGCACTGGCCATGGGTATGTTCGGCTTCGCGGAAATCATCGCGAACCTGGAGCAGAAGGAAGCCCGCGAGACGTTCACGAACAAGGTGACGAACCTGTTCCCGACCAAGGAAGACTTTCGCCGCATGATCCCGGCCGTGCTGCGTGGCACGGTGCTGGGTTCGGCGCTGGGCATTCTCCCGGGCGGCGGTGCGGCACTGGCGTCGTTTGCAGCGTACTCGCTGGAAAAGAAGACGTCGAAGTACGCTCACGAGTTTGGCAAGGGCGCCATCGAAGGCGTGGCAGGTCCGGAATCGGCGAACAACGCTGCGGCACAGACCTCGTTCATTCCGCTGCTGACGCTTGGCATTCCGCCCAACGCCGTGATGGCGCTGATGGTGGGCGCGATGACCATCCACAACATCCAGCCGGGTCCGCAGGTCATGACCAGCAACCCGTCGCTGTTCTGGGGCCTGATCGCCTCGATGTGGATCGGTAACCTGATGCTGATCATCCTGAACCTGCCGATGATCGGTATCTGGGTGAAGCTGCTGACCGTGCCGTATCGCTTCCTGTATCCGGCCATCCTGACGTTCTGCTGCATCGGCGTGTACTCCGTGAACAACCAGACGTTCGACGTGTTCATGGCAGCCGCCTTCGGCGTGATCGGCTATCTGTTCCTGAAGTTGAAGTGCGAGCCGGCGCCGCTGCTGCTCGGCTTTGTGCTGGGACCGATGATGGAAGAGAACTTCCGCCGCACGCTGCTGCTGTCGCGTGGCGAGTTCTCGGTGTTCTTCACCCGTCCGCTGTCGCTGGGCCTGCTGATTGCAGCCGCTGCGCTGGTGGCCGTGGTGGCCCTGCCGTCGATCAAGGCCAAGCGCGAAGAAGCGTTCCAGGAAGAATAACGCTCCGTGGCGTTCCTGAACTGCGCCGGCGGCATGCGTGCATGCCGGTGACTCTGTAGCAAGCTTTCGGGGTGCCCTAGCGCACCCCGTTTTTTTGGCTCGAACACCTTTTGAAGGATGCCCGACTGCGGCAGCAGTCATGGGCTGCGCAAGATGATACTGACTCCCGCACCATTGGCTGCGTCGACTGCGCCCATGAGAACACCATCGCTAGAAAAGATCGTTTCCCGGCTCCACATCCTCAAGATCGTGCAGACGCGTCCCAGCACCGTCTTCAACTTGATGGAACGCCTGCGCGAGCGCGGCATCGACAAGAACATTCGCGCGTTGCGCCCGATCCTGCGCAGCCTGATGATGGCGCGCGCGATCACCGCCGAACTGGTGGAAGGCAACGGCCGCGTCTATACGATCACGGACCAGGGCCGGGCGGAACTCGATGCGTACCTCACGCATCTGGCGGTGCTGAAGGACGATGTGCAGGCAAGCGCGGAGTAACGCTCCACGCGCAAGAAAAAAGGCCCGGATGCCGCAATGGCATCCGGGCTGCAGACTGCAGGCTACGTGATTACTGCGCAGCGGTTTGCGTCGTCACCAGTTCCTGAGCCGTCGTGTTGCTGGTGCTGCTCTGTGCCACCAGGACCTTGATGCGGTTCGGCACCACGGCGCCGATGCCGTCCACCGGGATCGTCGTGATCAGCCAGTCGTCGTTCTTGTTGATCGTCAGTGCGCCCGAGTCGAAGATCACCGTCTTCGTGCC
The DNA here is from genome assembly GCF_039710735.1 of Cupriavidus sp. DL-D2. Lineage (NCBI taxonomy): Bacteria > Pseudomonadati > Pseudomonadota > Betaproteobacteria > Burkholderiales > Burkholderiaceae > Cupriavidus > Cupriavidus sp. DL-D2. Next base: position 78,605 of record NZ_JBDKXK010000034.1, on the reverse strand, counting down.
AGCGGTGGTGATACGCAGCCGGTAGGTGCCGCCATCCACGTACTGCGAGTCCTGGGCCGAAGCCGGCACGGCATTCTTGTATGCCACGCCACCCATGTTCGGCGAAACCGAGTTGAGATCGACGGCCGGTTGGGTCAGGTAGACGTCGATGTTCTGCGCATTGACCGATGCATTGAAGGCGCGCACACGTGCCGACGTATCGAGCAGGCCCTTCCCATACGGATCGTCGATCTGCACGAGTTCAGGCGCGGTCAGGCCGGGCACTGCCACGATGGTGTACTTGTGGCCGGTGCGGGCGTCCACCGTGGTTTGTCCGAGCTGCGTGGAAGTGCCAGTGAGGTTCAGAGCGAAGAGGTTGTTGCCCGTCTCGACATTGTTGTAGCCGGAGACGGTCTTGTACGGGATGTTCTGCATCGACGTCAGTGCGCCGTTCTGCAGCACGTCGACATTGGGACCAGCCGTGACGGCATGGATCACGCGCACCGACGGCTTGCTCACGCCGATACGGTCGTCGATGCCGTCGTCGCCGCCACCGCACGCTGCCAGAACAGCCGTGGTTGCCAGTGCCAGGCCCAGAATAATTTTTCGCTTCATTTGTGTCATGGGTTTCACCTCTTGCCGTAGGGGATCAGGGGAGCGTGCGTTGGTTGCGCTTGCCTGATGCAACGATAGGCATCGCCGGATCACGCAGACAGACGCAGCGCGCCGATATCCCTGTCGGAGAAGTCCCACAAAATGGTTGCAAACCTGACACACGCGCGTACGTCCTCAGCATGTAGCGGATACAAGAAGCAGTTACTGAAAACGCAGGCGTGGCTTGGGATCTGGCGCCAGGGCGGGCTTGCGAGGCGGTTTGTGTCATGCACGGTACGCGCCTCGCAGCGTTTGCGCGTTGCGCGCAAACGTGGAAAAAACTACACCATCACCACCTGGTTGCGGCCATTGCGCTTGGCCTGGTAGAGGCCGGCGTCGGCCGCTTCGACGAGGCGATTGAAGTTCGCATCGCCATCGGGCACGATCACTGCGCCCCCGATGCTGACCGTGAGGAAGCTGCTGGTGGGTGAACCCGAGTGCGAGATCTGCAGCGTTTCAATCGCACGGCGCACCTTCTCCGCAAGCAGACGCGCACCACCGGGCGAGGTCGCCGGCAGGATCATCGAGAACTCCTCGCCGCCGAAGCGGGCCGGCAAATCGGCGGGACGCGCGCAGTTCTCGCGAATCACCGTGGCCACGCGGCGCAGTACCTCGTCGCCGGCAACGTGGCCGTAGGTGTCGTTGTACGCCTTGAAAGCATCGACATCGATCATCAACAGCGCAAGCTGCGTTTGTTCGCGCTGGGCGCGGCGCCACTCGGCACCCAGGTATTCGTCGAAATAGCGGCGGTTGGACAGGCCAGTCAGGCCATCGGAGTTCGTCAGGCGCTGCAGTTCGAGGTTCGTCTCCAGCAACTGCTGCTGGCTCTGCCGCAGTGCGCGATAGGCTTCGTCGCGTTGCAGCAGGTTCAGGTACGAGCGCGAGTGGTAGCGGATGCGCGCCACCAGCTCGATGGTGTCCGGCAGCTTGACCAGATAGTCGTTGGCACCGGCCGCGAATGCTGCGCTCTTCATCGTCGGCTCTTCCTTGGTGGACAGCACGATGATGGGGATGTCGCGCGTGCCCGGGTTCTCGCGGTAGCGGCGCACCAGCGTGAGTCCATCCGTGCCTGGCATGACGAGGTCCTGGAGGATCACGGTGGGCTGCGTGCGTTCGGCAACGGCCACGGCTTCGTCGGGTTGTGCGCAATAGTGGAAATCGATATCGGTCTCGTCCGCCAGCGCACGACGGATGGCCTCGCCAATGATGGCCTGGTCATCGACCAGCAGCACCATGGCCATGTACTCGGTCTTTGCATTGGCTGCGCCGTCGGCGCCATGGTTGAGTCTGGAAGTCATGTCGATTCCTTGTTCGCGTCTTTCTAGTCGTTCTTGCATTACCGGTCGCCGGTGTGGCCGGCTGTTGCGCTGCTGCATGCGCGGACCAGCCGCGGCGCAATGCGCGGCAGCGGCAGGATCTCGCTGGCGGCGCCGAGCATGGCTGCCGCCTTCGGCATGCCATACACGGCGCTCGTGGCCTGGTCCTGCGCGATGGTGAGGAAGCCGCGCTCGCGCATTGCCTTGAGTCCCTGCGCGCCGTCGCGGCCCATGCCGGTCAACAGCACGCCTATCGCATCGCCGCGCCAGTGTTCCACCACGCTTTCGAAGAACACGTCGATGGATGGGCGATACAGGTAGTCGCCGGGCTCCGCCGTATAGGCCATGCGGGCACCGGCCACCAGCCGCAGGTGATCGTTGGTGCCGGCCAGCAGCACGGTGCCGGCCTGCGGCGCTTCGCCCGCGCGCGCGATGCGTACCGGCAGCGGACATTGCGCATCGAGCCACTCGGCCATGCCTTGCGCAAAGGCTTCGTCCACGTGCTGCACGGCCACCACCGCCGCACCGAAGTTGGCGGGCAGGGCGCCCAGCAGTGCGGCCAGCGCGGCCGGACCACCGGCCGATGCGCCGATCGATACGAGCCGGAGCGCAGCGGGTGCCGATGTGGCCACGGCGAGCGGTTGCGTCGCGCGTATGCGACCACCGATAAGCCGGCCGATATTGCGGATCTTGCGCAACAGCGGACCCGCTGCAAGTCGCGCATCGGATTCGGTCAGCGTTGGTGTGTCCACCGCATCGATGGCGCCGTGGCCCATCGCATCGAATACCTGGTTGGCGTTGCGGCCCAGGTCCATGGTGACCACAACGATCGCGCACGGGGTGGCGGCCATGATGCGTCGCGTGGCTTCCACGCCATCCATGACCGGCATCAGCAGGTCCATCAGGATCAGGTCCGGCGTCTGCGCCGCCGCCATCTGCACGCCCTGTTCGCCATTGGGGGCGACCCAGGCCACTTCAAGGTCGGAGTCGAGCGCCAGCGCCCGGCGCAATGCCGCAACCGCCAGTGCCGAATCATTGACGATGCCGATTTTCATGGACGTGCCTCGCCGATCAGGTCCCGCACGGCGTCCAGCAGTGCGGTGTCGTGGAAACTGCCCTTGGCCAGATAGTAGTCCGCTCCGGCCTGCATGCCGCGTTCGCGGTCCTGCTCGCGGTCCTTGTACGAAACGATCATCACGGGCAGGTGGGATAGTCGCGTATCGCCACGGATGCGGCTCACCAGTTCGATACCATCCATGCGCGGCATATCCACATCGGTGATGACGAGGTCGAAGACTTCAGCGCGCAGCACGTTCCAGCCATCCATGCCATCCACGGCCACGGCAACATCGTAGCCACGGCTGGCCAGCAGCTTGCGTTCGAGTTCGCGCACCGTCAGCGAATCGTCGATCACCAGCACGCGCTTGCGTGCCACGGCCGCTGCATCCGCGCCGCGCTGGCGCACGCGTTCGATGCGGCCTTCGGACACCAGCTTCTCCACCGAGCGCAGCATGTCCTCGACATCGAAGATCAGTACGGGCGTGCCGTCATCGGTCAGGCTGCCTGCGGCGATGTCCTTGATCTTGCCTAGAGTCTGCGCCAGCGGCTGCACCACCAGCATCCGCTCGCCCAGCATGCGATCGACGGCCACGCCATAGACACGGTCTTGTTCGCCGATGATCACCACGGGCACGGCCTCGCCATCCTGCCGCTTCTCGGGACGCTGCAGCAGTTGCGCGGCGCTGACCAGGCCCACGGGTCGCCCGTCATGCCGGAAGTGCTGATGCTGCTCGGTCTGTTCGATATCGTCGCGCTGCACGGCTACGGCGCGCAGCACGTGGCCCAGCGGGAAGGCATAGGCTTCACCAGCCACTTCCACCAGCAGCGCGCGCACCACGGAGAGCGTGAGCGGCAATTCGAGGATGAAGTGCAGCCCGGTGCCGGTTTGCTGCGAGAGCTTGAGACTGCCGCGCACGCCGCGCACCATGTCCTGCACGGCATCGAGCCCGACGCCACGTCCCGAGACTTCGGATACCTGCTCGCGCAGGCTGAAGCCGGGCAGCAGCAGGAATTCCAGCAACTCGGGCTGCGAGAGACGCGCTGCGGTTTCCGCCTGCGCCAGGCCGCGTCGGATGATCGTGGCGCGCAAGGCTTCGAGGTCCACGCCGGCGCCATCGTCGGCAATTTCGATGATGAGGCGGCCTGCGCTGTGGCGTGCGGAAAGCGTGATGCGGCCCTCGGTGGGCTTGCCTGCATCCCTCCGCGCTTCCGGCGATTCGATGCCGTGGTCCACGGCATTGCGCAGCAGATGGGCCAGCGGCGCATCGAGTTGTTCGAGAATGTCGCGGTCCACTTGCGTCTGTTCCCCGGACAGCACCAGATGCACGCTCTTGCCTAGCGCACGGCCCAGGTCGCGCACCATCCGCGAGTAGCCGGTGATGCCGTCCGACAGCGGACGCATGCGGCACGAGAGCGCAGTGTCATAGAGCTGGCGCGTCAGTCGGCTCGCGCGGTGATCGTACTGATCCAGTTCCTCCACGCGCTGCGACAATTGCTCCTGCCCGTCTTCGAGAAGCTGGCGCAGGTCCGCCAGCGCCGCACGCATGTGCGGTACCGAGCTTTCGGGGGAGTCGAGCAGCGTCTGGGCGCGATCCACGGCCTGCAACGCGCGCATCTGCTGACGGCGCATCTGCTGCATGCCGCCGCCGAATGGGCGCAGCCAGTGCGACTCCACCATGGCCTCGCCCGCCATGGCCAGCAAACGGTCCAGACGCTCGGCGCTGACGCGCAGCATGCGTTCCTGGGTATCGGCAAGCGGACTGGCTGGCAGCGGCGTAACGGGGGCGTCGGGTGGCTCGGTTGCTTCAGCTAGTGACGAAGGCGAACTCGATGTACCGTCGGCTTCCTCGATCGAAACCGTGGGCGGCGCCACGACCGGCGCCGGCGCGCTACCGGTGCCATCGAGCAGTGCGTTCGCATGGGCGATCCACGCATCGATCTCGGCGCGGCCATCGAGTTCGGGCCAGTTGAGGTTGCCGCCGGGCGGGTGGCCGATGCGCTGCAGCAGGTCGGTGCCGGACAGCAGGGCATCGATATGTGCGGGCGTCAGCACGATGCCGCCGCGCTGCGCCGCCACCAGGCAATCCTCCATCACATGGGCCACGCGCACGCCGCCGTCGAGACCGACGATGCGCGCCGCGCCCTTGAGCGAGTGGGCCGCGCGCATGCAGGCTTCGAGATGTGTGGCGGCGGTGGGATCGCGTTCCAGTGCGAGCAGGCCCGCGTTGAGCACTTCGGCCTGCGCCTCCGCCTCCATGGCGAACAGGTCGAGCATCGAAGCATCGCGCAACTGTTCGGGATTCATGTCAGGCTCCGCGACAGCGCGTGGCGCAGCAGTTCGGCATCGAGCAGTCCCACGCTGTGCGGACCGTGCGTGAAGATCGCCTGCGTGTAGCGCGCCGACGCGCGTGCCAGTGTGGAAGGCAGCGGCAGCAACGCGCTGCGTGGCACGTTTTCCACCCCGGCCACTTCGGCCACGGGCAACGCAATGGCATTACGGCCTTGTCCGAGAATCAGGAAGCGCGCAGCCGGCGGGTTGCCGTCCGCCTGCGGCGCGTCACCGAAGAGCAACGCCAGCGATATGCAGGTCAGCAGCGTGCCGCGCACTGCGGCCACACCCAGCAGCGCGGCATGCCGCCGATGCGGCAGCGAATGCACGGGGGCCGGCGCGGTGACCTCGCCCAGTGCGGCGGCAGGCAAGGCCAGCCATTCGTCGCCGATGCGGAAGATCAGCAGCGACTGCCCGTCGCGGCGGTCTGCCAGGGGCGCATGTTCCGTGGGCGGCTCCGCGATATCGCCGGCGTTGCCCAGCGCCAGGGAATCGAGCACGGTGACTGCGGCGCGCGCGTACACCGGGCAATTGCGGCAACGGAAATGCTCGGCCAGCAGCGGACAGGAACGGTCGCCGCCGGTGCCGATACGGCGCCAGCAGTCGTCGATGGTGCCGCTCAGGGCGGATACGGTTTGCGATGTGTGAGGTTGCACGATGGAATCAGCCATGGCTCAGGCGGGCATGACGTTGGGCACGCTGACGCAGGCGATGCGCACCGGCGGTATCGCCTTCCGTGTCGAGCAGGGCGGCCAGATGATAGAGCGCTTCCTCATGTCCGGGGTCGAGATAGACGGCCTTGCGATAGGCGGCATGTGCATCGGCGGCGCGGCCCGCTGCATCGTGCAGCACGCCGAGCAGGCACCAGCCGTTGGCCGACGCGCCATGGCCGTCGAGGTAGTGGTGGCAGGCCACAGTGGCGGCGTCGAGTTCGCCGCGGTCCGCCTGGGCTGAAATGGCTTGCAGGGCCGCAGCATCGTCGGCCATGGCGACCGGGGCAGGGCGTGCCTCGGGCCGGGCGACGACGCGCGGCGCTGACAGGGCCGGAGCGGAGCGGCGAGGCGAGGGGAAGGCGGGCGAGGCAGGCGCGAAGCCCGGCATCGGGCCGGACATCGCAGGTGCCGCGTCGGGCTGCGCTGGCGCGGCATGGAACGCAAACGCCAGCGGGATGCCCGCGCTGCGCATGCCCTCGCGCGTCAGCAGGCTGGCCTCGGCGGGGCCGACGAAGATCATGCCGTCGGGCCGCACCAGCCGGCGCAGTGTCTGCACGGCGTGGCACTGCGTGGCCGGATCGAAATAGATCAGCAGGTTGCGGCAGAACACCATAGGGTAGGGCGCCTCGCCGGCCAGCAGCGCAGGGTCCATGAGGTTGCCGGAGAGCAGGCGCACCTGCGCGCGAACTTTCTCGGCAAGCTGGTATCCGCCGGGGGCTGGCGTGAAGTGGCGCTCCCGGAAATCGAGCGGCTGGCCCCGGAACGCGTTGCTGCCATACAGTCCGGCGCGTGCGCGCGACAGGGCGCGGGCGGAGACGTCCACCGCATCCACGCGGAAGCGGTCGGGCGGCAGGCCGGCATCGAGCAGGGCCATGGCAATCGAATAAGGTTCTTCGCCGGTGGAGCAGGGCACGCTTAGCACGCGCAGCAGCCGCTCGCCCTCGCCCAGCACGCGGTGCGCCGCCAGCCGGCCCAGCGCCAGCAGCGCCTCGCGATGACGGAAGAACCAGGTTTCCGGTACGACCACGGCTTCGATCAGGGCCTGCAGTTCATCGCGCGTGGCGTGCAGCGTGTTCCAGTAGGTGGCGGCATCGTGGGCGCCGACGGCCAGCCTGCGTTCCTCGACGGCGCGTGCGATCACGGTCGGGCCGATGGCGGTAGCGTCGAGTCCGATCCGCTCCTTGAGCAGCGCTTCGATGGGCGAGAGGTTCGGCAGGGTGGGGTCCGTCATGTGGGCGCGACGCTCGGGAACAGCAGCGCATGCACGTCATCGGGCAGCAGCGCCGCCACGCGCACCCACTGGATCAGCCCTCGCGCATCATGGCGTACCGGTCCCAGGTAGCGTGCGCCGCCCGGATCGATGCCGCTGTCGACGAAGGAGTCCGGATCGCAGCGCAGGGTGTCAGTGGCGTATTCCAGCCGCAGGCCGAGCAGTTGTGCCTCGGCATCCATGCCTTCGGGATGGCGGTAATGCACCAGCACGGTGCGTGTGCTGGTCCGTGCCGTAGCCGGTTGGCCGGTGGCGAGCGCGGTCAGGTCGATGACCGGCACGGGGCGGCCATGGCGCACCATGATGCCGCTGACCCATGCGGGCGCACCGGGTATCTGCTTGGTGGCGCCGAGCGGCAGCACTTCCGCTACCTCGACGCTATCCAGCGCGTAGTAGTCGGAACCGATACGGAAGAGCAGGAAAAGCGCCATGGGGGCTGCCGGCGGGCATCAGACCTTGAACCGAGACACGCCGCTGCGCAACTCGTTTGAAACCAGCGTCAGTTCGTCGATGGCCTGGCTCGACTGTCGCAGCGATTCCACAGTCTGCTGTGCGGCTTCGGAAAGCTGCATCAGCGCCTGGTTGATCTGCTCGGCGCCGCCTGCCTGGGCCTGCATGCCCTCGTTGACCATCTGCACGCGCGGCGCCAGCGTCTGCACCTGGCCGATGATCTGCGAGAGCTGGTCTCCTACCTGGGTGACTTCGGACATGCCGCGCCGCACTTCCTCCGAGAACTTGTCCATGCCCATCACGCCGGCGGCCACGGCCGACTGGATCTCGCGCACGATCTGCTCGATATCGTAGGTGGCCACGGCGGTCTGGTCCGCCAGCCGGCGGATCTCGGTGGCCACCACGGAGAAGCCACGGCCATACTCGCCGGCCTTCTCGGCCTCGATGGCCGCGTTGAGCGAGAGCAGGTTGGTCTGATCCGCCACGCGGGCGATGGTGGTGACCACGGTATTGATATTGCCGGCCTTCTCGTTGAGGGTGGCCAGGCGAGTGTTGACCGATCCGGCCGCCTCCATCACGTGATGCATGGTCGTTTCCATGCGCGACAGGCCAACCTGGCCCGTGCCGGCCAGCCCGGCCGTCTGCTCGGCGGCGTGCGACACCTCGCTCATGGTGCGGACCAGATCGCGCGCGGTGGCCGAGATCTCGCGCGAGGTGGCGCCAATCTGTGTGGTGGTGGCTGCCGTTTCGGTGGCCGTGGCCTGCTGCTGGCGTGCCGTGGCGGCAATCTCGTTGACCGAGGTAGTCACCTGGATGGCCGAGCGTTGCGCCTGACCGACCAGCGAAGTCAGCTCGCCGGCCATCTGGTTGAAGCCTTCCTCGACGGCCTGGAACTCGTCGCGGCGATTCAGCGCCATGCGCTGGCGCAGGTCGCCACCGCGCATGGTGGTCAGCAGCGCCACGATCGACCGCATCGGCTCGTTGATCGCCCGCAGCAGCAGGTAGCCGCAGATCACGGCGGCCAGCAGCGCAATCGCCAGGGCTACCTCGATGCCGATCTTGGCCGCGTTGACCGCGTGGTCGATGCCGGCCGCGGCGCGGTCGTTGACTGCGTTGTTATCGTTGACCAGTTCCTGCAGAATCTTGCGCCCGTCCAGCCAGATATCGTGGACGTTGCCGCGCAGCGCGGCCTCGGCGGTGGCCGTGTCCTTCCAGCGCGTGGGGTCCAGGTACGCCTGCGCCGCCTGGTCATATTTGGCGCGAAGTGCCTTGAACGCGGCGAAACGCACGCGATCTTCCTCGCGCGCGATGGATGCCTCGTAGCGGGCTTCCAGGTCGTTGAAGCGGCGCGTGGCGTCCTGGTTCTGCGCCAGCACCCCGGCGCGATGGTTGGTGTCGGCATCGGTGACGGCCTGCCAGGCCAGCACGTAGAACTCGCCCCAGATGCCGCGCATGCCCGTGCTGTAGGCCAGCCCCGGCAGGGCGTCGGTGCGCATGACCGTGGCTTCGTGCTCGATGGCCGAGAGCCGGTTGTAGGCCACGACGCCCATGAGCGCCATGACCAGCAGGATGAAGGTGAAGCTTGCCAGGATGCGCGTGCGGAGGGTCCAGTGGTTCACGGTCGACGGTATCTCTTGTTGGGCGGCCGGCCATGTCCGGCAGGTTTGCGCTACCGGGCCGGCCGCCGTCGCACCTTGGGCGGGGGTATCCCGCGATCGGGTGGTGGGCGTTTGCGGCGTAGGGTACTGTAACGTCCGGAGCATTTCAACGGCGCCGGATCGCCGGCCACCCGGCCCGTTGCACCGGTGCGCGGCGGCAATTTGAATCGCTTGCTTTTTTCGGGGTTTTCGTCACACTTGCCAAATAGCTTGAGCGGGAAACATGTTCATCACAACAGATAGGGCAGGGATGGTGGCCAAGTCGGAGACGCAGGCGACTGGTGCCTTGCCGCCGGCGGATCTGGATCCGCTGACCGGCGTGGTTGCTCGCCAGGCATTCTTGAATCGGATCGAGACACGTCTGCAAGGCGAGACGAAGCCCCGTTTCGCCCTGTTGCTGGTGGGCATCGACGATTTCCGCGCCTTCAACGACATGCACGGCCACCAGGAAGGCGATGCCATCCTGCAACACGTGGCCCGCCGCCTGCGCGATGCCTCGCCGCGCGACGCCGTGGTTGGCCGCGTCGGCGGCGACGAATTCGGCGTGCTGCTCACCTCGATTTCCGATCCGACGCTGGTGCGCCACGTCAGCGCCGCCATCTTGTCGATGCTGTCAGCGCCCTTCGAGCGCGACGGCAACCGCCACCATGTCCTGGCCAGCCTGGGCGCCTGCGTGATGCCGGCCGGCGGCGAAACCACATCGGATGTCATGGCAGCGGCCAGCCTGGCCCTGGCACGTGCCAAGCACGACGGCGGCCGGACCATCCGCTTCTTCAAGCCGCAGATGCGCACGGACGTGACCACGCGGCTCTCGCTGGTGCAGGCCCTGCGCGAGGCATATGCCCAACGCCAGTTTGAATTGCTGTATCAGCCACAAGTGGACCTGCGCGATGGCCGCGTGGTGGGCGCCGAGGCGCTGATGCGCTGGCGCCATCCCACCCTGGGCCTGCTGACGCCGGCGGCGTTCATCGACGCGCTGGCGGCCAGCAGCGTGGCTGCCGACGTGGGCATGTGGTTGCTGCATACGGCCTGCGCACAGGCGCGGGCCTGGTCGCTGACCTTTCCCGATGCACCGCGCGTGGCCATCAACCTGTTTGCCGCGCAACTGGCCGAAAGCCGGTTGCTGACCGAGGTACGGCACGTGCTCCGCGCACTGGAACTGCCGGCGGACCGGCTGGAGATCGAGATTACCGAGACCATCGCGCTGCAGCAGGGCGACGAGGTATCGGACCAGCTCCAGGCACTGCGCCGCGATGGCGTGACGCTGACCTGCGACGACTTCGGCACCGGCTACGCGTCGCTGAGTTTCCTGAAGACGTTCCCGGTGGACCGGCTCAAGATCGACCAGTCCTTCATCCGCAATGTCACCCACGACAATGTCGATGCCGCCATCACGCGGTCTGTGATCAACGTGGGCCAGAGCCTGAAGATCGGTGTGGTGGCCGAGGGCGTGGAGACGCCCGAGCAGCGCGATTTCCTGCTGGCCAACGGCTGCATCGAGGCTCAGGGTTATCTCTATGGCCGGCCCATGCCGGCCGATCGCCTGACGGACTTCCTGCGCAACCAGCCCCGCTGAGGTGGTGTCATGAGGTGGTGCGCTGAGGGACAGCAAGTCCCGCATGCGCCGCCTGGGCCTTCCGGCCCCATCGGCCAGTTTCGGCATTCGCCCCGCGTAATTTCCCCCTGATCTGCAAGACTTGTATCCGCCTTTGTCCCGCAAGCCCGGGCAAGGCGGGCGGGAAATATGTGCTTACAAGTTGCGGTACAGCTATCGGGTGTGGGTGACGTTATCCGATATAGGGTGCCTCCATGTAGTGCGGCGCCATGCCGTTCCGTACCAGGTAACCACCATGTCATCCCGTCATCGTTTCGCGCTTGCTCCGTTCGCTCTGGTTGCGATCCTCGCCCAGGGCCAGGCCCACGCCCAGGACTACAACCCGGGCGTGCCGCCCGGCTACATGCAGCAGGACCCGTCCGATGCCAACGTGCTGGGCGACCCTTCGGCCATGGCAGCCGATCCACCCTCGCGCATCGCCACGGTCACCGACATGGCTGGCGGACTCAGCTTTGCGCCCGCGGGCGCCGACGAGTGGGCCGCGCTGGGGCCGAACCGGCCGATCACCACCGGCGACCGCCTCTGGGTAGACCCGGGTGGCCGGGCCGAACTGCACGCCGGCACCACGGCGGTACGGCTGGGTGGCGGCACGGCAGTGGCGATCCTCAACCTGGACGACCGCACCACGCAGGTCAAGCTGACGCAAGGCACGCTGCAACTGCGCGTGCGGGCGCTGCCGCAGGACCAGCAGGTGGAAATCGACACCCCCAACCTGGCATTCGTGCCGCGCGAGCCGGGCGACTATCGCATCGACGTCTCGCCCGATGGCACCACCACGCTCGTGACCATGCGCCATGGCAGCGCGGTGCTGTATGGCGATACCCGCTCGCTCGAACTGGAACGTGGCCAGCGCATGCGCTTTGCGGGCACCGATCTGGCCGATGCGGGCGCGGGCAGCTATCCGGCGCCCGACAGTTTCGACCAGTGGACGGCCATGCGCGATGCGCGCGAGGATGCATCGGTCTCGGCGCGCTATGTGCCGCCCGGCATGACGGGCTACACGGCGCTCGATGACTATGGCGACTGGCAGCAGGACGCGGGCTACGGCGCGGTGTGGTTCCCCCGCGCGATGCCGGCAGGGTGGGCCCCCTACAGCGTCGGGCGCTGGGCCTGGGTGGCGCCGTGGGGTTGGACGTGGATCGATGATGCGCCGTGGGGCTTTGCGCCCGCGCACTATGGCCGTTGGGCGCACTTCGGCAATCGCTGGGGTTGGGTGCCCGGGCCGCGCGGCGGACAGCCTTGCTACGCGCCGGCGGTGGTCGGGTTTATCGGCGGCGCCGGCACCACGATCCGTATCGGCACCGGCCCGGGCGTGGCGTGGTATCCGCTGGGGCCGCGCGATGCCTATCGTCCGGTCTATCGCGCGAGTCCGGGCTACGTCAACCGCATCAACTATCACGCGGTGAACAACGGGTGGATACGTGGCGGTGATCGCGATCGTGATCGCGGGCGCTGGGCCAATCGCGAGGTGCCGGGGGCGATCTCCGGCATGCCGTCGCGCAATTTCGTGGAAGGGCGGCCGGTGCCGCGCGGCAGCTATCGCGATGAGTGGCGCCACTTGCCGGCGGGCGAGGGAAGGGGCGCGCCGCCGATGGCGCCGGTCAAGACCAGCCTGATCGGTGGCGCGCGGCCGCACGGATTGCCGCCGATGGCGCGTGACGGTTTCGAGCGTCAGGCGATTGCCGCGCATCCACCGGGCCGCATTGGCCCTGACGAACTGGCGCGCCGCTTTGCGCGGGAAGGTGGCACGGCGGGCGCGGGTCCGGCGTGGCGCGGGCCGGTGCCCGATGGCAGGCGGCAGGATGCGGGGTCGCAGCGGCGCGGCCCGCAGCCGGTGCAGGGATGGCAGCCCGATGTCAGGATGAGCCAGGCCGCGCCGGATCGACGCTTCTCCGGCCAGCGGCCCGACGACGGCCAACGCCAGCAGCAGGCCATGCAGCGGCAGCAGTTCGAACAGCAGCGTCAGTTGCAGGATCAACAGCGCCAGGCGGCGGATTTCCGGCAGCAACAGCAACAGGCGATGCAGCGTCAGCGCGACGACCAGCAACGCGAGTTGCAGAACCAGCAGCGGCAGGGCTACGAGCAGCAGCGCCGGATGCAGTTCGATCAGCAGCGGATGGAGCAGGAGCAGCGCCGCCAACTGGACGACCAGCGCCGGGATGCGATGAACCGCCAGCAGTTCGATCAACAGCGGCAGCAACAGGAGCGCCAGCAGCAGGACATGCAGCGGCAGGCGCAGCAGCGGCAGCAGCAGTTCGATCAACAGCGGCAGCAACAGGAGCGCCAGCAGCAGGACATGCAGCGGCAGGCGCAACAGCCGCAGCAGCAGTTCGATCAACAGCGGCAGCAACAGGAGCGCCAGCAGTAGGACATGCAGCGGCAGGCGCAACAGCCGCAGCAGCAGTTCGATCAACAGCGGCAGCAACAGGAGCGCCAGCAGCAGGACATGCAGCGGCAGGCGCAACAGCGGCAGCAGCAGTTCGATCAACAGCGCCAGCAGCAGGAGCGCCAGCAGCAGGATATGCAGCGGCAGCAGCAGCAACAGCAACGCCAGCAACTGGAGCAGGCGCGGCAGTTCCAGGAGCAGCAGCGCCAGCAGTTCGAGCAGCAGCGGCAGCATGCGCTTCAGCGTCAGCAGATGGAACAGCAGCAACGCCAGGCGCAAGAGCAGCAGCGGCGCTTCCAGGAGCAGCAGCAACAGCAACAACACCAGCAACAACAGCAGCAGCGGCAGGCGCAGGAGCAACAGCGGCAGTTCCAGGAACAGCAGCGCCAGCAGCAGGACCGGCAACGCCAGTTCCAGCAGCAGCAACAGCAACAACAGCAGCGCGCCCAGCATGAGCGCGGGCGAGACCAGCAGGCTCGCAACAACGACGGCCGCTGATATCCGCAGGCATCGGATCGGCAGGCACAAAAGGCAAAGGGCGTCCGGTATCAGTACCGGACGCCCTTCGTTTCTCTCCACTACGATTTTTTCACTGCTGATGTTGCGATTGCTACTGCACTGGCTAACCCGCCAGCAGGGTACATCTCCCCCTCCGCCTCTCTGTTCTTCAGCCGTGCATCACTGGCAAATCACTTCGCCAGTTCAGACAGGCGCACCGGCTCGATCTTGCCCTTCTGCACCCAGCCCACCACGGTGTCGGCCACCGAACCGCCCTTGGCGTCGATACCCTCCACTTCGTTCGGATTCACTTCCTTCGGCAGCGCCTTCATCGCGTCGGGCATCTTGGCGCGGATGGCAGCCGAATCGGTCGTGGTGCCAGCGAGCTTCATTGCATTGGCCAGCGCCCATGTCATCGTGTAGTTCAGCGACATCTCCGTGGTGGCATCGCGGCCATCGTGCAGCTTCTTGTAGCGCGCGTTGTAGGCCTGTGCCATCGGACGGGCGTCGTTGACCAGCGGCATCACGCCGATCGAGCCTTCGAGCAACGCCAGGCCATTGGTCACGCGCGACATCTCGTCCATCTTGGCCTGGTCCATGATGATGAAGCCGCCCTTGAAGCCGAGTTCACGTGCCTGCTTGACCACCAGTGCGGTCGGCTCCGACGGGCCGCCCACGAACATCACATCGGGTTTGTCGGCGATGGCGCGCGACACGCCGGTATAGAAGTCGGTAGCCTTGGTGTACGACATCGGATTGTTGCCCACCACCTTGCCGCCCGCACCTTCCCACGCCGGCACGAATGCCTGGACCCAGGCCTTGGCGTAGTCGTGGTCGGCCGGCACCAGCGCCACGTTCTTGCCATAGCGCTTCATCTGCGCCTTGACGAACGGCTCGATGTAGCCCGTGTAGGCCGGCGGGATACGGATCGTGAGCTTGTTGCCGGCGTCGGTGATGCGCGGCACGCTCGAATAGGCCATGACCAGGAATTTCTCCTGCTCGTTGAACGCCTGCAGCGCGAAGATGCCGCCCGAGTGCGGCACGAACACCGCTGGCGTCTTGTGCTGCTGCACCAGACGGCGCGCATTGATGGCGGCCTCCGCCGGCGCGTACTTGTCATCGAGCGCCACGACTTCGAGCTTCACCTTCTTGCCGTTCACCTGCAGCCCACCAGCGTTGATCTCGTCAACGGCCATCTGAATACCCGACAGCACATTCTTGCCATACAACGCGGCGCCGCCCGACAGCGGGCCGGTGTAGCCGATCTTGACCACTTCCTGCGCCAGCGCGGGCGAGGATGCGATGAATGCTGCCGCGGCGCACGCGGCCAATGCGAAGAAACGACCCAGTGGTTTGGTTTGCATGTGCTGTCTCCTGTCGATGTTTTGTATTTTGCTGATGGCTTTCTCCCCTCTCCCGCACGCGGGAGAGGGGAGTCACACAAGCGGAGGGAAAACAACTACCCCCCGATATACGCCTTCCTCACGCCCTCATCCTTCAACAGTGCATCGCGATCACCTTCCATCACGATGCGGCCGTTTTCGATCACGTATGCGCGGTGCGCGATGCCGAGTGCAGCGTAGGCGTTCTGTTCGGCCAGCAGTACCGTGGTGCCCGCGCGGTTGATGCGCTGGATCACCTCGAACATCTGCTTGACCACCAGCGGTGCCAGACCCAGCGACGGTTCGTCGAGCAGCAGTGCGCGCGGGCGGCCCATCAGCGCGCGGCCCAGTGCCACCATCTGCTGCTGCCCACCGGAGAGCGAGCCGGCCGGGTCGTCCTTCTTCTGCTGCAGGATCGGGAACATCTCGTAGACCTCTTCGAGCGTGCTCCGGATGGCAGCCTTGTCGCGGCGGTGCACGTAGGCGCCCAGCGTCAGGTTCTTCTCCACGGTCATGGCCGGAAACAGCTTGCGGCCTTCGGGGCAGTGCACGAGTCCCGCCTGCACGATCTGGGACGGTTTCATGCCGCTCAGTTCGCGTCCGTCAAAGCGCATGCTGCCGCCACTGGTGCGATGGATGCCGCTCATCGCGAGGAAGATCGAACTCTTGCCCGCACCGTTGGCGCCGAGCAGCACCACCAGTTCGCCGGCCTTGGCATGCAGCGAAATATTGTCGAGGGCGCGGAAGCTGCCATACGACAGCGAGACGCGTTCAAGCTGCAACATGGTCGGCTCCCAGATAGGCTTCGATGACGCGCGGGTCCTGCTGCACTTGCGCGGGCGTGCCTTCGGCAATCTTCTCGCCGTAGTTGAGCACCATGATCTTGTCGGCCAGCCGCATGATCATGTCCATCTTGTGTTCGATCAGGCAGACGGTCTTGCCATGGCGGACCATCTTGCGAATCAGTTCGGCCAGGCCCACGGTTTCCTCGGGGTTCACGCCGCCAGCGGGTTCGTCGAGCAACAGCAGTTCGGGATCGGTGGCCAGCGCCAGCGCAAAGGCCACGCGCTTGCGCGCCTCCTGCGTGATATCGGCGGCTACCTCATGGGCGAGATGCGACAGCCCCACGAAGTCGAGCGCTTCCTCGGCCTTTTCGCGGCACAGCTTTTCTTCCTCGCGCAGACGTCGCGTGTTGAACAGCACATCGGCCAGGTTCGACGTGGTGCGCAGGCGGTGACCGACGATCAGGTTGTCGAGCACCGTGGCGCGATCGAACAGCGCCGTGGCCTGGAACGTACGTGCCACGCCGAGCCGGGCGATCTGGTCGGCGCGCAGGCCGGCCACGTCCTGGCCCTTGAACAGGATCTGGCCCGATGTCGGCGCATGCGTGCCCGCAATCAGGTTGAAGAACGTGGTCTTGCCGGCACCGTTGGGGCCGATGATCGCGTTGATATGGCCAGCCTCGAACGTGATGGAGACATCGTTGACGGCAGTGAGGCCGCCGAACTTCCGGGTCAGGTTGCGGACTTCAAGCATTCTCGGCTCCCGGACGGGTGGTGGCGACGGGCGCGGGCTGCGCGGGTCGCGAAGCCGCCATCTGGCCACGGCGTTGCGCGGCGGCGCGGCGCGCCTGGCGTTTGAGGAAGGTGCCCACGATACCGTCGGGCACGAAGATGATCAGCAGGATCAGCACCGGGCCGAACACCAGCATGCGGTAGTCCTGCAGGAACTGCAGCGTCTGCGTGACCCACGGTACGAGC
This sequence comes from Cupriavidus sp. DL-D2, assembly GCF_039710735.1. Lineage (NCBI taxonomy): Bacteria > Pseudomonadati > Pseudomonadota > Betaproteobacteria > Burkholderiales > Burkholderiaceae > Cupriavidus > Cupriavidus sp. DL-D2. The sequence goes on along the minus strand of NZ_JBDKXK010000034.1, from coordinate 61,536 downwards.
ACCGCGCCAAGCAGGGGGCCGAGCAGCGTGCCGGTGCCGCCCACCAGCATCGACATCACCATGTCGAACGTGTAGTCGGTACGCGCGATATCGGGCCCGAGAAATCGCACTTGCCCTGCGTAGAGCGCACCGGCCAGGCCGGCATAGCCCACCGACAGCACGAACGACAGTACCTTGGTGCGCATCAGGTTGATGCCGAGCGCTTCGGCCAGCGCATCGCTGTTGCGCACGGCCAGGAAGCTGCGGCCCAGCAGGGAACTGACGATGCGATGCATGACGAACGTGCCGACGGCCAGGAAGAACAGCACGAGGTAGTACTGGCTCTGCACGTTATCGAATACGAGCGGACCCACTGCGGCCGGCACCGGAATGCCGATCAGGCCCACGGCGCCGTGCGTCAGGCTTTCCCATTTCTCGATGAGGAGATAGATGATGTAGCCCACGCAGAGCGTGAAGATCGAGAAGTAGTGTCCCTTGAGCCGCAACGAGACCACGCCCACCACGTAGCCCAGCACCATGCAGATCATGGGCGCGAGCACGAAGGCCAGCCAGAAGGGCATCTGGTGATCGACCGTCAGGATGCCAAGCGTATAGGCGCCAATGGCCATGAAGCCGCCGTGCGCGAGGTTGAGCTGGCCGGTATAGCCGGTCAGAAGATTGAGTCCGAGCGTAGCGATGGCAGTGATGAACGCCAGCGTCATCACCGACAGGAAGTAACTGTTCGGCACGAGTAGCGGAAACGCGATGGCAGCGGCCAGCAGCAGGATCCAGCCAGCCTTTCCCTGAATGGCTTTCATGTGTGTTCTCCTCAGGCGGCCTTGCTGGCGAACAGGCCCTGCGGACGCACCGACAGGATGATCACAAGCAGCAGGAAGGCGATGATGTCCTTGTAGTCGGTCGAGATATAGAACCCGCCAAAACTCTCGGCCATGCCGATGATCAGTCCGCCCACGATGGCGCCGGGAATGCTGCCCATGCCGCCGAGGATGATGATCACGAACGCCTTGGTAATGACCAGGTTGCCCATGCTCGGGTAGACCAGGTTGATCGGTGCGTAGAGCGTGGCGGCGATCGCGGCCAGTGCGCCCGAGATGGCGAAGACAAGCAGCGTGACGCGCGTGGCGTCGATGCCGACGAGCGCGGCACCTTCACGGTTCTGTGCCATGGCAACGATCGTCGAGCCGGTGACCGTGCGTGTGAGGAAGAGATGCAGCAGCACCATCAGCCCGAACGCGGCCACGATGATCAGCAGACGCTGCAACGGCGCGGTCAGGCCGAACAGTTCCACCATCTGGCCGTACGGCGTGGGCATGCGGTGGAAGTCCGCGCCCCACAGCGCCTGCGCACCCGCTTCGAGGAACAGCAGGATGCCGATGGCGGCAATCATGTCGTGCACCTCGGGCGCATTGCGCAGCGGATGAAAGACCAGCCGGTCGGCCAGCATCGACAGCACGGCCACCACCACTGCGGCGGCCAGCATGGCCAGCCAGTAGTTGAGGCCGAGCGTGGTCATTGCGTAGTACGACACATAGGCGCCCGCCATGTAGAACGCACCGTGCGCGAAGTTGGGTACGTGCAGGATGCCGTAGACGAGGGTCAACCCCAATGCCACCAGGCTATAGACGCCGCCGAGCGTGAGGCCATTGAGGAACTGCTGGAAAAACAATGCCATGCGCTGTCTCCTTGCGTGGGGTTGCCGTGACGGCACCCGCTGCGGTCTCTGTCGCCGTGTCGTTCTCGCACGGTCGTTCGTTTTCGTTTGAGGCGACTTTGCATAGCGTTTTGGCAAGCGTCAAGCAATCGGACGTACTATTCCGATACGCGAAATAGGGCGACCGCGAAGTACCGTACATCGTCGGTGTATTCCCTGATTTCAGCGTGCAAGTGGCCTGATCGCGCGTCTGGAGGTGCGCGTCCGCGCGCATATTTACAGCGCCTATGACCCCTATGTTTTCCTTGAATAGCGGACGTGGGCGGGCATGGAAACTGATATCAATCGCTCATGAAACGGACGACCTCGATTCCACAACCCGCCAACGCCGCATTGCCGTGGGGCAATGCCGTGCCCGTGGATGGCGAGGACCGTAATTTCGTCACCGCGCTGGCGCGTGGACTCGATCTTCTGCGCGCCTTCGGCCCCGATGATGACTATCTTGGGAATGCCGAGTTGTCGCGGCGTACGGGTATTCCCCGTCCCACGGTGTCGCGGCTCACCTACACGCTGGCCACGCTCGGTTATCTGGTTTACGTGGAGAGCCAGGAGAAGTACCGGATAGGTCAAGGTGCCATGGTGCCCGGCCAGCGATACTTGTCCGGCGCCGGCATTCGGCAGGTGGCGCAGCCGTTGATGCAGTCGCTGGCGTTTGCCACCGGATGCACGGTGGCGTTGGCCGTACCGGACCGGCACGACATGCTCTACCTGGAGGTGTGCCAGCCGCGCGGCGCGCTGGTGATGCGGTTGACGCCCGGTTCGCGTCTGCCGATGGCCACGTCGGCAATGGGCCGCGCATGGCTCGCTGGCTTGCCTGCGGTGCGGCGCGCGGCGGTGCTCGCGGAACTGGAGCGGCAGCATGGCTCGCGTTGGCCCGGCGTGCGTACCAAGGTGGAGCGTGCGCTGCGCGAGCATGCGCGCCGAGGTTTCTGCGTGGCGCATGCGGAATGGGATCGCTCGGTCAGCGGCGCCGCAGCGCCAGTGTGCCTGCCCGACGGCTCGGAAGTGCTGGCCGTCAACGTGGGCGGCGCCTCGACGCGGCTGTCGCCGGAAATTCTGGAAGGCAATCTCGGGCCGCGTATCCGCGAGCTGGCGGCCACGCTGGCCTCGCGGCTATGGCAGCCAGCGTAGCCGAACACTCAACTTGAACATGAACAGGAGACGATGATGGAAGTTCGCAACAAGACAGTGATCGTGACCGGGGGCGGTACCGGCATTGGCCGCGCACTGGTGCTGGCGTTTGCACGCGCGGGTGCACGCGGCGTGGCCGTGGCCGACCTGGACGAAGCGGGCGCTGCCCGCGTGGCCGCCGAAGCTGCCGAGGCCGCGCCCGAGTGCCAGGTCTTTGCGCAACGGGTGGATGTGGCCGATGCGGAAGCCGTGCAGGGGCTGGTCGATGTGGCGACCCGGCGCTTCGGCCAGGTGGACATCTTCTGCTCGAATGCCGGCATCATCCTGCGCAAGGGGCTGGAGGCGACGGCGGACGACTGGCAGCGTATCTGGGAAATCAATGTGATGGCGCATATCCATGCGGCCAAGGCGGTGCTGCCGCAGATGCTGGAGCGCGGCGACGGCTACTTCATCAACACGGTGTCTGCGGCGGGGCTGCTTTCGCAGATCGGCTCGGCCCCGTACGCGGTAACCAAGCATGCGGCAATCGGCTTTGCCGAGTGGTTGTCGATCACCTACGGCGAGCAGGGCATCAAGGTGAGCTGCATCTGCCCGCAAGGGGTGCAGACCAAGATGCTGTTCGGCGAAGAAGGCGAGCGCAAGGGGTTCCTGCAGGCCGGATCGGTGACGGCCGAGCACGTTGCCGAGAAGACGCTGGAAGGCGTGGCCAGCGAGAGCTTCCTGATCCTGCCGCATCCCGAGGTACTCGAATACTATCGCCGCAAGGGTCAGGATTATGATCGCTGGCTGCGCGGCATGCGCCGTCTGCAGGATCAGGTCACCAAGGAGTTCGGCAATACCGTCGTGTAGCACGTAGTACCGGTTTCACCCATCCATAAGAAAGATTCAGGAGACAGACCATGCGTGATCGAATGTTCCGGCGCCGGCAGGTGCTGGGGATGCTGGCCGCTGCGGCAGCCACTACGGCTGCATCGACGTGGGCCCCTGCCGTGCTGGCCAGCGATGCCTATCCGAACAAGCCCATGCGCATCGTGGTGGGCTTTCCGAGCGGCGGGGCGCCGGACATCCTCGCGCGCATCGTCTCCGAGAAGACCGGCCTCGGCCAGCCCATCGTGGTGGACAACAAGCCCGGCGCTGGCGGCAACATTGGCGCCGAGGCTGTGGCCAAGGCCCCGCCCGATGGCTATACGCTGGCGCTCGGCACGGTGGGCACGCACTCGATCAACGGCGCGCTCTACAGCAAGATGCCGTACGACATGGTGAAGGACTTCGTGCCGGTCATCCTGCTGGCATCCACCCCGAACGTGCTGGTGGTGCATCCTTCGGTGCCGGCGAAAAACGTGCAGGAACTGATTGCGCTGGCCAAGTCGAAACCGGGTCAACTGACGTTTGGTACGCCAGGCGTCGGCACCTCGCTGCATGTGGCGGGCGAACTGTTCAATACGATGGCCGGGACCAAGATCACGCACGTGCCATACAAGGGCCGGGCGATGGCCATTCCGGACCTGCTGGGCGGACACATCACGATGATGTTCGACAACCTGCCGTCGGCACTGCCGGTGGTGAAGGAGGGCAAGCTGCGCGCGTTGGGTGTGACAAGCGCGCAGCGCTCGGCATCGGCGCCGGATATTCCGACGATTGCCGAGCAGGGCTTGCCTGGCTATGACGCCACGTCGTGGTTCGCGGTATTTGCGCCAGCCAATACGCCCAAGGATGTCGTGGCAAAGCTCAATACGGAACTCAACCGCATTTTCACGCTGCCCGATGTCCAGGCCAAGCTCAAGACCATCGGGCTTGACCCCGTGCTGGGTACGCCCGAGAAACTGGCTGAGTATCAACGCAGCGAGATCGCCAAATGGGCCAAGGTGGTGAAGGACTCGGGCGCCAAGGCTGAGTAGTGGCGTCACGATGAAGCGGATTTTCGCCGGACCGCTGAGCGGCATGGCGGAAATCTGCTGGAATGCGGACGGAATAGCGCGAAGGCAGTCGCGCTACCGCTCAGAACGTACGCGCCGCCGAGCCAGTCTGGGAACGAAAGCGGTAGCCGATCTTGGGTACTGCGGACACACAGGTATCCAGCCCCAATGGATGGAGCGCCCGTCGGAGCCTGGAGACGAGTTGCGTCAGGCAGTTCTCGTCGACCATCGCCTCGGGGCCCCAGACCGAGGCAATAATCTGCGTCCTGGACATGACCGCCTCGCCATGATCCTTGAGCACGATCAGCAGCCGCAACTCGAAGCGCGTCAACTTGGCGACAATGCCGTTGAACGACACGATGCCCTGCATCTCGTCGATATGCATGGTGTCGTCGTTATCTGCGAACGCAGCAAGAGATGGCGATGAGGAAATCGGCATGCCAAGCCGCGCCAGCACGTGCGCCAGGCCGCGCGCCTGTTCCAGACCCGATTCCGGCTCGGCAATCAGATCGGGAGGCGGCGGCGACACCGTGGTGGTGTACGCCACCGGAAGAAACCGGTAGCCCTGACGCGGCACGGTCACGATGTGGGCATCCAGGCTGACGGGACTCAGCGCCTTGCGCAAGCGGTACACCAGTTGCACGAGATAAAGTTCGTCAACCAGTGCTGCGCGTTTCCCCCATACTCCTTTCAAGAGATAATCCCGCGATTTAACGGGTGCTTTTCCTTCCACCAGCAGCCGTAGCAGTTTTTTCTGCTGTCCCGTTATCTTGGCTTCCACACCTCCACGTAATACGCGGTCCGTTTCCCAATCAAAAAAAACCGAGTCGCCATTCCGGATCATTTCGTCTCACCCCATGTCGTCATCGATGGACGACAAGCGTATCGATACGCAGAAATAGCTCCCATGGAAGATATTTCCGTCCGTATCTGACCCGCTCGGGTGACAGCTTAATGCTCGGCTCTCCTGGAATATTCCGCATTCGCGAAACAATCTACCGCCCGGGGTGCTTGTCATCTCTGGTGCAAACAGAAATGCCTCGCGCATTGGCCGAATGTCACAACATGATGATTTGACGGAATTGAATACTGTCAGCGCGGAAGGCGCTTCATCATAACCCAATCGGGTATGTCGACGTTTCTGTCATTGCAGTAGCGATGGATTTTCCGCTATCCACGTTTTCCATTTTCCGCATGGATCCGGGGTGTCCCATATTCCGTGAAATGGCGCGTGCCGAAAATCGAGATAACCGACGCGTGGCTGTCGATTGCCGCCTGCGGATCGATGGATAACTTGTCACCGTCGATATTCCATGCCGTATCCATGTCAATGCAGCGGCGAAATCGGAAAGATGCATTCCGTCGCCGGCTGCGATCTTTCGAGCAAATGCCGTGGCGCACCGGCGGCGCCAAATCAATCTGCAAGGACAGACGTCATGACAAAGAAATCTGGTAACAGCAGCAAGCAGCCGGCAGGTCAGGCCACCCAGCCTCGGGTCGGCCTGGCATCGCGCGTGTTCCGGAGCGGAGATCCCAGCGATCCCGCGCCGGCGCGCCCGGTGCGCAGCCGTTTCGCGGGCCGCCGCAATGCGTTGCAGAGCGGACGCACGAACAGCAAGCTGGTCTACGACGGCGATCCCGGCGATCCTTCGATTCCGGCTTCGAAAGGCGCGTCGGACAAGACCTACCAGCAGAACAGCTTCGATCCGGCCACGGAAGTCAACGACTTCTCGTACACGTCCACGCGCGTGGCCAAGCGCGTGTACAACAAGTACGGCACGACGCAGAACAGCACCGAAGTGTTCGGCTACTACACCGACTGGTCGCAATACGACGGCCGTCTCGATGGCAATTTCGCCAACTCGGCAGCCGGCCGTGGCACGGACCTGATGCTGCTGGACGCTTCGGCCTACGACCGCCTGATCATTGGCTTTGCGGGCATCGTGGGCGACCAGGGCGAGAAGCGTTTCACGATCGACCAGGCAGCCGTGGACTTCGGCAAGAAACTCAATGAGGCCACCTTCACCGATGCGTGGGGCGATGTGGCGTCGTTCCGCAACGTCGGTTTTACGGGCTGGGTCAGCAATGACTACAAGGACCTGTTCAACGAGGCCAAGGCGCAGGGCGTGCTGGGCGGGCTGGCCAAGCTCAAGAAGCAGAATCCCAAGCTGAAGTTGTCGTTCAGCCTGGGCGGCTGGACCATGAGCGGCGCGTTCCACGAGGTGGCGGCCGACGCCACCAGGCGCCAGACGCTGATCGAGAGCCTGGCGTACATCTTTGACCGCTTCCCGATGTTCACCGAGGTGGACCTTGACTGGGAATACCCCGGCATGCCCGGTGCGGGCAATCCGCATGGCCCGGCCGATGCGACGAACTTCCAGCATCTGGTGCGCGGCATCAAGCAGCGCCTGCCCCACGTGCGCGTGAGCATTGCCACCGGCGCGGCCCACGCCACGCTGATCGCGGCCGACATCCCGGGCATGCTGGCTGCGGGGGTCGAGGGCATCAACCTGATGACCTACGATTTCTTCGGCACCCCCTGGGCGCCGAAGCTGGCCCACCACACCAACCTGTACGATCTCGACCTCGACGATCCGGAAGGTTTCAGTATCGACCGCGCGGTGCAATACCTGCTGGGCGAGGGCGTGCCGTCGCGGAACATCTTCGTGGGCTATGCCGCCTACAGCCGCAGCGGACGCGGTGCCGTGGTGTCGTCATGGTCGCCATTGGCGGGTACCTACGACCGAGGCGCAGGCACGACCACGGGTACGTACGAATCGGGCGCCACCGAGTTCTACGACATCCTGTACAACTACCTCGACCTCGAGGCCAAGTCAGGCATCAACGGCTTCAACGTGTACACGGACACGGTGGCCGACGCCGACTACCTCTACAACGCCGAGAGCGAGTTGTTCCTGTCGATCGACACACCGCGCTCGGTGCGCGAGAAGGGCCGCTACGTACTGGAGAACAACCTGGGCGGACTGTTCACGTGGACCATCGACATGGACAGCGGCGTGCTGCTGAACGCCGCGCGGGAAGGGCTGGGCGCCACGCCGACGCAAGAGGTGGTGGACATGGAGCCGTTCTACTTCAACGGCATCAACGTGGAAGACCAGGACAAGCCGCCCGTGGCCGTGATCGAAGGTCCCACGGAAGCCTTTGTCGGCGATTCGGTCAAGTTCTCCGCGCTGCGTTCGATCGGCAACGGCCTGACGTACAAGTGGGGCGCCACGGGCCTGCAGTTCCTCGATGGCTGGACGGGCCCGGTGGCCGAGGGCATCGTTGGCCCGCCCGAGCACACCTACGCGGTAACGCTGACCGTCACGGACGAAGCGGGTCGTACGGCCACGGCCAGCCAGACGTTCAAGGTCAAGACCAAGACCAACCAGCCGCCTACTTCGCGTATCACGGTGCTGCTGGAGTCCGGCACGCCGTACGGGCTGTCTGCCGAGGCATCGTTCGATCCGGACGGCCATGCGCTGACCTACCTGTGGGACGCGCCGGACCTGCCGTTCCATAACAGCACCGCCCAACTGGTGGAAGGCACCGCGCCGACCGTCAGTGCCGTGACCGACTACTGGGTCAAGCTGACGGTGAACGATGGCGCCGAGACCAACCAGAGCGCCATCTTCCTGACCGTGGTGCCGGGCGAGGACGAACCGGGCGACGTGGTGGCCAAGATCACGGGCCGCACGCAGTACGAAAGCGGCGCGCCGATCCAGCTGTCTGGTGTGGAATCCACCGGTCCTGCCCCGCTGCTGTATGCGTGGACGGCACCGGGCCTGTCGTTCGACGGCGCCGACGAGATTTCGGTCACAGCCAACGCGCCGATCGTCGACCGCGACACCACCATCCAGATCACGCTGAAGGTAACGGGCGACGCCGGTACGGGCGACGACGACACCGATACCGTCACTCTCCAGATTCTGGCGGGCGGTAGTTCCGGTGGCGAGGGCACGTGGCGTCCGCAGGCCTACGACGCGGGTTCCGAGGTGACCAACAACTACCAGGGCAAGGGACTGCACAAGTACCGCGCCAAGTGGTGGGTGGGCGCCGATCAGGAGCCGGGCGATCCCGCGTACACCTCGACGGTGGATGACGGCGACTCCCGTCCGTGGCTGGACGAAGGTCCGGCCTGAGCGGCACGGGGACCCTGAGTAACCGGCGATGAGCCGGTAGCGGTTCCGGGGACGACGCGGCCAGGCAGGGCGGCGCCTTCCCCGGTTTTTTGTTTCCCTGCCCCCGGGCGTGGAGGTATTCCATGAGATGGGCGCAAACGATGGCGGCAGCCGCCATCCTGCTGGCGGGGTGCACGGTGATTTCCGTGGAGGGTGACCATAACCGCATCAGCGATGCGGGCGGCCACGGCGGCCTGACCTTTCCGGAGGGGGCCGATGGCGGAGGCGATGGTGCGGACTGGCTGCAGCGCCTGGAGCGGTTGGAAAGACTCGAACATCGTGAGCGGCGTCTTGGCAATCCGCCTGCGCGGCGATGAACGCGGACGTCAGGATTGACCGGCGGACGCCATGCGCAGCCGGCTCAGGCTGACAACGGCGCCGATGGTGGCCACCGCGGCGGCCACGTACAGCGCGATGCGCGCCGCGCCCGTGGCATCGAGGCTGAACAGCAGCGCCACTACGGCCGTGCCCGTGGTTTGTCCCAACAGGCGAGTGGTGGCCTGCGCACCGCTTGCACCGCCACTGCGCGCAGGCGGCGTGGCCGAGATCATCGCGCGGTTGTTGGGCGACTGGAAGAAGCCGAAGCCGATGCCGCACAGTGCGGTACGCCAGGCGATATCGAGGCTCGATGCGTCCGGCCCGAGCAGCGATAGCGCAACTAGACCCGTGGCCAGCATGGCCAGTCCCATCCCGGCAAGGATGCTGGCCGGATACCGATCGGACAGCCGGCCCGCCACCGCCGCCATCAGGGCCACCATCAGCGGCCATGGCGTGATCAGCAGCCCGGTTTCCTGCAGGCTGCGCCCCAGCTGGTATTCGAGGTAGAAGGGCAGAGAGACGAAGGCCAGCATCTGCGTCATGAACGAACAGAACGAGGTCCCCACGGCCAGCACGAAGGCCCGGCTCCTGAACAGGTCAACCGGTACCAGCGGCGCAGGACGTCCTCGTTGCCGGCGGATCAGCCACCATCCCAGCAGCAATGACGACACTAGGCTCGCGGCCGCGATCAGCCGCCACGCGCCGTGCCCAAGACCATCGAGACCCAGGATGAACAGGCCGATCACCACTGCGGAGAGAACCGCGCTGGAATAATCGAACGGGTGCGGTTCCGCCGGTGTTTCCGGTAGGGCGCGCTTCGAGATGGCCAGCGCGAAGATGGCAACCGGCACATTGACGGCGAACAGCCACTGCCAACTGCCGAACCCGAGGATCAGGGCGCCGAGCGACGGTCCGATGGCAATGGTGACCCCGACGATGAGCGCATTGAGGCCGATCCCCCGGCCCAGTTTCGTCGGCGGGTAGATATAGCGCACCAGTGCGGTGTTGACGCTCATGATGCCCGCGCCGCCAATCCCCTGGATCACGCGCGCCGCCACCAGCATCGGCAGGTTGACGGACAGCGCGCACAGAAGCGACCCCACCAGGAACGTGGCGAGCCCGACGCGATAGACGCGCTTGTAGCCGAGAATGTCTCCCAGCGAGGAGAGCGGAAGCAGGAATACGGTGACCGTCAACTGGTAGGCGTTGACGACCCAGATGGTTCGTGAGGGATCGGACTGGAGTTCGCGGGAGATCGACGGCAGCGCGATATTGGCAATCGACCCATCGAGTACGGCCATGACCAGGCCGCAGAACACCGTCAGGATGGCCCAGGTACGCTGTGGCTGCGGAAGACCTTGGTGAGGCAACATGAAGCGGGGGAGGGGCGGGAGCTTGAGCGTCGCATTATCGTCCTGTCCCGCCTGAGCGCGCAAATCCTGAGGGCGCCGATTCTGCGCCCGACTCGCCGCCCCCCCTATGTGGCCGTCGTGGCACCGGAGGTGTCGTGTGCCGCCTCGTGTCCTGCCTCGCGGAACTGATTGACGGCCACCTGCATCGTTTCGGCCGCCGCCGCAAGCTCCGGCGTCCAGGCTCCGCCTGCCGCTTCGGCAATGCGTTCCACGGTGCGGCACGCGCGCACCGTACTATGTGCGGCTACCACGAGAAACGCGCCGGCCGACCGGTGGGCCCAGTGTTGCAGCGCCGTCACGTCGCGCCGGACCAGGATGCTGGCGAGTTCAGGCGCGTCCTGCTGCAAATGATCACGCAGGAGTCCGCAGTATCGGGCCAGCTCCTTGGCCGGCAATGCGGATTCGTGGGAAACGTCCGGGTCGGCTTCGGCGTGCCGGCTGGTGACGGCGGCCTGCTTCGGGCGCACCGCGCCAAGTGCCGCGCCGAGCGTGGCGAGCGAGGCCGGCTTTGCCACATACCCGGTGAATCCGCGCGCCTGCCATTCGCCGGCCTGTTCGCTATGCGTGACGGCGCTGAATGCCAGTACCGGCATGTCGGGCCAGCTCGCCCGGATGGCCGCGAGCAGCGCATAGCCGTCCATCACGGGCATGTGGATGTCGGTCAGTACGACGTCGATGTCCGAGGCGTGCTGCGCCAGCGCGTCAAGCGCCTGCCGGCCGTCGCCCACGACGGTGGGTTGCCAGCCCAGCGATTCGAGTTGTTCCGCGATCAAGGTCTGGTTCAGCGCGTTGTCCTCGGCGACCAGTATCGTGCGGCGCGTGGCATGAAGATCGGTGGCGGGAAGCGCCGGGGTCAACGGGCGCTCCGCGATATCGCCGTCGTCGTCGGCGCCCTGGCCGTCTTCATCTCCGCCATCGCCCTCGTCATCGAGCGCGGTGACTGCCGCGGCGAGCAGGGCCGTGTGGGAAAACGTCGTGACCTCAAAGACGCCATCCTGGCGTTTCACCGCGCGCTCCGGCCCATTGAGCGTGATCCAGACCGCGCGGGCCGGATGGATCTGCCGCAGTTCCGCCACTGTCTTCAGACCGTATTCGCCGGTCACCATCAAGATATGAGGGCGATTGTTCCGCAGCCACGCCTGGGCCGCAGCCGGTTGGTGAAAGGTCTGCACGCGCCATCCGGCCTGTTCGAGCCAGGCCCCGAGCATGGTGCCCGATTCGACTTCCTGGCAGAGGATCATGGCACGGCTGCCATGCACCTCGTACTCGTGCCGGGGCACCTGGTTCGGAGCCGCTGGCAGTGGAATCGCGAAGGTGAATGCCGTGCCCACGCCTTCGACGCTTTCGACCGTGATATGTCCGCCCATCATCTCGGTCAGTCGGGCGCAGATCGACAGGCCCAGCCCCGTGCCGCCATAGCGCGCCGACGTACTGGCCTCGCCCTGCACAAAGGGCTGGAAGACCCGCGCCACGAGCGCTGGTGGCATGCCGATGCCCGAGTCCCGTACCCGGCAGACCAGCACGTTGCGGCCCTCGGTATCGGTCACGACTTCGGCGCTGAGCATGATCTTGCCGCAGGCCGTGAACTTGAACGCGTTGCTGAGCAGGTTGCTGACGATCTGCGCAATGCGTGTGCGGTCACCAATCAACGCCGTGTCGAGCGTGGGCGACAGATGCACATAGAAAAGCGTCGGGCGGTTGGCGATCATCGGTGCATAGGACATCGCCAGGTTTTCCAGGTCGTCGATGGGCCGGAACGGCTCGTTGACGAGCTTCATCTCGCCGGCGTCGATCTTCGAGAAGTCGAGGATGTCGTTGACGATCCGCCGCAGACCGTCCGAGGCTACCTGGAGCGCGCGCAGTCGCGGCGCTTGCGACGCCATGCCGTCGGATCGGGCCAGCAGTTCGAGATTGCCGAGCAGCGCGTTCAGCGGCGTGCGGATCTCGTGGCTCATCGACGCGAAGAAGTTGGAGCGCGCGCGCATCATGGATTCGGCTGCCTCGCGTGCCGCGCGCAGCTGGTGCTCCAGCTGGTGCTGCGCCGTGACGTCCTGGATGGCGCAGAACAGCACGTCTTCGTCCCGGTATCGAACGGGTGCGTACGTTGCCATTGATTAATAAAACGCCGCAAAACAGAGCGCTAAACCTACGCAAACTTGCGATACTGCCATCCGGGAACCCCGGCTGCGTAAGGATTTGCTGCTAATTATTCACCGGTCAAGGCCGTTCGAAGTCGTTGCTCTAGTCAGCGGACGGCGAGCATCGAATTTTGTCGCTTGGGGGCTGACTGCAGCAGCGTTACCAATTCGCGCTCTTCCTCACTTCACACAGTTCGATCGCCACTGACTGAATCTGATCGAAAATTCGCCTAGCCTCCGGAGGCCCGATGAAGCCGATCTCCTTCGCCCGCTTCGCACTGCTTCCGAGGGGCAGAAAAACAAATGCCATGCCCGGCCGCCATTCGGGATGATGTCGCAAGCTTTCGTTCAAGACTTCGAGGTACTGCGCACGAGTTAGCACTTCCCGAGTCATCTCGCCCACCTCAGGCAAAGGTCATGGGCTTGATGCTAACAGCATCCCGGCGGATCTGCGAACGCATATTTTTGCCAAGGACACACCGACTACGGCGCAATCGAGTTCGAGCCACTCTGGTGACTTCTATCGGCCCGACGCTGTCTGCTCATGTCGGCATTCCTAAGTAGTGGACGGATTCTGTCCGCGCTCTGACTAGACGATCCTTTCGGGAACCGCTGCAACCTTGCTTCAGCGCTACGGCGCTGTAGGTGGCAGCAACGTCAGCCTTTCGACATACAAAAAGACGGCTGCGGCGGTGCCGTCCGAGGGGGGTGACCAAACAATAAAGTCCGAGAAATTGCGACAATAAAGTCTGAGAACTATTAGTGTCGAAAGCTCGGATTGCTTTGTCTAGCTTGACTCTCAGACTTTATTGTCATCACACGCATCACTTTTCGCTTCGGATCGCGGAAGCTCGGACAGCATATTCTGGTTGTCGTCAGAGATACTAAAAGTCGCAAGCGTAGGCGTTTGCCCGCGCGTCATGTAGCGCGTGATGTTCGCCGCCGTTCTTTCGATAGTATGCCGCCCGGCGTGTTGCGTTAAGCCACCCGCTGACATTCTCGAACGCCCAGTAGTCAGGCAACTGACCGTCAAGCAGAAATTGCAGCATGGCGAGGTCCACGGCATGGTCGTAGCAGATCATCGGCTTGGATGTGGAAGGGATTTCTGCGACCCAATTACGCAGTTCCTGTCTTAGGCTTACCAGAACCATCGCCCTGCTGTCGATTTGACCGAATTGCGGGAGCACAACCGCTCTTACGAAGTCGCTACAGCGCTCCGGATTGAAATCCGTGCGTTCACCGTAGAACTCACTTCCGGTCTCCCCAACGATAGCGATACTGAGCAATTCCGGGGTCTGAAAGTCGCTGAATTCCGTGTCAATGAAGTAGCGATTACCCCACCCACAGTGGCTCTCGGACGCCATTGACCAGTTCATGGCGTCGTGAAATCGCGTATCAGTCATCACATTCGCGCACTAAGTTGGGGGCCTGCCAGATGCGCCGCCCCCGCGCATAGCGTGTTGCAAAGCCGTGCGGCACCGAAAATTCCCGGCCCGCCGTTGTTGTGAAATAGGTGGCGGTTAAGAATGCTTCATGTGTTTCGCTGTATTCACTCACACCGACTCGTATCTCACGCAAAGGATCCAAGTACCAGCTCCCACTCTGGCGGGCCCCACTGGTGCTTACCACTGCGGCGCCGCGCAGCACATCTGTGCCGTTGAGGAACTGTTGTAGAGAGGCGGCGCCGCGGTTGAGATCCATCCAAACGATTCGTGGTACGCCCCGAGCTCGTTTCTCCGACACTCGGAGAACCAGTAAGTCGCCAGGGGTCCATTGCTCCATTACTGCCCATACACCTGCACCGTCGCCGGCCAACGCGGATGGAAGCGGCAACCTATTTTCATTCTGAATCAGAAACATATGCCTTAAAGCGAATGGATCACATTTTCACTGAGATGGATTGTGAGAACCGTGACCCGAGTAGCCATCACTCCGTGACCATCACAGAATGAACACTATAGATTGTAGCTCTATAGTGTTCACAAAGACGAGATTATGGGATTTGCGCTGCTCTTCCCATGACACTAAGAGAGAATTTTGGAGGTGCGTTGCGCACTGTGCGACGATTCCGTCGAGTTCCGCAGGAGGCGCTGGAGTTGGTTTCGAGCCGAACGTATGTGAGCAGTCTTGAACGCGGTTTGAAGAGTCCGACGCTCGACAAGATAGATTCCATCGCCAAGGCGCTCGGCGTACATCCGGTGACTTTGGTGGCGCTTGCTTATCTGCGATCACATTCGCCGGCTGAACAGCAGAACGTTCTGGCGCAAGTTGAACTGCAGCTCAAGCAGTTGTCCGAATTCGAGAGCATTGCATCTGAATCTGAGTAAGTTCGTTTTCGCGTGCGTTCTCTGGCACGGTGCCGCACACGGCTGTAGCGGTGCGGGATGGCGCGCTGCGTGTTGCGGGGGCGAAGATTCTCTTCGCCCCCCCTCCACCGCTACTACGCAGATCGAAGACAACTGCGGCCTATCCGAAATACCCACAGAACTGCCGAAGCCGACCCGCCGCTTGGCTTTGGTTGAGACCATCACGGCTCACGTGGCGGCTTAATGCTCGAATAACATGACATCCTCTATACAGCCTCCCTTTTCTGCACGAACCAGAGGTCAGCATAGGCAGATCGATGGTGACTTCCCGCCTTCCGCTCGCCGGGGGTTGCTGCATCTGGTTTTGAACTTAATCGCATCGGTCGCCTGCCGCCCGTGGTGTATTTCGCGTCGAACGTGTCGAGCCTGGAGCAAGCTCAAGCCGATGCGACAGAAGCCTTGGAAGGACTCCGGTGGGAGAGAGTCTATGACTTCTGTGAGCGCTTGTATGGTCATCTGCTCCAAGAGATCGGACACGAGGACAGTTACGGTCATTACTCCGTCGAAGTTTCACGCGGCGATATGCAAACCTACGTTGCGTTAGAGCTTCAGCGACTCTTTCTGGAAGAGGATCTAGCCTATGAGTTCATGGAGGGCACGGTCCGTAGACGCGGCCGGAGGCACACGGTGGAGCTTGTAGCGAAATCGCAAGTGGTGCTTGGCGATGCGCGGCTTTTGAGCGCGCGCAAACACTTCGACAAAGCCATTCAGTTTTTTCGACATCCTTCGCGACCGGATCATGAGAATGCAGTGAAGGAAGCTGTCTGCGCAGTGGAAGCCGCTGGCAAAGCTCTTTTTCCCTCTGCAAAAGCATCTACCTTGGGTGATCTCGCAAAGTGGCTGGGGTCGACAGACGACGTCACAGTGCCGAAGGCAATTTGTCAGACACTCACCGGCGTCTACGCGTTTCGAAGCGGCGGCGATGGAGTCGGGCATGGTGGGGCGAACGGTGGCAAGGCGACTCCAGAACTTACAGAGTACATGTTGGCCGTGTGCGCGTCACAGATCATCTATTTAGTCGACTTGGCTAACACCACGGAAGTCGACATTCCCTTTTGACGCCCCGCGCACCTTTTCTCTTTAGATGGCTGTTGCCGACCCTTTTGCGACAGTGTGCTACCTCGAGGTCGACGACCGAAATCCTATGATATCCCGTCGTTTGGATGCGCATTGCACCCGATTGGCTTGTCGGCAACGGCTGAGAAGTTAAGCGCGGCACAGTGCGAGCAGCACCTCTCGAAGCACGATAGCTTGGTTGTGCTGCTCGTCCTTCGCGCCGTACACCAGCGTGATCGGCCGGCCTCCCGCCGCCACCAGCAGTGCGCGCAGGCGCGCTTGTTGCGCGTCGGTGGCAAGTTCCGCGCGATAGCGGGTCTGGAACAGCTCCCAGCGCTCCGGAAGGTGGCCGAACCACTGGCGTAGTTCGGTGCTTGGCGCAAGGTCACGGGCCCATTCGGCCAGCGCGAGCGTTGCCTTGCTTTCTCCACGAGGCCACACGCGATCGACCAGCACACGGAAGCCGTCATCGGGAGAAGCCGGCACGTAGGCGCGCCGGATGCGAATGACTTGGACGGGGTGAGCGTTGTGCGACAATTGCTTTTTCTCCGTATGCGCGCACCATGGCGCTGCCAGCATACTGCCCGTTTGCTGCGGCGCGTGTTTTCCAATCCGCACTACCACGCTGAGACTGTCAACGAGGAAACCTTCGAGCAGTATCGCGCCGAACTAGCTCACTTCCGCTATGTCGGGCGCCAGAGCTACCGCGACGGCCAACTTGCGTGAGGCAGTGGCCGCAATGTTTCAAAGCTGGCGCCATAAAAATGGGTGCCCATCTCCGTTGGCCCGCAGGTTGAGGTCATTGAGGTTGGCACTGGCGATTAGTGTGAAATCGCACTAAGGCGTTCTCCGGCCCCTGTCCGCGTCCAATGTAGACCTAGAACGGATGAGGGGCAATCTGGCGCGCCTTTGAGCATTCCAACGGGCGGCTATCCTCATCGCGCGCTGAAGTACAGCTTTCCGCGGGAGTTCAGCACGCTATGGAGTTTTCAACCTAATTAGCCAGCGTCCTCTTGAAGGGGGCGCCAACTATTCTGGCAGGGCCGAAATGCTGCGTTAGCTCGATTCCAACTCAGCGAGTTGGGCCTCCGTCGCCATAGGCAGCCGAAACACGAACATGCTTCCCAGCCCTTCGGTCGAAAATGCCTCGAGAGTGCCACCCTGCGCTTCCATGATCGAACGGCAGATTACTAGCCCCATTCCCATGCCGGTTTCCTTTGTCGTAAAGAACGGATCGAAGATGCGAGCGAGCGTCCCGGCGGCGATCCCAGTGCCAGTGTCCTGCACGCTCACCACCACATAGCCGGTGTCCACGGTTGAACTGACGATCAGCTCGCGGGCCTTGGGCGGCGTTTCGCGCATGGCGTCAATTGCATTGCTGATCAGATTCAGAACGACCTGCTGCACCTGGATGCGATCCCCAATGACGATTGCCTTCGCCGCATCCAGGCGAGTTATCAGGTTCACCTGATGCGCCTCGATGTCGGCGCGGGTCAGGCTGGCTACGTCATGGATCACATCGTCCACCACCATAGCACCCAACGCGGCGGGCGCCTGCTTGGCCAGCGAACGTAATGCGCGCACGATTTCGGCAGCCCGCAGGCCGTCGTTCCTAATCTGGTTTAGCCCCCCCAGCGCCTCGCCGATATCGGGTGTGGCTCGCTGTAGCCACCGCAGGCTCGCGTCCACGCACGAAATGATGGCGCCGAGTGGTTGGTTAATTTCATGTGCGATCGAGGCGGCTAGGCCACCCATCACGGTCAGATGAGAGGTGCGGGCGAGTTCAGCGCGTGCACTCGCCAGCGCGGCTTCGGATTTAGCCCTCCGGGCGTTCTCGTCGATCAACTCGGCATACAGCCGCGCCGTCTCGAGTGAAATCGCCGCCTGGGGTGCCAGAACCTCGAGCATGGCCGTGCGACTCGGCGTAAATACGTCGGGCGCCAGATTGTTCTCTAGGTACAAGACTCCAATCAAATTGCCGCGCTTGACCAGCGGCAGACAGATAACCGAACGCAGCACGCGCGTTGCAGGTTCCGCGTTAAGTTCTGACATCGCGTGCGCCTGCGCGTCGGAGATCACGAGCGTACGGCCTGTTCGGACCACGTTGTTCAGTACCGCGAGCGACATAACGTCAGCAGTTGGCGCAAGGGTATCGAGGGTCACTGCCACATGGGAACCCTGCACCCTTCCCGTAGCCTCGATTAAGGGGCTCCCATCGCGCATTAGCAGCAGCAGCCCGTATTGAGCGCCGGCATGCACGATCATGTTCGACATCAGCGTCTCAATGAGGCGATCGAGTACCACTTCTTCGGACAAAGCCTGAGCAGCCTTAATTCCCACTTCCAGGTCGAGCGCAGCCTGCCCACCGTCGTCCGAGGAAGCCGGGTCGGAGATTACCTCCTCAGCAAGGAAAGGATAGTGCGTCTCAAGTTGGCTCACCTTGTAGTTAGCGCCCCAGCGCCGGTAGCAGTCTCGCGCCATGCGCACATGCTGCCGCGCCGAAGTCTTAAGCTCCAAAGCGTCGCAATGCAGTGCTGCCGCTTCATGCGCAAGTGCTTGTTCGTGGACGAAGCTGCCCGCTGCGGACGCGCTCGCGGACTGCTCGAAGCATTGCATCGCCTTAACATCCTCGCCGAGCAGTCGCGCGAGTTCGCCATCGACCAACAACAGCTTGCCACGAAATGTTGCGGGATTGAGTTCGGCCCATCTGGCCAGCCTAGCGCGGCGTGCGACGATGAACGCGACGGCCTCCTCCCGATTGCCGCTAACATGGGCCACCCGGGCGTGCGCCAGCGCGCCGAACACTAAGCAGTCACAGGCGTTGATGTGCGCAGGCATCGCCCATTCAAGCGGCTCAGCTAACGCAAGGCACTCGACCGCACGAGCCGCATCGCCCAGAAAGTACGCAGTCATGCCTTCGTATAGATGCATCAGGAAGACGGTGGACATTGACTTAGCACCCATTTCCCCTGCCTGCGTTCGCATATGGACCTGATGCTCGCCATCCGTCTCACCGAGTGATGAAGGGCCGTGCCGCATTCCGCGTACGTATGCTTGTTGTGCCGTGAGGATTAACTCCACGTCCTTATACTGAACACGCCGGGTCAACTCTAGCCCGAGACGAATCTCATCTTGTACATACCCGAGATGCTCGCCTATCGCAGTGAGATCGGATATCAGGTGATTGAACGCATAGCATTGCATGGGCACATCACCCACGGCACGGGCCGCTGCACCCGCCTCGCGGATGCGCGCCAAGGCCGACGAAAGCGGCTGCGTCCACGGGCTCACCTGGTCCACCGCCACCAGTGCGGCGATGTGGCCGCTCTCGTTGTTCAACCGGCGGGCCAGGCGCAACGCCACCTCGCCATACGCAAAGCCTTCTTCGTAGGACTCGTACAGATGCGCAATCTTCACGCCGAACCAGGCAAATCCGTAAGCGCTGTCTTGCGTAGCTCCATGCTTAAGTGTGAGTTCCACCATTTTCGCGACGTGGAAGAAGCACAGTTCGTCGTTGACGAAGAACGACGAGATTAGCGTAGACAGCAGGCCCATCGCCACTTCGATCTGCTTGTCATCGGCAATAGGAAGATGCTCAATCTCGGCGATAGGGCGACCGTCTAGGGCACCTTTTACGTCCTCGTAGGCTTGGCGGACTTGTTCGGGCGATGCCGAACGCCGCAACTCGATACCCAGTAACGTTAGGCCGGCAAGCGCCGCGGAGATTGCTCCCTCGTATTCAGAGTTGATCGTTTGCAGGGTCGCTTTAAGACGATATGCCGCGGCCTTGTCGATCGATTGCACGGCGTTGTGCAGCAGCGCCTCGATCTCGCTCGCTGCAGCATCGAGCCGTGCCTGGGCTAGCAAGCACTCACAGTGCAGCATGCTAATGGCGACGGCAAGTGGGTATTGTTCCGTCCACCAATCCAACTCCACCATACCCGACGCAGCCTCGAGATAGCTCACAGCTTGATCGATCGCGGCAGCCTTGCGTGCGCGCCGCGCTGCCACCAGTAGCGCGCCGGCAAACTGCACCCGTTCATGCGAGGACACGTTATGCAACATCGCCCGCTCGATCTGGTTAGCTATCTCAAACGCGACCTCCGAAGGCGCTTCCGGCCAGAGATCGATCATCACGGCTGCAATACGCGCATGCTCTCCCGGACGATCACTGCTAGATGTCAGCGCGTAGGCCGCTTCTAGCACGCGATCGTGCGGAAATACATAGTCCCGGCCATCGCGCAGCAACAGGCCGGCATCAACCAATGACTGAACTGCTAGCTGCAGTTGGGCCGGACGCACACCTGCCACGCGCGCCAGCAGGTGCCCATCGACGCGATGGCCGATGCAGGCGAGTTGGCGCAGGATCTCCCGGCCGTCCACGGAAAGCCGGTCCAGCCGCCGGATCATCAAGTCGATCACATTGTCTGAATAACGGCGCCGCATGGCCTCGGCGCTGTCCCATGTCCATTCGCCCGCGTCCGAGTCAAAACGAACCACGCCCTCGTCGGCCAGAGAGCGCAGCAACTGATAAATGAAGAAAGGATTCCCGGCCGCTTTTTCGTGGACTACGTTGGCTAACGAGCCAACATCGTCGACTTGCCGGTTGAGCATAGCTGCGACCAGGGCGCTCACGTCAGGAACCGAAAGCGGGCGGACCTCGATCTCCGTCATCCTCACCGCGCTGCTACGCAGCGAGGAAAGCATCGCGCCCATCTGCTCCAACAACCCTAGGTCGTGATTGCGGTAAGACCCGACCAGGAGAACACCCTCAGGCGGTTGGTTGGTGAAAGCGGACAGCAATGCCAACGTGGAGTCGTCAGCCCACTGGAGGTCATCGAGAAACAGAATCAGCGGGAGCCCATCCAGCGCGAATGCTGATAGCGCCTGCAATATGGTGCGATGCGCGCGGATCAGCGCCTGGGGAACTGGAAGCTCCGGTAGTGCAGGACATGGTCCGATCACGTGCGCGATCTCCGGCACCAGGTCGACGAGAAGCTGCCCCTTGGCACCTACAGTGGCTGCTAGGCGCTCGCGCACGCGGGTCACGGACACGTTATCACCGCTTAGCAGCCGAACGGTAAGCGAACGCAGCATCTGCGCCACAGGTGCGAAAGGAATGTCGCGTTGCTGCTGGTCGCTCTTGCCTGTGGCGGAACGGCTCGGGTAGGATCCGCTTGCGCGAGTCAACTCGTCTACCAGAGCCGACTTGCCCGCGCCTGGCGCCCCGGATACCAGCACGAGTTCCGAGTGGCCGCCAAGTGCGACCCGCTCGAATGCTGCGGTCAGCAAATCCATCTCCGCCGCGCGGCCAAACAGGCATTGTGGCCGGGCAATGGAGCGCGGCGCGCCGGACAGGCCGAGTTCAAACGATGGAATGTCACGAAGCCGTTCCCATTCCGACTGGCAGCGCAGCAGGTCGGCTTGGAGCACCTGCGCATTTTGGTACCTGTCCGCGGGGTCCTTCGCGATTAGCTTGAGCACCAACTCGCTCAACTGGGCAGGCATCTCCCTGACGGCATTAGGCCGTACCGGCTGAACCGCAACGTGGGCGTGCAGCCACGCGGCGTTCGAGTCCGCGCGCAACGGCAGCATTCCGGTCAACAGCTTGTATAGTACGACTCCCAGCGAGTACAAGTCGCTTGCTTGGTCGCTATACGGATGGTGAACCCGCGCCTGCTCCGGCGCAGCGTAAGCGATAGCGTCGTGGTTCCACGGCATGGCGGCGGGCGGCGTGTCACCTAGCAGGTCGGCGGCATAACCAAATGATGCCAGCAAGATGCGCCCGTCCCCGGCATCCACCAGCGTGGCCGAACGGATGTCTCGGTGGAGCAGATCACGCGCGTGCGCTTCGGCCACTGCATGCGTCGCGCCAATGGCGATGCGCAAGAAACGGTCGATCGAAAGCGAAACTCCGTGCGCTATTGACGCCAGCTTGGAGTGACCGGTGTCACTGTACAATAATACCAGCCGATCGGCGGTGCGAATGGTCTCCACCGGCGCCACGGCCCAGTTCGGCTGAAGCCGATCTACCAGCTCACTTTCCCGCTCGAGCCGGCGGCATCCATCGCCTGCCGACCAACGCGCGCTTGCCGTGATCCACGTGGTGTTGGTTGCGCGATCGGTCACGCGGTTCCAAACAATCTCTCCCTCGGCAAACAGACGCACGCGCGCACATTGCTCAAGCCAAGCTTCGTCGAAACGCGGTTTAGTGAGCGGGGTGGGATAGGCATTTGACGACATGGAACGCAGAGGTTGTGCCGGGCTTCCAAGCCTGACGTTAAGTAATTGTTTCGCCGCGTGAGCGGCGGCTCCCCGTTGGCACCCTATCAAATCGATACCTAACGCAATCCAGCGGGCGCAGGTGTCGATATGCGATAGCGGCTATGGTCGGTAATGCAGCCCGGCGCTGACAGCGGATCTGCCGATCAACATTCCGGAGACGAAGCCGGCGTGCTACTGCGGGGTGAACTCGCCATGGTGCGCGGAGGCCGAGGGTGTTCGGGGGCGTTCACGCGGCAGCTCCTTGAATCCAATGGCATGCCGGACTTTACGAGCCGATGCTGGCTGTTGATAGAACCGATGTGCTGCTATTGTACAAACGTGTGCTTTATCCTTGCAATGTGCAACACGCCAGGCGTAGGCGCATCAATGCCGCTTTTGCCGGCGCCATTCGCCAGGATTAATGCCGACGACCTTGCCGAAGGTTCGGGTGAAGTGGCTCTGGTCGGCAAAGCCGCACAGATGGGCGATCTCTCCCAGCGACAGATTGCTGTGAGCCAGGTAATGCTGAGCGCGCTCGATCCGCTGCAGCACCATCCAACGGTGCGGCGGCATGCCGGTACTTACGCGGAATGCCTTGGCAAAGTGCGCGCGCGAGAGGTCGCAGGCTTCTGCAAGTGTCTCCAGCAGGATCTCGCCATCGAGATGGGCCATGATCAGCGCCTTGGCACGGTCTTCCTGCCAAGGCGCCAGCCCGGCGTGCACGCGGCGAGCCGGCACCTGCACGCCGGCGTAGGTCTGCACCAGATGGGCGCGCAGCGCCAGCGCCATATGGTCGATGAAGAGCGCCGAGGCTTGCTCCGGGCGCGCCAGCGCCGGCAGCAGCGCCTGGCTCAGGTGGTGGACCACGGGGTCGGAAACGGCCAGGTGAGGCGGGCAGTGCAGGTGCTGTACGGCGCGGATACCGAGGTCTTTGGCGGTTTCGGTCAAGGCGGCCTGCGGGATGTAGAACTGCATGCAGTCGTACTCGCCGATCAGGTTGGCAGACCAGTTCCGTTCGAGATCGTAGATGGCCAGCCAGCCGGCGCCGTAGGGCACATGCGGTGCGGGCTTGCCGCCGAGCCAGAGTTCCTGTTCGCCGAACGGCCGCAGCTGCAGGATGACCAGGTAGGCTGGTTCTCGCTCGTAGGGGTCCGTCATGCCGGAGTGGCGCCGGGTGCTTTGCACCCTCGTGATGCCGACTGGCGAGTACGGCAAGGCGCGGCTGACGATCGTTTGCGTGACCTCCGCGTGCATGTGTGCGGAGTATTGCCAAGTAGATTCGGGGGCGGACATGGTGAAATCATTGCCCGACGCTGGTAGACATGGTGGAGTGACGGTCGGGCCCCAGCATCCGCATTTAAGCACAGGACGCCCGCTCCCGCCACGATAAGGGGGCGGCAGAAATCGCCGCCCGAGCCTCATCAGACTTCGCCCTCGACTCACAAGGGACGCGTTGATTGGCATACGACTTCACCCTGCTGGCGAATTTCCGCTTCCGCTTCTTTTTGCACTCGTCCCGGGGCTTGTCCACGCTGGCTACCCAATACAACACCGACGGCGTGCAGGTTTCGCTCGCCGACAGGAAGTCCTCGCGGGCTCTTTTGTGACCCGCCATCGGCGCCATACGAGGGGGGAAAGAGACATTGGACCGACGGCCTGCCGGACGGCCGCCCGCCTGGAGCGGCCCGCTCTAACCGACCCCAAGTCGCCATGCGATGGCGTAGGAAAGGATGTCCCATCTCAGAGCAAATCGGCAGCGGGCGGTCTGCAGCTACGCTTTTTCGGCTTGAGCGTAAGGGCAAATGCGGAGCCTTACTCTGGTTTAACCACGCGGATTTCGGTCGAGCCCCCCGCACCGGTTAACAGATCAGTGGCACTTGTGTCCGCATCTCGGACAATCTAGTCGGTGAAATCTGCCTGCAAGGGCGATTCGAAGCCGTGTACCACGCCATACACATCAAGCGCGCAGAAGCCTTTCTGCAGAACCTCTGCCAGTACCACAGGGGGGGCTATCCCAGGTAACGGCGTGTCCCTGGTCAACTCGGTAGCACAGCGCGTGTCAGGCGCGCCCAGCCAATGACGCACCAGCAGCGGGCAGTCGATCAGGTCTTTGCCGCCGGGCAGAATCAGGGCGCGGCTACCGCGGCGCAGCAGAACTATGTGCATGGCAAGCAGAGGCAATTCAGATTGTTTTATCGTAGCGAGGCCGAACGTACTTTGCCAAGACTTCCAACTTGCCCCGAAATTGCCTGACAAGGGGCGACTTTCGCCCCCCTTGGCTTTCGTGCATGCGCAAAGCCGCCAATACTCGGCGCGCCAAGTGATCTTCTGCGGATTCGGTCTTATGTGCTCAATCGTCCTCTTGAAAAGGCGCTGTTCTGTTGCTATTTTTACCTCCGCTCAGGCAGTCGCGACGTCGCGCTGCGTGTTTCTATTTGTTTGCCATCAGTGAGGCAGGTGAGTGGGAGCGCGTAATGCCCCTCACTCCTCACTGCGCTTTACAGGAGGATACGACTATGGCTGATGCATTCTTCGGGACCGACCTCTTCAGTGACCTGGAACGACTGCAACAGCAGATGACGGGCCTGTTCGGAGGGTTTCCTTCCAGCATCCGCGCCGGGCGCTTCGGCGCATTCCCTCCAATTAATGTTGGTGCCACTGACGAATCCATCGAGATCGTTGCGTTTGCACCGGGTATCAAGCAGGAGAATCTCGAAGTTTCTATAGACCGTGGGCTGCTGACCATCAGCGGCGAACGACATGCGGTTTGGCAAGCAGACATGCCGGAGGCACGACGCTATGCGCAGGAGCGCTTTGTCGGCTCTTTCAGACGAGTAATTGAGCTCCCGGAAGGCGCTGACCCCGACAAAGTTCAGGCCAAATATGCCAACGGTTGCCTCTCGGTCAGTGTAGGTAGGCGGGAGGCGTCCAAGCCGAGAGCGATTACGGTCAATTAAGTGAAGGAGCCTGCCATGAACGAGACCACCCAAGTCGCGCAACGCAATGATGGTCCCATGGCCCAACGCCATGAGGACCAAGCCACCAGCACAATGACATTGGTCCCCGCAGTCGACATCGTGGAAGACAAGAATGGCGTGACGCTGTGGGCCGACCTTCCGGGAGTAAGCCGTGAAAAGCTTCAGGTAAATGTCAACGACGGGACTTTGCATATTGACGCAGAGGCCGTCGTGCCGATGCCGGCGGATCTGCGGGTTCAGCACGCCGAGATTCGCCAGCCGCATTTTGCGCGGTCGTTTGTCATCAGCGCCGATCTAGACCCCACACAGATTCAAGCCCAGTTGCAGGACGGTGTCCTTAAACTCATCATCCCACGCCGTGACGAGGCGCGACCCAGACGCATTGAAATCAAGATCTCTTAGGTTCCAGGGTAGGCCGGGAGGTCCTTCTGAATCTCCCGGCAAAGTATTGGCTTCCAAAAACACGAGAAAGGAGGTAACTATGGAGTTCGATACTGACTGGATTACGTTAGGCCCTCACCGCATCCGGCTTCGGTGCGTTCGCGGGTTCCCGACTGAAAAAATGCGCAGCATCGCTGAGCTCGCCCGCATTGGCGTCGAGCACAACATGAGCGCCGCCGCCCGCCTGCTAGAAGTTGTTGCGGATCGCTCGAATTCGTACTCAATCAATATTGGCACGACTTTTCCAAAGGATAAGGATGTCGTCCCGCATCTGGAACTGGCGCTGGCCACAATATTTGGGCTAACAGCGGAGCAGATTAATATAGAGGTGACCGTTGTTAGCCAGACTGAAGTCGATCTTCACTTCGGGGTGTACGAGCGCATGCTTGCTGAAAAAATTGGAATCGTCCCTCTCATACAGTGAATTTAAGCGCGACATTAACGCGAAGAGCTCAGTCTCATACGATTCCGTGACATGTAGAGAAGCTCCTGCGCTTCTGTGGGCTTTGTTGATCGTAGGCCGGAAATCTTCAGATGTTGGCCCGACCGTGCGGTTCGGAGAAGGTTCGAATGCTTGGTGCGAGGCTGAGGACGACGGGGCGGTGGTACTGGCCGCCCCCTAGCCGAGCACAGATGCTGGGAGGGGCATGCAGAGTCCAGCCGCTGCACCGGGGAGCGGCTGGTAGTTGCAAGGTCCTGGCTGGGGAAGTGCGCCGAAGTTGTTGGGACCAGTCACCAAAGGCTTGAGTCAAGGTCGGTTTATGCTCTTCGAGCAGACGTTCATCGATGAAAGTGCAACGACCGAAAATGGCCGAACTCGGCCATGCAAAGAACCAATTCCATCGCAACAAAAACGAAATGGCCTGGCAATGCCAGGCCATTCTGCTTATTGGGCAGCGTGATGAGTTACAGGGCTGCGTCCTTCAGCTTCTTCAGCGGGCGCACCTTCACCTTGACCGAAGCCGGCTTTGCGGCGAACCACTGGTCCTGACCGGTGAAGGGATTGCGACCAAAGCGCTTCTTCGTCGCTGGCACTTGAATCGCCGATACTTTGAACAGCCCCGGAAACGTGAATTCTCCGGCGCCCTTTTTGTGAATGGCGCTGGAGATCGTGTTCTCGAGGTGCACCAGCACAGTTTGCACCGTTTTCTTGTCCAACTCGGTCTGCGTCACAAGGTGGGCGAGCAGGCTGGATTTGTTGAACGTGTCCTTGAGCGGCTTTGCCACGGGCGCGGCGGCTGCCTTCTTCGCTGCCGGTGCAGCCTTCTTCGCCGCAGTCTTCGGGGCGGCCGTCTTCTTCGTTGCCATAGGGCTCCTGTTCGGGGAAATCGCCGGCGCTCCGGCCGGATCCTTAGAGATTAGCCAGAATGCGCATCGTTACGCAACGGGAGAATCGCTAACTTGGCGTCTTCCCTACGGTCTCGTAGCGCTTACGCTTACGATGGTTCTTTGCAACGATAGTGTTCAGAATCGCGCAGGATGGGCACCAGCGGCCTCCCTTTACCCCCGAGGGGGTCGCGTCCCATACGTGGCCACGATGGCACTCCCACTTGAGCTTGGATTTCCCGTGGGTGTACGTGTCCGAGAGGCAGCGCCCACCGCGTGCCCTTGCCAGCGCATGCATCGCCTCGATGCCCAGCTTCTGGCTCTCGTTGCGGCACCGACGACACCAGCCGCCCTGGAGGATGTTGTTGCCCAATGCCTTCCACTGATGGCCCGCTGCGCACTCGAATGCATACTTAGCACTAGTGCCCAAGTAGGTGGTGGTGAGGCATTTCCCGTTATGCGACAGCGCGATACGTTGAATGCGGGCGAGGCCGTTTGCATCGGCTCTCTGCGCTGCCAATCTGGAGTCAGTGCAGGTGCGACACCAATTGCCCTTGAGCACCTTGTAGCCCATCGCTTCCCAGCCGTGGCCGGCTGCGCACTGGAAAGGATAATAGTCCCGGCCTCTCCCGTAGGCGGTCGCGAGACATCGCCCTCCATGTTCCGCCGCTTTGGCCTGAAGGTCAGCCAGTCCATACTTGGCGGATGATCCTTTTGAGGTCGCAAGTTCCCCTTTGCCCGCGCACATAGGGCACCAGTAACCCGCCAGCACACTACGCCCCTCAGGAGTCCATTCGTGCCCCGCCTGGCAGCGGAGTCTGTGAAGGGCTTCGCTACCCAGGTAGGTGCCACTCAGGCATTGGCCCCCGCGCTCGGCTACGAGCTTGGCAAATTTGGCGGCAGGTACTGCGCGGCTGCATTCGGGGCAGCCCGATTGCTTGTACAGCACGCCGTAGGCTGCGCGCTCAAAGCGGTGACCTTTTTCACACTCAAGCCAGAGCTTCGCGCTGACACCTCGCCATTCGGTAGCGTGACAGACAAAGCCCTGGCGCGTGGCGGCCGCTTGGAGACGGGCGAGTGCGGCCGTTGCGCGCGACGAGCGCGACGGTCTGTCGTCTTGAGTTGCCTGCGATAGTGCTTTTGCCTTGCCGGTCATGTTTGCAGTGTTGCGAATTGCTCAGCCCGGAGCTTAACAACCCAATCGATGCTGCTGATCGCGAACACTACGGTGTTGCTGGCGCAGGCTGTCGTGCCATTGTGCATCGCCGGGCCTGCGCATCGAGGCTTCGATCGCCCTGGCCTGCTCGGTGAGCGCCTCGCATGCAGGACCAGACGAAGCCTGAACGGGTGCCGTGGTGCTGACAATCTGCGCCGTCGCGGCAGCGTTCGTGGCACGAGAAGCCAGGAAGTCTTGTTCCTGCTTACGGACCGCGTCGCTTTTGCCCACCGTCGATACGGTGCCCGATACGGCTGCGGCGACCGCTGTGTGACCGGTCGGGCAATGCAACTCTTGCGTGTAGAGGACCTTGTTGCCGCGCTGGCATTTTGTGTAGGCGTTGGCGGTAGCGAGAGGCGCAATGGCGATGGCCAGCACAGCGATCTGGGTCGTTACTCGACGCATGCGAAGCTCGGATCGTTCCGAATAATCCAGCGCAGGCCTGCAAACAGGGCGGCTAGGAGGGTGAGGGCATAGAACGCCCATGCAAACGTAGTGACCATTCTCGTGTTTCCGGTGTTGTTCAGTTCATTTGTCCGGCGAGCAGCGAGTATGGCCTAGGTGTCTTGGGACGGCCTCCCGACGCAAGAGGGGGTCACGTCAGCGAACCTTTGCCGAGTCGATGGTCGCCGCGATGCGTACGACGGTTCTGTTGCTGGCCAATCCCAGCCGCTCAGATACAGCATCTGGAGTTACGCCGTAAAGCAGCTGTCGCCGGCAATAGGTGTTGCGAAGAATTCGAGGGCTCATGTCCTCTGACTCATACCCAATGGCGGCAAATGCCTCGCGCACGATCTTGCCAAGGCTCATGTCGGTGATGGGTGTGCCAGATTGCTTGAGCGTAAACAGCAGGTCGCCATTGACGGACAAGCCCCGGCGAACGGATAGCCAGTCGGTAAGCGTTGCCACGGCAAACGGCTCGAGATGAACCGTGCGTGAAACTCTCGGCGGGCGCGCCGGCACGTGAAGATACGGCGGTGATGCTTGCGGGTGCAGGTCCTGTAGGCGTGCAGCGCGCCCTTCGCTGGATGTCGCTCCGGTGCCGAGAAACAGCGTAACGATCGCGCGTTTTTGCAGCCTTGCGGGATCATCATCGGGTTGCGGCCGCACGAAGTCCTGCAGCCTCTGGTCGACATCCTCGGGCAGGAAGAGGGGTTCCGGGTCGTCGACTGGCCAGCGCTGGCCACGAACGTGTTCGCTGGCGGGATTCGCATCGCGGATGCCGATCACAACCAGATGTCTACACAGGCGGTCGATGAGCTTGAGGTAGCGCATGCGTGTCGCCGCAGAGTATTGGGCGGCTTCCCCATCAAGCCAAAACCCATCGAGAACGTCAGCGCCGAAGTTGGCCAGCGTCGTGCCGCGGCCGACCAGGTAGCGGTGGAACCTGTCGAACATCGCCCGATGCTGGACGATGGATTGCTGGGAGAAGGGCCGCCGGTCAGCGCCGGCGGCTTCGCGCGCCTGCCAGTCGGCGTAAGCGCGCGCGGGATCATGATGCCAAAGGGTATCCATAGCCAGTATTTATATACTGAAAGTTGCGCCTCCCGACAACCTTTACCGCATCTTCGATGCGGTCGTTGCTGCCAGCGGTGGGGGCTGCCGCTTCGTCCGCGTGGCATCGAATTCCGGCGAGCGAGATCCACCTGGAGACGACGCGCGCCCGGCCAGCAACCGTATCGTCGACGTCGGCGCATGCGGTGGGGCCAGCCGGGCCATGGAACAACTCACGCAGGACAGCACGCTTCAGCGCCAACCGCCCGGGGCCGGGGTCGTTGAAAAGTACGCTGTCTCCGACCGCATAGACCCCGTATCTCCTGTACAGCGGCTGGCCGTTCGGATAGGAGCCGCACTGGTCGGCAAGGGCAGGGCCGCTTTGCTCGGCAAGGAACTTGGCGAGCTGGGAGCGCTGGTAGCCAATGCCTCCACTGACCTCCTCGATCGGCAGGTGCGATGCACCGACCAGACCGACGGCAGCGCGCATCACGCGCCGGTAGGTTTGCCCGCCGGCGAGGAGTACTTTACTGGCCCTGAGTGGCCACGCTACCTGCATTACGGACTGCTGCAGCCTTGCCAAGATTTCGTCAGCGCGGGCAGATGTCATCTGCAGATCGTACGGGTCCAGCGTGTCGTCGGGCGCTACAAAACCGTGCTTTGCGGAGAGGATCACCATTGCCGGCGCGGCGGCGTCGCATGGGAAGTGGGCACGGTAGGTCTGGTACATCACGCCCCGGTAGAGCTGCAAAGCAGGGGAGCGGACGGTGCCCTTCCTTCCGGAACACGCCAGGACAATCAGGGCGGGCGCCGCCGGATCAAATTCGACTTTTGTGTTGTGCGGGAAGAAGGCAAGCTGCATTGCGGGCACTCAAGCGATGTGGCGAAATTGCCATTTGAGCGTACGCCACTGAGCAGCATGTCAAGCATTCGCCTTGCGTCCCCGTCGCCCATGAACGGGAGCCGCGCCTGTGGATCTGCGGCGCGGGGCGGGGCCGGCGTCGGCCGACCGGAAAATTTCCTCCAGCTTGGTGCGTGCGCAGACATCCATCTTCTATACGCCTGCAATCGGCCTGGCCTCCGCTGTTATTGGATCGTTTTAGCCGAAGAGTGAGGCCGCAGGATATCTGGTAGCTACCATGTCTAGGGCCTTCTGAAATGTCTTCCCCTCCGCTAAATAGAAATGTCAGTCCGGTCGTGCTTTTTGTGCGGGGTTGAATGCTTGACGGGGGGTGAGGCTAGAGCGGTGGCGCTGGCCGGTGGCAGCGGCCGAGTCCGATGCAGGGTTGGGGCGCATGCAGATTGCCTCCGCGGCGCCGTCGACGGATAGCTGGTAGCTACCAGTTCTTGGCGGCGAAGACCGGCCGCCGAAGTTGTCCGACGCCGCGACCGTCGCAGAACGACCCATGTGAGACATCCAATCGCTGCACCAGGGATGGCTCTTTTTGGGTTGACTTCGGACCGAGCGTCCATCATGTCAAGCGAGCAAACGGTTGAAAGCGGTCCGGTCGAGAGTGAGCATAGACTCCTGGGCTCCGCCGTCAGGATTGTCCGCATCGCAATAGCGGATCGATGACGCTTTTGTTGCGGCGCCGGTTCGCCGGCAGCGGGTGCGCATGCCAGTCTCAGATAGTGCCAAGTAGCATGTCAACGGCAAGGTGACCGCGCTGTAAGCAAGCCGTATCAGCCTCCGCGGAAGAGCGGTATGGAGACGAGTGATAGTAGGGCCCACATATATATGGACTCTCTGCATCCGCTGGCTCTCCAACTGCAACGCTGTATCCCCACCCATGTTGGCCTCGTTGCTGACCATCGACATCATTCTGAAACACCACCATCTGCAGTATCAGACCTCGATATTGCTCCACTCTTCGTATGTTGAACGCATCCATGACAAGACCCCGGTAAAAAAATAATGTTTCAAGGGAGGGTCACCGTCACGTCGCAACGTCAATGGCCTCTTTCTTGTCATCGTGCGCGCTCGAACTCAAGGCTGATGTCCGGTTCTGTCCTACGCCACACGAGGGGCCGAATCGGAGGTGAATGCTGATCAGCAACCCGCCAAGCCAGTAGCCGGCACCAGATGGGCTTACCCTGCCTGGGCGCTGAGGCCGCGGGCAACGGCTGAATAGCGTCTAGGCGCTTGGCCAGTTTAAGGGGATATCCGAGAGGATTTCGGTAAAGGCCCTTTTTTGCATCAGCATTCCTCGCCGCCTCAACCTAATCCCTGAATAATGTCCACGGCAAACCGACCATAGTGGAAGGCCGCCTGCTCTGCAGCCTCGCGCGTGAAGTAGTCATCCGCTTGGTCGAAAGACTCGCAGAACATGCGATCGTCCGTATCCGCCGTGTAGCGAACGGCCATCACGTAGTCCCACTTTGGCCAGGGGGGGCGGAGAGGAATCGGCACAGTGGAAACTTCGAACGCGACGACGTGTATGTACATGCCGCGGTAGCTTTCGCATTTCCATCTTATTGATGACCGCATTGTGAATCCTCGTCAATCAATCTACGGCCGGCCGAAGGAACATCGGGATTGCAGGCGGCGGGCACGCGGATCTCTACACGAGGAGACGTCATCTGCGACCTTCTAGTTTTGGGTAACCAGCGATGCCAACGTGGCCACCATTACCAACAAGGACATCGAATAGCTTAGCGTGCGCAGCAAGCGGAGCGCTCTGCTTGGTGTTTTGCTTCGTCGTTGGCGCCGCTCGAAAAGCTGCGAGAGGACAAAAAGAAGAAGCTGGAAAGGTACACAGCAAGCGCTTTTCTCCGCAGATGGGTGGGTGCCAACAGTCAATAGGGTTGGCCTGTATTGACGAAACCGCCTGCTAAGGGGAGGGGGATGGCATTGGGACAGAAGCGCCCCATAGAAGCGAGCTTTTGTCCCAGTGTCGTGGGCTCGAAGAGTCCGCGCGGTCAGTTATACGGAGCTTCTCTACCGCCGTCAATCTAATGCTGTCAACGATGTTTGAAAGCCGCTTGTGGCGCACCACATTCGCCTATGCTCATTGCATAGACGTCCTTTTCACGAGGAGAGGTCATGGAACGAGTCATGAAGAACAAGGCGGAAGTTCGGGCGATGGTCCGCGCGGCGCAGGACCAGATCTCGGTGTGCGCAGGAACTTGCTTCGGGGACGTATGCTGGCACCCCGCGGACCCAGACGGTTGCAATTGGTTCATTTCAACAATCGAAGGCGATGCTGGTGGTGCGTGCCTGCAGGCGCTGAAGCCTCACATCGACGAATTACGCAAGCGCTTTAACATCCGGGAAGAGGCCGAGCGGAAGTGAACTCCATCGCCTCCGCTGACAGGCGCTTACGGCGGTGCACTGCACGGGGCTTTCTTGCGGCCCTGGATCATCAGCGTCGCGTACGTCTCGTTGCGAAAGTATCGATGATGCCTTGTCCGCCGAGGATGGCTGCTCGCTTCGCATTCCCAATACTGTCCCATTGTTCTGCCAGCAGCGGAAAGACCTGTGCAGCGTCTGCGGTGGGGTCCATACCCTCCTCGCAAATGACGACAGAAATGTTATACGCGCGGTCAGGGCGTCGCTCGTACCATTCGCGACGCGTTTCGGTCTTGTAGACTAGCGGGTATATATCGAACCCTTTGTAGTTCGAACTGGGTGCTTCATTCATGAGCGTCTCCGTGAGCTTGCTGACCACTCTACGCTCTATTTCGCGCCTGCCGCCTGTTTATTTTCGAAGGTCGACTGCACTTCGATCTCCCCTCGGTGGCGAGGCAAAGGCGGACTGATTGCCCTGAAACTTGGCTGTGAGTGGCAACCCGCCCACCCAGCAGCAGGCACAGATAGGTCTGCCTTGGCTAGGCACCGAAGCTGCCGAAGCCGTGGCAAGAACCTCTAGGTGCCAATCCCGGCGACTAACAAGCGTTTCAAGTCTTCAAGCATAGGCTAGCCATGGGGAACCTAGAACTACGCCGCATGCTTGAAGACTTGGTACTGCTGCCGAAGAACGAGAGAACGAGAATGGTGGTCCGTAAGATGTCGGCTCGGGGCGTCTCGCCCCAGAACGTTTGACATCATCCATCGACGAAGTCACGGACTAGATTGAGACATATATTAGGAGAACACCGCCATCGAATGCGGGTCGGATGAAAGGAGAAGTTCGCTAATGACGGTCACCACGTGGAGATAGCGCTCGTCGTTGCGAGCGGCAGGCCAATCCCCGCCGGCTGGTCGGTCATTGGCTGAATTTCGATATAGGGCCGCTTCGATTCGACCTTGCCGAATATGGCGGCAAACGGAATGTCGGCAGCGTCCCGGCCGGTGCCAATGCGCAGTAGGCCAGTGGGAATAGACACTCCCGAAGGATCGAGCAAGTACCACCCGCCTGACAGGAACACCTCGACCACTGCGTGGAAGTCCGGCGCGCCCAACGCAGGATCGGCGCCATAGTCCACGCTGCTGGACATACGGGCGGGAATACTCAATGCGCGGCAGATTGCGATCATCAGGTGCGCAAAGTCCCGACATACGCCGGTACGCTCGACAATCGTATCGATCGCCGAGGTCCGCTCATTGGTAGATCGCGCAAGAAAGCGCACATGGTTGCGCACCCACTCCCGAATCGCATACACGCGCGAATAACCGGGGCGCATGCCGCCAAACTCGCGCATGGCGAACTCCATCATGCGGTCGGATTCGCAGTACCGGCTCGGCGCCAGGTACGACAGTACATCGGACGGGAGTTCGGCGACCGGTACCTCCGTTAGCGACATGCCATCGTCCAGACGATGATCGATGTCCACCACAGCTTCATAGCGGATGGCCAAGGGGCCCTTGTACGCACGTATCCTGAGCAGGCGGTTGCAGAGTGGATCCGTGTAACGAGCGGCGGGAACCGATGGCGTGAGTGCCAGACGCTCGGATACAACGGACTGTCTTGCGGTCTTCGCTGCTTCGACAATCAACAGAAAGTCTCCTGAGGGATCCAGGATCTCATAAGACAGATTCACCGAGTACCGAAGGCGGTTCATTTATGACCTTGTGCGACACAGAGGCGGAGACGATGTTGGCCGCGAGAACGGCTCTGACCATGCAATTTAGTGTAGCGCGAGAAGCGGGCGAGCGGTTCGCGCTAGCGGGCACCGCAGATGCGTGGTATGCCGCCTGCCTGACCAATTTGTAAGCGGATTAGGATGGGGTGCATCGCCCACCTATACTGCTAGTTGCAGTGTTTCAGAAGCTAAGTGCTTTTGTTCCGCCTATCACTCGTTTCCGGGCCTTCCCCCCTCGATGACGTCTTAGGACTGGTGACTCCTGAAGTCACTCACGGGGATCCCTGGAAAATTTATGCAAGATGCCACGCGGCGACCGCCGTTCGCCCAGTCCCCCAGTAGCCAAGCAAGCCAGTCTTTCTCCAGGATCGAAATCGATGTCTGCCGAGGACTCTTCTCCGCAAGACCAATCGCAAAGTTGGTTTCCGCCTTCGTTGCTGCTCTTTCGCACTTCAGGCGGGCGGAGCCGTGCTCTCACCGTGATGACGATAACGTAACGATCCTGAGGAGTGCGATATGGGTGGAAATGATCACCCGCTACCAATGGAAACTCGGTGTGCACAATGGCGACAATTTTTCCAGCCTGCCGTCACTATGCCAGCCTGGCAAGTGATGAAGGAAGATATCGTGCCGAAAGAATCTGCAGAGGCCACTTACCGGGCCATACATGTCACGCGCCTTCTCAGCGACCGCCAGGCCGGAAGGCCGCCGAAGGGAAGCACCCATCGATTCGGAGTCATGCGATTGGTGGCGCCCCGCTGGCGTCAGTCAATCACGCTCCTGATTGACTGGGATCGTGCTGTCAACGAAGGCTGGCCAGACCTGCGGTCACCGTCCTGCACTCGAGCCCGGGCCATCAGGCGCATTGGCCGCGGTCATAAGGCAAGCATCCGTCGGCTAGCCTGAAATGATGACTGAAATTGCGTGAGGTAGCTCTATGCGTACGTTGCTGTATTTCAGTTTGAGAGACGCCGCCAACAACGCGCGACTGGCACAAGCGCGATTGGGCGATTTGGCTGGCAGCCTGGCACTCGTTGCAGGGCCGTAGTTTGTCAAGCGCGACATTCAACACGTCGACGGATTGCCGACGACCGACGTCAGTCAGACAACGTACCGCGAAGAGGCTGCGATCACAGGAATGTTCATCGGCGCGCTTGTTCAGATACGGCGTTTCCGCCGGCGCCGGCACCACGGCTGTTGCGTATGTTGCCGTCATGCTTCGCGCGATGATCGGATGGTGGCTCTGCGGATTGGTCGGCGGTAAGGTCGGTCGCCTTGCACTGTGGCAGCAGAATGCGCATCCCGCACCGAGCCAATTGCTGTGATCGTCAGTTCCGACTCGCGAGCGAAGGAAGCCCTGGAACAGCTCATCGATGAACTGGGCGGCGTCGGGGTCGACGGTCATAATGACCTGATGCCGAATTTCATATGCATATGACTGCTGCTTCGGGTCGGCCGAGCCTATGCGTCCCCGGAAACGTATCTTGCGCAGCCTAAGTGAGAAAGAAGTCTGGCGGCGGAATCCCCAGGTACTGATGGTTGGAACCTACTGCTCCGGACTTACATCGACTTCAATCGCTACTGGTCTTGGCACTACGTTGAAAAAATCACTCCTGGAAGGTTGAAGATGGCTATGGATCGCGTGACGGAGTACCGTGGGTTCGATATCCATGTCGATCTCAATCTGACATCCAGGGACATGTTCGACGTCTGGTTCCAGGTTGAGGGACCCATGAGTCCCCCAGGCGTTGCAGCGATTGGCAAGCGAATCAAAGTCTTTGGCGGGCCGTACTCCAGACGTTGGGCTTACCTGGTGGCGGAGCTGGCCGGGCGGGCCGCCGTGGACGTTATTCTTGGGCCGGATGAATGAGCGAAGGCCGAGAGCGGAGGTTAGATATGCAAAGACGTGCCACAATTGGTGAATATGACGTGTTGATCGAAGCGGAGCAACACCACGGTCCCACCCCGTTGGTCGGAGCGGTTGGCTACGTAGTGCGCTACTCGCTTGCTCGTACGGATCGACAACCCATCAGAGACGATCTTCCCAGCGTACATTCCTATGATCTCATCGACGGCACCGACTACTTTCGCGACGTCGATGCGGCGCTTGACTATGGAGAGGCAAAGGCTCGCGATGACATTGCTACATTGTCGCCAAAGTAAATCGCACGCGTATGCTCGGTTCTTGTCGCAATAGAGCTCTGGCCCGAATGAAGTCTTGCGAGAGCGAAGAAAGCGGCAACTTCGGGGAAGTGCATGCTTCAGCTATCGTCACAAGATTTAATGGAATGCGGCGCTTCCGCGTTCCCCGAAACAGCGATCACTGTTGACGCTATTTTGGAATAGGCCATCTTTGTTCAGGTCCGAACGAGAATATAATTTTGAATTCACGTAGCATTCTAATCCACTAAGCAAGCAGTAATACACGGCATAAGCCAATAAGATCCGAGGTGCAAGATGCAGCGACACAAGTCGTT
Organism: Cupriavidus sp. DL-D2; assembly: GCF_039710735.1. Taxonomy (NCBI): domain Bacteria; kingdom Pseudomonadati; phylum Pseudomonadota; class Betaproteobacteria; order Burkholderiales; family Burkholderiaceae; genus Cupriavidus; species Cupriavidus sp. DL-D2. The sequence continues at coordinate 24,089 of NZ_JBDKXK010000034.1, read as the reverse complement.
GTTGGATAGAATCCTCTTGGGGCTGCGTGCCGAGATCCAGGAATCGATGACCAATCTTCAGCTTGGCAAAGTCATTGGCAATGTCGATGCTTCCAGGCTGGCCCATCATCTCCTGCTCCTGCAGGACCATGGACTGGTGGAAAAACCCCCAAGTATGGCGTGGCGTCTGACGTGGAGCGGCCACGATCGAGCAGACGCCAGTCTGACATCTTAGCGCTGTTAGCGCCGCGTTCGAGAACGCACACATTACTAGCGTTCTCTCCCGCGATTGGCCCTCAGTGATCTTCTCGCGTGTCCTGAGGCGCCTGCGTCGCGAGACTGATGCCGCTCCAATGAAGTAGGCACGCCGTGCCTCGTTGCCGTTGCATCCCGACCGTGTACAGACATTCAAAGGAGGTGGTGTCAACGGCCGCTAGGGGCCGCGCAGCCGGCATTCCAATGTCTGTGGTGCTGGAATGTGGCTGTCCGTTGATGGCCGGTCTCGGCCTGTCCTCGAGCGAGGCGTGTAAAGGTGAAATACGAGTAGGATGCGGGCTCGATAAATCGCCGGGACCTCAATCGCAAAATGAAAAAGAGAAGCCGGAATCGCGCTTGAGTCGCGAACATTCTCTGCGTCCGAAATCGAAGGCCGACGCAGCGAGGCGCCTCGCTGTCTCGCACGGCCCATGCCAGGCTATAGCTCCAGTTTCTCCAAAACGTGCTGCGCCAATTCCTGGTTTCTGCCCCGCCCGTCGAGCAGATCCAGATAGCAGATAAAAGGGCTTGAGAGATGGGGAAGGGAGGTGTGACTGGCATCGCGGAAGAGAAAGCTCGCGCCCTCGCGTTCGACGATGAAGACGTTCGCGCCCCTCTCGGCGGCCTTCAGGCCAATTTCACGCGCAAGTTCTTCCGCGTGCCCGGATGGCACGATAATCTCCGCGGTATCGACATGGGTAAGCAGCGGTGCATAGACGTTTGCGGCGACGGCCCCGGTGAAGGCCCAATCGAAGGATAGCCGAGCGTTCTCGATTCTTTGCGCGAGATGATCGCCCAGCAAGTGAGGCCGCTCAGCGAACGTATGCCAGCGAGTGCGTTCCTTTTTACGATTCGTCCATGCGATGGCCCATGCTTCCAGCAACGGCTTCGGCTGCGTCAGCTTGCGCCGCAGCGTACGGCCAGTACCAGTGGATTCGCACCATCCCCGTCGCTCGAGTTCTTGCAGCACCACGGAGCAAGTGTACGACGACGTCCGGGCCATCTCTGCGAGTTGGGTACCGGTCGTCCACTTGCCGTGATTGGCCAGGAGCGCGTGCACGACCATCTCTCGCGCACCCGTGAACAGGAACGTGGCGTCCCTTTTTCTGAAGGGCAAGTTTGGCCGCTCGATGTTGATGAAGCAGTTGCGCCAGTGCAGATTTAAGTTTCCGTTGCGTTCGAAATAGCCAATGCCGCGATGACGCAACTGTTCTCTTGCCCCGGGACTGAGTGACTCGGCCGCGATGAGCAGGATGAGGTCCTGTGCGTGCGACGCGGCACGCTGGTATTCGGTGAGTTTCCATACGGCCCCGTGGATGTCACGCGGGTACGCAACGCCCAACGTAGCGACCGCGACGGCTACCGACTTGCCTGCAGCATCGAGCGCCAGCGACAGATCGAGGCCTGCGTCGCTGGCGGACTGCGTCTGGACGCGGGCGACGCGAATCGGCCGGTCTGCGGCACCTGAAAATGCGGCATCCAGCGCGTTAGCGAGTTCGGCTTTCAATGTGGCGCGAGCGCTTGCTGGCGGATTCTGGACGGTTCTGTTCATGACAACTGGATACGTGACCTGCCCGTCAGCAGGATCTGAGCTTAGCGATTTTCGCTAGTTTAGCTGTACAGCTAAACTATGGATCACGCGTGCCCCTGCTGTCCAAACCACGAGGCTGGCACCGTCGCCCACGTCCGGCCATACGGCGGCGCAAACGTCCGGCCGCTTGATTGGCGCCCGCACCATCACGCCAGGTGGGGGCGGGTACATGGCGGCCGGCAAATTCGGCCGGTCCACTGCAGGATAATTCGTCTTATCTGCTATCGTAAATCGGCCGACACCCGCGGCCCGCGCTCTGCCTCCCGCCTCTGCCGTGCCCTCTCCGATACCTGGAGCTGCCATGGCCCCCCCCTCTACCGCTTCCCCGGCCACGCCTACGTCGCGAGTCCCGGCCCACGCCCCGCCCCGCGGCCCCTACAGCGTGGTGCGCCCGCGCCTGCACCGCGGCCACTTCGCCTTCCTGCGTGCGGTGGCGCAGGGGCTGTCCCCACACACCATGTGGGCACGCTACCTTGCCGATGCGGGCGCGTTCGACGACGGCCCGCGAGTGCACCGCATGACCGGCTGGATCCGCGCGGAACTGGGCGCGGCCGCCGTGCGCGGCGGGGACTTCGCCCGCGCCCGGCTGCTGCGCCTGGACCTCGGGCCGCCGCGCCGGTCGGCGGATGTGCCGGATGGGCCGGAGGCGATGGATACGCCGGCTGCTCCCTTGCCCCTGACCGCCTTCGTGGTCGCGCAGGGACTCGATGGCTTCAGCGAGGCCGAGCAACTGGCCGCGTGGGCGGCGGCACACGCGCCTACCGCGCCTGGCGTGCCAGCGGCGCCCGGCACACCCACCGCATCCTCCGACGCAGCGCGTGCGCGCGAGCGGCGACGCCTGCGCCTGCTGCAGCGCCAGCTCGATGCCATCCATGTGCTGGAAGCCCAGGTGGCCCAGCCCGTTTCGCTGGCCGATGGCTGCGAGGCCTGGCTGGTCGACGCCGTGGCCGATCGGCTGCGGCGTGCCGGCCTTCTCACGCTGGGCGATCTGCTAGCGCACCTGCACGCGCGGGGAGCAGGCTGGTGGCGGCCGTTGCGCGGCATCGGGGCGCGCAAGGCGCACGCGATCGCGGCGTTCCTGCGCGCACACGCGGACACGCTGGGCGCGGTGCCCGATTTCGAACACGATCCGGAGAGCGATCGCCCCAGCGCCGCCGCGCTGCGGGCCGAGGAGGCGAGCCATCCCCTCAACGCCTGCGTGCCACTCGAACGCTTCGTGTCCACTGCGGCGCTCGATGGGCGTGCCGGGACCTTCCGCTGTCCGCGCGCGCAATGCCGGCTCGCGGCGGACAATGACCGGGATGCCGTCCTGGCGTGGCTCGCCAGCAAAGGAGATGGGGCCGCGGCGATCAACGCGACGCAACGGGCGTACCGCAAGGAAGCTGAACGCTGCCTGCTCTGGGCGGTGCTGGTGCGACGCTGCGCGCTGTCCTCCATCACGATCGAGGATGCGGTCGCCTATCGGGACTTCCTGCTGGCGCCGCCGCCCGACTGGTGCAGCGTCCATGCGCAGCCGCGCTGGAGCGCGCGCTGGCGACCGCTGGCCGGCCCTCTGTCCGCGGGCTCGTGCGCCTACGCGCTCGGCGTACTGGGCAACCTGTTTGCGTTCTTGGGTGCACAAGGCTACCTGAGCGGGAACCCCTGGCGGGCCGTGCGGGCGCCCCGCGCGCGGTCTCCGGGGCTGGATCCCGGGCGAGGCTTCACCGCCGACCAGTGGGCCTTCCTGATGCACGAACTCGTGGCGTTGCCGCCGACCTCCGCGAATCAGCGGCTGCAGTTTGCGTTGCCCTTGCTGTACGACACCGGCCTGCGCCTGGCCGAACTCGTGGCCGCGACCACCGACGATCTGCGGTGGGAAGGGCGCTCAGGGCCAGCGCAAGGCATCGGGTGGAAGGGGTGGTGGCTGGCGGTCGTGGGCAAGGGCGGTCGCCTGCGCGAGGTGCCACTACCGCCGGCGCTGATGCGGCAGTTGGGCGATTACCTGGTGGCGCGCGGTCTACCGGGCGATGCCCGGCAGGCCGGCGGCGTCGCATTGCTGGGCGGCGCCACCGACCAGGCTGTGCGCACGCCGTGGGCTCGCCAGCGCACGCGTGATCCTGCGGCGCCCATTGCCCCCAGCACCTTTCATCGCCAGATCAAGGCGTTCTTCCGGCAGTGCGCGCAGACTATCGCCGCCACGGATCCGCCGGCGGCCCGATGCCTGCAGCGTGCCAGCACCCATTGGTTGCGGCATACCCACGCCTCGCACGCGCTGGCGGCCGGCGTCCCCGTCCAGATCGTGCAACAGAACCTGGGGCATCGTTCGCTCGCAACGACCACGTGCTATGTGCGCACCGAGGCTGCCGCGCGGCAGGCCGCGATGGCGCAGTTCTGGACCTCACAGGCCAGTTAGCGGGTGGCGCGGTGGTAACCCACGCGAGATGCACGGCGTTCGATCCTTCGCGCGGCCAGCGGATTCGGCGAGAAGCAGCTTTGGCGGGACGGGGTACCGGGAAGGGTGGCGAATTTCATTTAAATATTTTGGGGTAAAAAAATGCTTTGATCTGGACCCCGCCACGCATAAAGGTGTAATCCATTGGTCCGCAAAAAATCGAAGAGAAATACAAAAGTGCGTTCGAAAGGTGTAATGAATTGGTCCGCAAAAACGCGAGAAGTGCGGATCTAAGGTGTAATCCATTGGTCCGCAAAATTGCGGACGGGCCGTAGGGAGTCGTCGGGATGGCGGCCCCGCGCGCGGGGAGGGGCGCTAGATGCGACTGCCTGCAGTCTCTCGATCCGCCGCGCGCCGTGGCGTTGCCGTGCGGCATGGGGGCAGGGTCTGGCAGCGCGTGATCGGTGCGATGGCTCGCCAGGTGTGTCTGACTGGGTAGAGAGAGCGCACGCGACCCGCGCGTCCTCGCGGGATTTCCTTGATCAGGAAAATTCATCTGGCCAAGGGAATTTCTGTCGCGACAGCAGTACAGGCTTTTCGGCTTCGCCGGGCAACGCCCCGCTCCGGCGAAGGGTCATGGTTTATGGGGAAATTCATCTGACCTTTGTGAATTGATTCCGGCGAAAGCGAAATGAAATTCCCGATGCAGGCACGGAATTTCTTTGAATACTATCGCCTTGCACACTATGCTTGACTCGCTGTTTCCAGTGCCACTGGAAACAAAAACCGCACCGCTCAGCTGTAACTGAGAGGTGCGGTTTAGAGATTGCATGAGGCCGACAAGGCCTGCGTGTGCTGCTTGACTAGTACTGGGCGTCGAACAACCCCAGTATTGGATAGGGGGCATGCCAGGTCAAGGGATTTGTCGTCCTTTCGGCTGCGAAGTACCGAAAAATGTACTTCAGGAGGACTGGCATGCTTGTCACTTCGTCCACGCGTTCGCACAAGACGCGCTTAGGATCGCGGGCCTCTAGCCCAACCGTTGCTGGGCCCGCATCGCCTACTGCTGGCGCCCCTTGCCATCCCCGAGCACAGGTGAGTCAGATTCTTCCTGAACCAGACTTTTGCCAGTCACCGTCTCGGTCCCGGAAATTTGCGCCGACCTGCGACGGATCCGGCGTTCCCGATAGCGTGACAGGCGGGTGTGCCTTGACGGTAAGGGTGTTCCACTATTGCCGAGTTTCTGCGCCTTCGTGGGGGCCACACCCGTATCTGCTTAGCGGTAAGCATGCTGCCTTCAATAGGCAGCACCAGCTCGGAAATTTCTCGCCGGATGCTGAATATGATAGCCATCGAATTCGGGTCCGTAGATACACGCGGGGAGGATTGAGGCTGCTGCGTTGGCAGTTCGCAGTTCTGCACCATCAAGCGAGAGGTCAACCGATTACGACGGCAGGGCACCTCCGTCATTGGCCCTTTTTCGTCATTCGGGTTGCCGGCCGCCTGAATGAGCAGTCATTCATCCTCGCATCGCGTCGAGCGCGAGGCCCGCGTCATCGGGACCGCGCCTCGCAAGGCCAAGGTGTGGAGCGGTGCCGCGACGGGGCGCGACGACCGTTGGCTCGCGCGAACCGGTTGGCCAATAGCGCGCACGACACCCCCGACGCTACAGCCCCCGGCGGACTCGCCACGCGTGCAACTCGATGCGCAGTGGGATGGCGGCACAAAGCTCTACTGCGTCCTTCGCGTTGCGTCGGGCCATCAGGAAGCGGTTTGAGTGCTCGATACGGCGCCACATGCTGGCCAGTGCGGCATCCTATTCCAGATCGTCTCCGCAAGCCTCGATCAGATGCTGGGGGCGCGGCGCCGCTGGCCGACCCTGGTGGAGGTGCTGGCTAGTGGGATTTCCTGACTTGGCCGCAAGTCACGCTGATATAGATGCCTACCAAAGCAGAGTTGCCAATGCCTATTGACACCCAACCCACGCTTCTCACGTACTGCCTCCCGATCCCGACAGAAGGGCCGTTGGAAATGAGGGAGCAACTGTTCAGGCACAGCGTTAGGGAATACACGCAGTCAGAGCTACTGACGTCCTGGGAGACCAAAGATGGGGTGATTCGACGCGTGCTCTTGACGCTCCAAGAGGAGGGAAAGATTTGCTTCGACTTGGTAGCGCAGGCGCGCCAGCATTTGGTGGAGAAGGGCATGCGGATCCGCGATATCGCTGCCCAGCAGGCACATGTCACCGGAGGCGCCAATGTAGGGCACGAGGGAGTTCATACCGTTCAAGGGGGGTGGGGCACAGGGGGCAGGAAGGACCACGACCACGGCGAGAGCGTCTACCATCCACCGCGAACGACGCTCGTAGTGTCGCCCAAATACATGCATGTCGAACGCTGCTTTCAAGCGTTAGATGGCTACCTCGGAACACCAATTGCCCACAACCGCCTAGTGGAGTTCAATGAGAACGGAGAGGTCGTCCGCGAGGTACCCGGCGGGATGGTTCAGATCACGACGCTCGTCGTATCGTTTCCAGAGTCCTTCACTCTCAGCGCACTGCTCAAGGCAATTCGGCTGCAGCTTCGCCGGAAGGTGCATGAGCTGGTTCAACACGGCAAAGTGATAGTGCCAGACTTGATATTGGGTTCACCGTCTGTCGTTAATCCGCAGCTCATACGAGAGCACCTGTTTAAGTACGCGGTGACGACCCTGATCCTGATCGGGTTTTCGAAACGTCACGCGAGGCTCGCTGAGTCGCAATACGCTCCTGGGTTGTGGGGATTTCTTCGCGAGCTCGTAACTGATGGCATCCATGTGGTTTTAAGCGCCACGCCTGCAGTCATGGACATCTACGATCAGGATGATGTGCGCCAGATGTTCCCCTGCGGCCCGCATTCCATCACGGCAATTCGCCCCGAGGATGCATCGACGTCCATGCTGTACTACTGGGGCCTCTTGGGTGTGGAGGAGCCGATGCAAGATGAGTTTGTTGAATTTGCTTATCGCGGTGGTTTCCAGCGGGGCCTGATCGAACCGCAAGTCCTGGACTTCAACCGGCGCGTAAACCTGCAGGGGCAGCCTTGGCGAGAGGCGCTCCAAAAGTCCGGGAAGCTGACCGGCGACATGAAAAATCTGGGGGTGGTTTTTGAAAACGTGCTGCAAGGGAAAGCGATCACGCTCGCAGAGGCCACCAAGTACCGCGATGAACTCCCGCTGGGCGTAAAGATCACAGGGCAACTGGACATGAGGCGCCAGTCATGATGCGGGTGCTTCGCCGCCGTCTGGACCGTCAACCGATCGGTGTTATCTCGCGAGTCCGATCGGATGGGATACGCAGGCACAGTAGTCTGAATTCTTCGCCAAGCCTCGTTCGCCCGCCAATTCTAACGGCCTTGTACGAGCTCCTGATACTGGCAGGTACTATTTCTGCCACCTCGGAGACACCGATCTCGGCTGGCTGGAGTCGCCGCAACACAGCAGCATTGTCCAAGCCGACTGATTGGCGTCATGCCATCGTCGTCCCATCAGGAGAGCGCGATGTCGTCCAACCATACGCGGCAGGCGCCCTTGCCGCCGACCGGATTCGTTTTGGGTATTCAGACAGAAGAATTGTACTCTGCGTTTGTGGAGCGAACCGTTGGTGCGATTACCGTTGCAATCAGAGGCGACTACCGCGATCACCGGGAGGCATGCCGTCGATATATCGCGCTGCCGATGTCGCTGCCCAGCACGGTCGGGCCGTTCTCAGCGCTCTGCCCGGCGTTGGACCTCATCCCTGAACGGCACACGGCGCTCCCCATTGTCAGTCCGTTTGAAAAGGCTTCGGTGGCGACGCTGATACGCGCGAGGATGGTCGAATCGCAGTTGCCACGTCTCGACACAGTTCGGAGACTGTGCTTTCTTTCAAGAGATTATCTATGGGAGCTCGGCGTCTGCCCGGAGTGCGCATGGGAGGAGTATCACGATCTGGGCTGTGTAGTTTGGAAACGTGCGCTGGCTATTAAAGGGAACATGTTTTGCCTTCGGCATCGTTGTCCGACATGGCGGACGTGTAGTGCCTGCAAGCGCGGCTACACCTTGAAAGACTACGGCGGAGTTGCTGCCCCGAACTGTGTTCACTGCGGCAATCCGATGGAGGGAAAAATCGGGGCAGATACCGAGGCAGTGAGTCTGGCTCTGGCGAGAGATATCGATGACGTACTCGCGGGGACCCTCGAGGGCGTCTACGCAGAAGACCTCCTTCCTATGCTACAGGACGCGGCGCAGGCCAAGGGTCTTGTCGGCAATCAGTTCATGCACCGATTGAACGAGCTAGCCCACGACACAGGCATCAGCCGCTGGTGCGACCATGCCGTTGGCTTCCGAAATCCGATGGCCTTCCTCAAGCCGGTTGCAGCCGGACTCAAATTTGGGCTGAGTCCGGTTCTGAACATCTTGGGATTGCGGATGATGATGGGGTCGATCAAGGAAGTGCGCAAGCTGGTCGACGAACGTCGCAGACGCTCCCGCATGGCTTCCCTTTCTGTCGACTATCGATTCCCGCCACCAGTACGGGATGCGGCGCGAGCGCTTCTGCTGTCCATCTTAGATGAAGAGCCATTGATGCAACCGACGCGATTGCAAAGTGAATTTGCCGATAAATTCGGAGCGTTGATTGCGTTCGACCGGCAATGGTTCGACGATGCAGTGGACCAGCATGCGATACGCGCGCGAGGTGCGAGGGCGCACAAGACGGACCTCGACTATGCGCGGGCCGTGGAGCAGCGAGCGAAAGACTATGGGGCAAGTTCTTCCGCGCCACGTCTTACCCAGCAAACGCTTCTTAAAAACATCTTGTCGGTGGGGTGTTTCAATAAGCACCACCAGCTATATCCGCGTACCGACGCGGTCATCCAGAATCATTGGGAATCAGACCTCGCCTGGCTCCGAAGACGGGTCCGATGCCTTGCAAAGGAGCATCCAGAATGCCTCGATGATCGACTCCGGCAACTCGTCGCACAGATACAGAATGCGTCAAGACATCGGGTGTGCGCCGGCCTAGCGCGCATGGAGGCCATGGTTGAGACCTCTCAGTCGACCCGGCAGGGTACAAAAAACAGGGAGACGGCGGCTCAACCGGAAAATGCCGTGAATCGGAGGCGCTCGAAATGACGATCCGTATCGCGACGTTCCCGGACTTTTGTGTGCCCGCATCGGACCTTGTCTGCAGTGGGCGCGACAAGCTTGAGGTGCCGACAGGCTCAGCTTATGACAACGAATTGTTTGCCGGCGCGATTGGCAAGGGGAAGGAGGTGATCCGCTATTCCAGTAGCCTGCGTGGCACGAGAGACTTGCTGGCGAAGACTGGGGTGGCGGCGGTACTCGATCTCATGCTCAAGACTTGTCCATATGTGGTGGAGATCCGGTGTCACTACCCCTATGTGGTGCGGAATCGAGGGGATCCCATCATCATCGATCGCATGGTGACCGTAGAGCGAAGGGATGCGCCAGGCGAGGCGCATATGCATGCAATCATGCTGACCCCGTCCGGGATAAAAGCCGCATACAAGCGCCTGCAGCAGGAAGGCGTGAGCTGCGAACTGCTTGACCCCGATCAGTTCGCACCAATCGCCATTGCAAATGCTAGTCGCATATACCGGTGGGCCCGGCACCGCAACATATGGGATCACGAAACACGGCTGGACGCAGCGCGCTTTGCCAGAGCATTGTATGAAAGCGAACGTAGGCGCGCACAGCGTCAGATCAGTTTATCGCCCACATATCGTGCGCCGACCCTTTATCGCCTGATGAAACGGCTGGGGAAGCGCTTTAGCTGTTCGACTGACGAGGCGTTCTCCCGCTTAGGCGTCGGCATGATTCTGGGCTATGTCTGCATCGCGCCGGATCACAGCTTGAGCAGCAGGACACCGCTATGTGTCGCGCCACCGCTCGTCCGTATCCGATCTTAATCCTGTGACGCTGGCAGGTCGAGAATCTGTGCGGCTCGCAACGAACAACCACTATGGACTGGCCCATCTATATTCGGAAAGGATCACGCGACAACTCATGAGAACATACTTGGTGCCACGTGCGGTCTACCGATGGGACAATGCGGACTCCGTCCGATATTTACGCTTCATTGCGAGTAATGATCTTGGCATCTACGCTTTTTATGATTTGACAAAAATTTTAACGACTAAGAAAGACAACCGTCGAGGCGAGCAAAGATTCGTGCATTATGAAGAGTCGCAGATCTTGCCACTACTTGAGCGCGGATTTCACCGGGTGGCTGACAGCCTGCGGGACTCGCTGCCAAAGGAGGAAAATCTTGATAATAGTCGCAGAAAGGAACGCGCCGCACGCTGGAAGATGGTCGAGAATATTTTTGCGAGAGATGGCGCAGAAGCGTCGGAATTTGCGGATGACATCTACTTCAGCTCACGGCAATTTCGGAATTTTATGCGAGCGGAAGCGCGACGACAGAAGCTGAAGAATGCGACAAAACTGTACGACTTGTTTTGGCGTTGCGTGAAGTTCGGAGCAGACGAATTTGCCCTCACCGATGGTCGAAACAGGAGTGGTGCGCCAGGGCAACCACGCTCCGCAATGGCTGTAAGCAAAAAGACGGGCAGAAAGTCGGCTGATTTCTATGAGAATCCCGAGACCTATGCTCCCAAAGACCGCTTCGATCCATTTTGGCGTCGTCGAACCCTTGCTGCCATCATCGTGACCGTGGCCTGCGCGCCAGATGACGCGCCCGCGGTGCTCCGCAGCCCCGCAAAGTTCAGGGAACTAATGAGCAAGCAATTTTGCTTCGCCGGGGCCAATATGCGTATTCGAGAGCGGCGGAAGTTGCCAGGGACGACGATCCCTCAGCCGCAGACGTTGGAAGTGCAGGGCATGAAGATGGCCAGGCGATTGGCAAGCGAGATCGCTCCATTGATCAAGATGAAGCGGAAGCCATCCCCCGGATTGTCAACGGATATCGGCCTGGGCGGTGAGCTGCTTGCCGACATGGATGTAACGGATTTCAAAAAGATTCGCATCATGTTCGTGACCGACGACGAGTCCGAGATGCGTGAACTGGGCGCGCCGCGCGTCGTTCTTGCCGTGGTGCGCGGCAGTGACTATATCCTTGGCTACTACGTGTCCATAGGCTTCGAGGACACCGACATCTATCAGAACGGCCTTCTGTCGGGTTTCACCTCCAAAAATGCCAGGCTGGCAGCGCTGGGGTTCGATCCACCGCTAGAAGGTATGGAGAGTGGAAAAGTGGACCTGGTCGTTGTCGATGGTGGCCCAGGAAAATCAAAACGGTCAAGGCTCATGGTGCTAAAAACGCTCAAGATCGATCTTGCGAAGGTGGGATCTTATTTCCCCCAAGGTAAGGGCAATGTCGAAGGTGCGAATCATCACTTAAAAGCGCGGACCAGCAGCAATCTGAATTTGGTTGGAGGACTTCTTGAAACTTTGGCTGAGGGGCTTGAGGCCTTGTCGCCTACGAAGCGTCTCGATTTGCAACATGGACGGGGTATTCCGAGCAATTATCGTAAGCAGGAGGAGAAGGAAGGCATCTTCTTCTTCGAAGAACACGTTTTCGAGCGGGTACTGGTAGAGGCGATCAACGAGCACAATCTCGCGATGCTGACAACGCGAAAGGCGCGAACGCAAAAGCTGTTCGCGAAGCGCCTAGTGCCGAGCCGGCTCGAGAAGTTCAGGGAGCAGCAAAGCGACCGCGAGGGAGACCAGGCTTTCCGCCATCCTACCGAAGAAATCTATGCGGCGATCCTTCGCTCAAAGAAGAAGAATGCGTCAGTGCTGCGCGGTCTGATTGCCTTACCGGAAGGCGAGTATGGTGGACGAACACATGACGATCATCCGCATGTACAAAGGCTCAGGAATTGGGAAGACCGACACCGCCTAGAATATGGCCTTCCTGATGACGGGCCAATCAAGATCACGGTCAGTTCCCCACCGCATGGCAATGTGGTTACGTGGCATACAGACAGTGGCGAGTTCCTGGATATCCCGGCTACACCTCAGACGGTGGAATTCTTTGGTGTTCGCGCGGACCGGAGTCGGGTAGTCGCGATGCGTCTGAAATGCCTCAGCGATCGGCGCCGAGATCGGCAACTGAAGATGGAGGGCAAGAAGGCGACGTCCAAAGGATTCACGAAGGAAGCACGAGCGCAAAGCGACGCGATCAAAAGGCGGCGAGGAATCACGCCAACCACATCGACAAGACCGAGATCGAGCGAGGTTCAGTTGAGTCGACTCGAAGAAAAGCAACGAGACTATGATCGAGCCGCCGAAGGAGCTGGAGTGCAGCGGGTATCGGTCCCGCCAAAGCTCCCGGAGGCCGATTCGACAATGCTGGCAAGCATGGACGATGACGTGTTTGGCTTACGCGAGCTGCAAGTAGAAATCAGGAAGCGCCCCGCAAATCCATCCCAATGAACAGCGTGTAGAGAGGGCGCTCGACTCACCAACGCCGTGGCCGGGTTCGATCGCCCCGATCGTTTCTGGGTCAGTTCGTGGCGATGAGTTAGGGATTTGTGGGCGATGCTTGGCTGAGTTGGCACGTTCTACAGATAGTGTTCGTCTTCTGTCACTCACCTGGAGTAGTGAGCTACTCGCCGCGGGTCGCCATCACGCTGCTGAAGTACTCCCCCGCACGAACAGACTATGAGAAATCACTTTTACCTTCAGGCATGCTTTGGTGAATCCTGTGCGTCGCAATATCGTCTCCGTCCACGGTGATTTCCGTTGTCCGTTACCTGTCCGGCATCGCTAAGCCTGAACCTCGCAGTCTCCGCGCTCAGCGTGTGCGCCATCGGCATTGCTCACCTGTCGCTGCAGGCAGGCCGTGGTGCTTGTCGCTCAGTGTATGACCCGTGTAGTCTGCCGGTTCCGCCATTGCGATGGAGGTTAACGTTGAACTTGGTCTTCGACCGATGCGTTTCATCACTGCACTGATGCCCCTATGCGTAGGATCCACGTTGAAGTGCTCACCCGACAGCGTTCCTCTTACGAATCTGAGCGATGGCGAGCTCCGAATTTAAGAAATCGATCACCGCATCGGGCTTCAGAGAGGAAGATCCTTGGTGAACACCGTGGGTGTACAAACCGCGTCGTTTATCGCAAAGCCAATGAACGAACGAGACAGCACTCCGTCAATTTGAGTCCGGATCGGGTGCTGTAGAGGCACCGGTGGCAACATCGCTCACAGCAGCTTCTCCAGCGAGATGCTCGGCTTCCCCGGATGTCGGCTTCGTGTATCCCAGTGAAGAGCTGATCGACCTTCGCTAAGGACTCTAATGGGCTATGGTGCGAATCGGGTGCCGCAAATCGAACTTGGGTACGAGCCGTCGCGTCGTGCCCACGCTTTCATCGGAGGCGTCGCGCGGTGCATTCGATATCGGGAAGGGACTCGTATTGAGCTCTCAGATCAACGTTTTCACGTCTCGATGCGTTGCGGCGTCGCCTGAGGTGCTTCAGCAGCCTGCTGGCTCTTTTGCACTGTTCTATTACGGCGGCGCAGCTAGGCGGAAGCGGTGCGAAAATTGACGCTAGCGAACTCCTCTACCGGGACGTGAATGGTATTTAAGTATCTATTAAAATATTGAATAATAAAGATATTTTATTTTTGCGTGACATTATTTGACGGGGAGTATTACGTTGCTACATACGTGATCGACAGGAACTGGCCGGTCTCGGGCACGTGTGCGGGGACCGTGATCTGGGAAATGGCCGGCTGCGCCTGCATGGCATCGGCGATGTGAGAAGGCAGGGGCGCGTCCTGTGTGCATCCCAGCAGCGTATCCGCCACCATGTTCGAAGTCAGTATCCGGTGGTCGTGCCGCCGGACGATGCAGAGTCCTACTGGCGTGGCACTGACCAGGATGTGGTTGATGGTCTCGTTGTCGAGCGCCCTGGCCGCTTCCGCATGGCTGCGCCGCAGCAGATGGATGTCCCAGTAGCGGGCTGTCAGGATGAGCGCCAGTATCAGCAGGGCGGCCACGGCACCGATGATCAGCAGTTCCGTGACGATTGCCGCCAGCAGGGTGCGGTAGGAAAGGGCATAGACCAGTGCCCCGAAGTCGCCAAGGGGCTGGTTGAGCAGCAGGCCCCGCGCGGTCACGTCGATGGACTCGCCCGGCACCTGGCGCACCCGTGCCAGGATGCGCTCGGCCTGCTGCGGCACCATGTGCGGCGAGACGTCGATGGTCCCGGCATCGTGCCCGACGAGCAGCAGCGTCGCCGGGTCGCTTGGTCGTTTCAACCCTGCCAGGAACGACTCCACGGGCACACTCGCGGTCATGACGACCGATTTGCCGTCGTGCGTGAAGACCGTGCTGGAGGCCAGCATGCTGCGATGTCCGGTGATCGGATCGTCGATGGGACCGAGCCAGCGTTGCGAGTCCGGTTGCGGCTGCGCACTGTCCCCGGGGCGAACAATGTCGCGCAGCCCCGCCAGCCGCTCGGCGCCAAGCAGGGCCAGCGCCGTATCGGTCATCGGCGATGGCGAGAGCACGATGGCGTAGGTGGCATCGGCATCCACCACATAGGCCAGATGGTCGAGTCCGAATGCAGTCTGGGTGGTCAGCGTGGCGGTGGCGATCTGCTGGAGTTGCCACAGTCGTTCTGGCAACTGGCTACCCAGTGCGCGGCGGGTGGCGGCGGGCACCAGGATGACGTAGCGCCGGTCGGCCGCCACGGCGATGCCGTCGCGCCGCAGGTCGGCGAGCAGCGTGGGATCGGGCGGAGCCGTGCTGGCGGCGGCAGCGTAATACTGGATCGTCAGCGCCGTGCGGCGCAGGAACGAGGATTCGCTCTGCAACTGCAACGAAATGGTGCTCACGTACTGGGCAACATGGCCGCGCCGGATGTCGAGGTGCCGGGCCGCAGCCAGGCCGGCCAGCAGCAGCGCCGCCACCATCACGATGGCCACCAGCAGCGCAACCGTCGCGTAATAGAGCTTCTGCTGCCGCCTGGCGTTCGCCGCCAGGGTCTCGAATGCCTGCGACAGCGACTCCTGCGTACGGTCAAGGATCTGCTGCATGATGGCCGATCAGATCAATCCATTCTCGTAGGCGTAGCGGATCAGATCCGTATTGGTCTGGACGTTGAGCTTGCGCATGGCCACGGTCTTCTGGCTCGATATCGTGCTCACCGAGCGCCCCAGCTTGCTGGCAATATCGTTGAGCTGGAAGCCTTGCGCGTAGAGCCGCACCACCTCAAGTTCGCGCAGCGTCAGTTCCGTGGTGGGTGCCGTGACGGTGGCGGCGTTATCCAGCACGGCGCGGATCGAGGGCGAATAGAAGTAACCGCTGCTGACGGTGACATGGATGCAGGCGCGCACGATTTCGTCGAGTTCGTCTTCCTTGCTGACAAACGCGCGCGCGCCCAGTTTCATGGCCCGCGTCACCACGCCCGCATTGTTCTGCGCACTCACGATGACGATGCGCGTTTCCGGATACAGGCGTGTGAGCCGGCGCAGGAGGTTGAACCCGTCCAGTGATGTGTCCCCGTAGCCCATGCTGAAGTCCGTCACGGCTACATCGACCGGATTCTGCGCGAGCGCGCCAACCAGTTCACTGCCGTTGGTGCATTCGCACGTCACCTGGAAACCGGGCGTGCGTTGCAGGCAATCGCGCAGTGCGGTGACGACGAGAGGATGATCATCTGCCAGGGCGACACGAATGGTTTTTGCAGGCATGCCTCAATTGTCCTTATTTGCATAAACGTAGCGGCGTCCGGATCGGAAACGCTGCGCCGAAGGAATCGTACTTTCGCGAACATAGGAAAAATACTCCACCATGAACGGAAAATCACAATTTGATTGAATATCAGATTGTGAATCGTCAAATTATGATGGATTCAAACTGGAATTGGCGGTACTTGCTTGGCGACCCGGAAGCATGCGTGGTGTCGCTTTGATATGTCGCAATAAATGTTGGAGAGGATGCGAAGAATTCCAGTTACATGCGATGAGCTTTTGGCACCCGTCGATGCCGACGGAGACAAGCGCGACATTCTGCTCACGGTTGTCGGATAATTAAATAGCAGATTCTTTGGATTCGCCGAAAAAGTGACGAGTGAAGGCCACCGATCACGCTGTCGGCGGGCCTTGTCCGGGTGGGCGGCGCGTTACGCAGCAGCAGTCTGGATAAGGTTCCCCTGTCGCGCCATGGCGTCTGTAAGGCCGCGATATTGGGGTAACAGCCGGCTGACGCGTTCGATGAACGCCGCGCATCGCTGCGATTGCACGGGCGGGCTGCTCTGGACGAGCACGGCGGCGGGATGCGCGAGGGCAGCATGGAGAGATAGCCATGCGGGCATCTCGGTGTTGCCGCGCAGCCTGAGCAGCATCAGCAGTTCGACGGGCATGGCCTGTTCGATCGGATGGTCGAAGTCAAACAGTGATTGATCGGTGTCGAGGCGGCACTGCAGCATGTGGCGCTCCGCCAGGGAATTTGCGAGGGGCGAGAATTGCGCGTCGTCGGATTGCCAGTTCTCAAGTATGTGTCCGAGCAATGCATCGCTGCGCTGGAAGTTGCTCGCCGGCACGCTTATCTTCAGCGCGTCGCCTGCGACGCCGACGATCATCCCGGTCATCCCTGTCAGGCAACTCTGTCCGGCCACAGTCTTCTCCACCCCGAACCACGCTTGCAGGGCAAACGCCGCCATTTCGTTCCAGCCCAGCGCGAGCATCATGGCAATCTGCAACGACATGTCGCGCTCGTACGTATGCCGGCGATTGGGGCCGCTCCATTGGTCCCGGTGCATGGCCAGGGCATGCGTACCGGCTACGGATTCGACGACGCCCAGATGCAGCGACAGCCAGTTGGCTTCGGATGCGCCCGTGCCAACGTCGATGGCACGCCATTGCCGCAGGCGTCCGAGCCAGAACAGGGCGCGGGCGGCGCGCGGTACCGGCACGCAGCTGGGTGAATCCAGGAAGGTCCCGAGCGTGTCGCGATACATTCCTTGTAGTGCGTTGGCCTGGGCCCGGGCGGTCTGGAGCAACGTCTGACTGCGTTCGCTGGCGCTCCGCTCTTTGGAGAACTTATTGCGCATCGTCTGTCCTGTTTGATAGAGGTGAGGCTCGACACTAAATGGGTATACCCCGCCGGGCTATCGCCAAGGACTTAAAAATGAGAGATTTCAAAAATATCTTGCGCGGCTTTGTCTTGCTAAATGAATGGGATCGTCATCCGTTAGGGCCGGGAACGGCTTTATTTAGGTGAAATACTATTTAACTATCCAATGATGATTGGATGTGGATAAAGTGAAATTATGATTTAAATTTTCTTTAATTTTATTTCGTTTATTTCTGGGATTGGGTACATATCCCGATATTCCGAGGCGCTTGGATGGGCCCGCGGGATGGCAGCAGCGGGGCGGTTGTTCGGGCGGGGAAGACCTCCGCCATGCCGCGTTGGCGCCGCAATACATGTAGCGCGGGCATGGTCTTTCGCAGCGCATCACGTCGCCGCGGAATTCGTGGCATGCTCGTGTCGCGCCGTACCCTCTACGCAGGGGCCGCGCCGTACAACCCCCGCATGGAGGTGTGCCATGGCAATGCGACTGTTCCCCGACTTCCCCGCCAACGAGCAACAAGACATCGAAGCCGTCTTCCGGCAAGTAGGTCTTGCGCTTCAGGAGTTCGAGTTTTCAGATACCAACGGCACCACGGCACGCCAGGTGACGGTGCGAAGGCAGAAGACCGGCGCCGAAAGCGTCTATGACGCCGGACCGGGCACTGCCTGGGTGGAAGAGTTCGAGAGCGATCTCGAATGCGGCCTGTTCGGCCAGGTGTCTGTCTGAGCGGACGTCAGACCGAAGGCAATCAGTGGCGGGCGCGTTCCGGACTGCGCCCGACGATGGCCGCGCCCGCGATCAATTCCTTCATGAGTGCCAACGATGCTGCACCTGGCATGCGGTAGGGATCGAGTTCGCCCTGCGCCGAGTATTTCAGCAGCATGGCGGCGTTGATCTTGTTGGCATTGACGCGGCCCATTGACCAACCCGAGAACGCACGTTCGGCAATTTCCTCGTAGTGCAGCAGCACCACTTCCTTGTGGCGGGCGTCGCGGCCAATGTTGAGATAGAGGCGCGAGACCGCTTCCCGGCTGCCTTCCAGCGCTTGCAGGAACACGCTGTTGCTGTGGCACAGCACGCCCGTGATGCCGTTGGGCGGATTCCGTGCGAGGCTTGTGTCGAGGATCGCGTCGAGCACTTCGGCGGTCAGCGGCACCGCGGCACGGCTGGCATAGAGCAGGCGAACTAGCATCGTTATCCCCTTTCCCCTTCTCTGGCTTAGCGACGATTCAAATTCAACAGCGTGAGGAATTCGCGGCGCAGCTTGTCGTCCTTGAGGAAGGAGCCGCGCATGACGCTGTTGGTCATCTTGGCGTCCGTGTCGCGCACGCCGCGCCAGTGCATGCAGAAGTGCTCGGCTTCCATGACGATGGCCAGCCCGTCCGGGTTCATCTTTTCCTGGAGCAGATCCGCTACCTGGGCCACGGCCTCCTCCTGGATCTGCGGCCGGCACATGATCCACTCGGCCAGCCGAGCGTACTTGGACAACCCGATCAGGTTCGAATGGCGGTTCGGCATCACGCCCACCCACAGGCTGCCGATGATCGGGCAAAGATGATGCGAGCAGGCGCTGCGCACGCGCATCGGGCCCACGATCATCAACTCGTTCAACTGCTCGACGTTCGGAAACTCGGTGACTTCGGGCGGCCTGGCGTAGCGGCCGGCGAAGATTTCCTTGAGGTACATCTTTGCCACGCGGCGGGCCGTCTCGCGCGTGTTGTGGTCCTGGTCGACATCGATGACCAGGGTCCGCAGCACCTCTTCCATGCGTGCCTCGACTTCGGCCTGGAGGGCATCCAGTTCGCCATGTTCGATATGGCGGGCGATATTGTCGTTGGCGTGGAAGCGGTCGCCGGAAGCGGCGATGCGGGCGCGGATGCGATCCGATACTGGCGTGGCAGTGGCGTGCTTCGGCCCGTCGGGATGGTCCTTGTGTGACATGTCTGACCGCTGGATCGGGCGGGTGAAAGGCGCGGTGCGCGGTGCTTCACTATATGGCAGTTGGCCCAGTGCCACAACTTGGCGCGGCCCGCTGTCCGCCTAGCGCAGCACGGCAAGCGCAGGCAGCAGGGCCATCGGCATCACGATGGCGCCGGTTTTCAGAAAGGTGCCGGCGCTGATATTGTGCCCTTCGCGCCGCAAGGCGGTCAGCCAGAGCAGCGTGGCCAGCGAGCCAGTGACGGACAGGTTCGGGCCCAGATCCACGCCGATCAGCACGGCAGCCGTCACGGTTTCCGAAGCATGGCCCGCAGCCAGTGCGGAGGCCGCGAACAGCCCGGCAGGCAGGTTGTTCACGATGTTCGAGACCAGACCCACCACCACACCGGCCAGACCCGCACCCATTACCGCCGCGCCGCCCTCTCGCGCCGAAAGCTCACGCACCCAGTGCGCGAGTTGATCCGTCAAGCCGGTCTGGGAGAGGCCTGCCACCAGGACGAACAGCCCGGCCACCATCGGCAGCACGCCCCAGGAGACTTCGGTGAGCGCAGGCCGCAGCAGGCGCGGTTGCGTGGCAACGACGCAGGCCAGCGTCATGGCGCCGCCGATGAAGGTGGGCCATCCCAGGTCCTTGCCGTGCAGGGAGGCGGTGAGCAGCGCGGCGCCGGTCAGCACGATGCCGGCCGTGGTGATCCAGGCTTGCAGGGTCAGCGGGGGGGTGTCCACGTCTTCCGCGATGCGCTCGGCCAATGCGTGGCGCTGCGTCCAGTACAGCGCGACGAACGTCATGACGATGGCCACGGCCGAGGGCAATGCGAAGCGGGCCAGCCAGCCCATCAGCGGCGGCAGGCGCTCGCCGAATAGCACGAGGTTGGCGGGGTTGGAGATCGGCAGCACGAAGCTGGCCGCATTGGCGATGAAGGCGCAGGCGTACAGGTAGGGCAGCGGATGCTTGACGCGCGCCGCGCGGGTGGCGGCCAGCACGGCGGGGGTCAGTACCACGGCGGTGGCATCGTTCGACATGAAGGCCGTGACCGCGATGCCGAAGCCGTAGACCAGCACGAACAGCCGCCGCGCCGATCCCCGCGCACTGCGCACGGCCAGCGCCGCCACATGATCGAACAGGCCCGTCTTGCGCGCCAGTTCGGAGATCAGCATCATGCCCGCGAGAAACAGGTACACATCGATGCCGCGCGCCACGGCATCGAGGGCATCGCGCCACGGCAGCAATCCGGCCACGCAGAGCAGCAGCGCGCCGCCCATTGCCCAGAACGGCTCGGGCAGGCGGAACGGCCGGAACAGCACGCCGGCCGTGGCCAGGGCAGCGACGGCCCAGATCAGCGGCGTGGCGTAGGCGGACATATGCGTGGCGGCGAGCATCGGAGAATCGGTCAGAGCGGGCTGGCGGAGGTGGGCGGCGTCGGCGCGGTGTTGGCAGGGGTGATGCTCGCACCGCCGGCCATGTTGCCCTGGCCTGTCGCATCCGGGGCCACATCGGCCACCGCAGGCGGCGGGAAGCCCAGCGATGCGATGCCATGCACGCCATCGGCGTTCTCGGCATAGGCCCAATCGTTATTCATGCGCGCCAACTGCGGCGGGGTGGGGAAGTTCGCGTCAGGCACGCCGGCAAGCCGCCCTTCCATATAGGACGCCCAGATCGGCAGCGCCGTGGTGGCGCCGAATTCGTGGCGGCCCAGGCTGCGGTTGTCGTCGAAGCCCATCCACGCCACGGTCACCACCTGTCCCGCGTAGCCCGCGAACCAGCCGTCCACGGCGTCGTTGGTGGTGCCGGTCTTGCCGGCGATATCGTCGCGGCGCAGGTATCGTTTGACGGCGTTGCCCGTGCCTTCGTCCACCACGCTTTGCAGCAGGCTGTTCATCACGAAGGCGTTACGCGCCGAAATCACGCGCGGCGGGGCGGTATCGTCGGCGGCGAACAGCACGTTGCCGTCGCCGTCCGTGATCTTGCCGATCAGGTACGGCTCGATGCGATGGCCCTGGTTGGCAAACACGCCATAGGCCGCGGCCAGCCGCAGCGGCGATGTGGTGCCGGTGCCAAGCGCCATCGGCAGGTACGGTGGCAGCCGTTTCGACGAGAAACCGAACTTGCCGGCGAAATCGATCGCGTACGGAATACCGATGGCCTGCAGCGTGCGGATGGCCGGCAGGTTGCGCGATTCGGCCAGCGCGTTGCGTACCGTGATCGGCCCGACAAAGCGGTTGTCGTCGTTAGACGGGTTCCAGTGCGGCGAATTGTCGAGCGGCGCGTCGTTGATCAGCGTGCCCGGCGACATGCCGCGCTCCAGCGCGGCGGAATAGACGAACGGCTTGAACGTGGAGCCCGGCTGCCGCTGGGCTTGCGTGGCGTGGTTGAAGCGGCTGGTGGCAAAGTCGGCGCCGCCGACCATGGCCTCGATGGCGCCGGTTTCCGCATCGAGCGAAATCAGCGCGGCTTGTGGCAGGGCAGGGGCAGCTGCGGAGGACTTCCCTGCGCCGTGCCGCTTGCCGTAGCGCGCCAGCCCGGCCTGCACGGCGTCGTAGGCCAGGGTCTGGTGCATTGACGAAACGGTGGTGTAGACATTGAGGCCGCGCGTATATGCCTCGTCCCCGAAGCGGTCATGGGCGAGTTGCCGCGCCAGTTCGGCCACGTATTCGGCATGGCCGTCGAAGCGGCCGTTGGCATCGCGATTGACCACGATCTGCGTATTGCGTGCGACGCGGTACTGGTCCTGCGAGATCATGCCGAGCGCCAGCATGCGGCTCAGCACATATTCCTGCCGGCGCTTCGCACGCGGCAGGTTGACCACCGGGTTCATCGTCGAGGGCGCCTTGGGCAGCCCGGCCAGCACGGCGGTTTCCGCGAGCGAGAGTTGATCGAGCGGCTTGCCGAAATAAGTCTGCGCGGCGCTGCCGAAGCCGTATGCATGCTCGCCCAGGTAGACCTGGTTCATGTACAGCTCCAGGATGCGGTCCTTGGACAGCGAGCGGTCGATCTGCCACGCCAGCAGGATTTCATACCACTTGCGCGACAGCGTCTTCTCGCGCGAGAGATAGAAGTTGCGCGCCACCTGCATCGTGATGGTCGAGGCGCCCTGGGCGTAGCCTTCGCCGATATTGGCGAGCGCGGCGCGCACCAGTCCAGGAATGTCCACGCCCACGTGGCTGTAGAACTGGTCGTCCTCGGCGGCGAGCAGCGCCTCGGACATCAGTTTCGGCATGCGCTCGATGGGGATGAATTCACGGTGCTCCGTGCCGAATTCGCCAATCAGCACGTTGTCGCGGGTGAAGACACGCAGGGGCACCTGGGGGCGGTAGTCGCGCAAAGCATCGACCGAAGGCAGTTGCTGCAGGCTGATGACGGCGGCAAAACCGGCCAGCAATACGCTGGCGGCTGCCAGCCCGGCCATCACACCGGCGGCCTTGACTACGATTTTTTTCATGGCGCGCATTCTACCGTGCAGCGGCGAGCGGCAAAGGCACTCCGGTATCGGTGACATCTTCGGGCGGTTCGACCCGGATGCGCAGGGGCGGCTGATGCGGCACCTGTCGCGCGAATTCACACAGTGCGAGCCAGGTTTCCGGCCGCTCCACGATGGTATGGTGATCCGTGCCGGCAATGGTCTGGACCGCCACGGGGCCGGGCCACGCCGCCATCAATCGCTCGGAGCATTCGTGCGGCACCACGTCATCGGTCTCGGCCAGCAGGACCTTGGTGCTCTGGACCACTTTCTTGCAATGGGCGATGGAGTCGAAATGGTGGCGCATCAATTGGCGCAGCGGCACCAGCGGAAAGCGCTTGCGCACGATTTCCAGCAGCGAATCGTAGGGTGTGATCAGTTGCAGGCTCTCGAAATCCTGCAGGTCCGCCAACTGGATGGCCACCCCGGTACCCAACGAGCGGCCCACCACATGGACGCGCACGCCGGGGAACGCACGGCGGATGTGGAGCAGGAACTGGCTGGCATCGGCCACGGCGGCGGCCTCGGACGGCATGCCGTCCGAGTGGCCCAGTCCTCGATAGTCGAACGTGGCAAAGCCCATGCCGGGCGGCAGCCATTTCATGAACTGCAGCGTTTCCAGCACGTCCTCGCCCCGCCCTGGCAGGTAGAAAAGCAGGTCCCGCACACCTTCCTCGCTGGCGCGGTAGGTATAGCCGCGGAACAGGCCGCCCGGCACCGGGTGCGAATACGCCTCGATGCCTTCGGGCAGGTCGCGCGGCGGGCGACGGCGCGCATCGAACAGCAGCCGCTCCTGGTTGACGGCGAGAAAGGTCCAGTAACAGACGAAACCGCTGGCCGTGACGACCGTGGCGGCAAGGGTCCTGCGCAATATCGACGATGACATGGGTTAGGGGCTACAGATGGGCAAGCTTGCCCAGACTATCCGAAAATCCGGCAATGCGGCGTTGGACAGCCCAGCACTGCCGCGAGTTCTTGTACGATATGCCGCATATCGAAAGCGGCCACCGGGGGGCCTTCCAATGAGCGACGAACAGAAACGCGCCGAAGAGGCGCAGATCATGGAGCGGGTGGTCAGCGCCACGCGCCAGGTGCAGGTGGCATTCACCGCGCTGCAAAGCCAGTATCCGCCCGAGGGCAGCGGCAAGCCGTCGAAGCTGGCCCTCCAGACCTTCGACGCCGCGCTGCAGATGCTGGAAGATGCGCAGGCGGCGTTTGACGAGGTGTTGAATGCGTTGCTGGATGGGGAGCGGTGAAAGCCTGACTCCTTCTCTCTTGGTTTGCTCCCCTCTCCCGCGAGGGAGAGGGGCGGGGGAGAGGGCAAGCGGTGCAAATCGCGACACGGTCGGCAAGCAGAACCTCCGGCCCTCTCCCTGTACTGGTCTAATTTCCTCAGACACGTCGATAGGTGGAA
>NZ_JBDKXK010000033.1:0-114676 GCF_039710735.1 Cupriavidus sp. DL-D2 | reverse complement strand
TTGTACGAAGACCGATTTACCCACCCGCACCTCTGAGAGAATGCAGGCTTGCCAATCCATTCGACCGGCAAGCCTCTAGCTGTCCTGCACACAAAAAAACTGACAGGCCCCATGCGGTTCAAATCTCGACTTGCTGGTGATTGCACCGCTAGCCCTCTCCCCCTGCCCCTCTCCCGCCTTGCGGGAGAGGGGAGCAAACCAGCGGCAGAGTTAAACGCGTCGTCGCCAAGCCACGAACGCGCCTGATCCAATCAACAGCAGCCCCAACATCGCCGCCAGCCACGCGTAGTTCGTATGCGCGGGCGCCCTTGCCACACGCACTTCACGTGGTGTCAATTGCTGCCCCGTAACACGCTGTTCGGCTGACACCGCAGGCGCCGCCAGCGCATCAACCGGCGCCGTACGCGCAGCCTCCTTCGCCTTCGACACCACCCGCCCCGGCGCCACCACCGCATCCGCCAGCGCTTTCCCCACGTCCCGCAGATCCACCCCTGCCGCCTTGCCCCTGCGCGCAATATGCGCCATCAGCGCCGGATTGCCGCAGGTATTGGCCGTACACGACAATCCATCGCGCCGCACGCTCTCCGCGTACTGGCGCAACAGCTCGCGACGCTCGGCATCGGTAAATCGATAGCTGCCCTGCCGATCCACTTCGAGCAACCGCGCCAGAATGCCCTGCTGCGCGTGCGGATTGGCCTGCTGGAAGAATGCGCGCATCCCAAGGCCGAGCTTGTCGGCCACATACACATCGTAGGTACGCTGCCAGAACGCGCCCGGCGTTTGCTCGGGCACCGTCGCCTGAAATCCATACAGGTGCTCCACTTCCCGATACATCTCGCGTGCGCCCGCATAGCCAGAGCGCTGCATCGCCGTGATCCACTTCGGGTTCCATTGGCGAGCGTTGAGTTCCGTTGCCAGCCATGTGCGCGCATCGACGGTCTGCGTTTCGCCTGCGCGCCGCAGGTTGTGCAGCCAGAGCGGCGGCGCGCTGCCCGTCACGGCACGCGTGGCGGCGGTGAGGCCGCCAGCATATTGGTACGTGTCATCGTTATCGAGCGCACCGTACAGCGTGCTGGTGCGCGAAAACACCACGGCCTGATTCGATTTCAGGTGGCTGGCCAGCGCGGCAGGCGCCGATTCGCCCCATCCTTCGGCCGAATACGCGAAGTTCATGTAGCGCAGGTACTGGCGCGCCAGCGCGTCAGGCCCCCCCTGCGCGTCGCGGCTCTGCTCCACCATCTGCTGCACACCAATCGAATAGTTGCCCGGCTTCGCCGCAAACACGCGCGCCCGTGCCACCTTGCCAGCCGTTTCCGCATCCACCCCCTGCCGGACCAACTCTGCTGTCACGGCCCTGTCTTGGCGGCTAATTGCATTTTCTCCGGCGCCAGCAGCCAGCCGGGCAGCCTTGTCGAGCAGCGCGATCTTGTCGCCGAAGCCATCGCGGTAGATGCCCGAGGTGGTCAGCAGCACGTTGACGCGCGGGCGGCCCAGCTCGGTATCGGGAATCAGCCGCACGTCCTCCACATCGCCGCGCGCGTTCCATACCGGCTCCACGCCCATCAGGTACATCGCCTCGGCTTCCATGGCGCCCTGGTGCCGCTCTGTTTCGCCATACCAAAGCACCATCGATACCGATTCAGGCCACTGCCCCCCGTGCTCCTGCCGATAGCGCGCCAGCGTCTGGCCGGCCATCGTCTTGCCCAG
This sequence comes from Cupriavidus sp. DL-D2, assembly GCF_039710735.1. NCBI lineage: Bacteria > Pseudomonadati > Pseudomonadota > Betaproteobacteria > Burkholderiales > Burkholderiaceae > Cupriavidus > Cupriavidus sp. DL-D2. The sequence continues at coordinate 112,969 of NZ_JBDKXK010000033.1, read as the reverse complement.
TGCCCAGGCGGCGCGCGTGGGGATCTTGGCGCCGTCGAAGGCGTGAAGGTTGCGCCCTGTCGGCAGGCTGTCAGGCACGCGCACGGGGTCGCCCAGCGGGCCGGTGGGCAGGTAGCGGCCGGACAGCACGGTAATCAGCGCATCCACTTCGGCCTGAGGCGACGCACGCAAATCGGCCAGCCACTGCCGCCCCATCGCCAACGCACGGCGCGTGGCATCGTCTGGCGCCACGGGATCACGGCCCGCCACGACCGCTTCTGCCCAATCGTGCAGGGTCGAGCGATCGGCACGCACCTGTGCGCCGAGGAGCAAGGCCAGCGCATCGGTCTGGTCGGCGGTGTCCGGCACCTGGCCGAGCGCATGGATGCCAAGCGGCATCGGCTCCGCCTCGACCTTGTGCAGGAAGGCATGCAGCACCGGCTCGATCTGTTCCCACGGCGCACTGGCGTCGAGACCGAGTTGCTGATCGAGCTTCTGCGCACGCATTTGTTCGATGGCCTGCTTGCGGTACTGCGCCGAAAGTTCGGGCGCACTGTCGCGCGTGGCGTCGGCCTGTTCCACGGCTTCATCCAGCGCTGCCAGCACAGGCGGCTGCCCTGCGCTGGCCAGCAGCGGCGAGAGGTGGCTGACCAGCACGGCCGCGCTGCGGCGCTTGGCCTGGATCGCTTCACCGCCACCGTCCTGGATGTAGAGGTAGGCGTTCGGCAGATCGCCAAGAATCACCTCCGACGCATCATCGCCAGACTGCGCCACCTGCTTGCCGGGCAGCCATTCCAGCGTGCCGTGACGGCCCACGTGCATCACGGCATCGGCGCCAAACCCATGGCGATACCAGAGATAGGCGGCGAGATAGGAATGCGGAGGCGGCGTGATGGTGTCGTGCGAGTCGTCCATGGCGCGGGCGAACGTGGACCGCAGCGGCTGCGGCCCGACGAACACATTGCCGAAGAACAGACCCGGCACGACGAATGCCGGTGCACCGCTGGCGTCGCGAGCGAGCATCAGTGGATTGCGTTCGGGCGGCCCCCATGCGCGCAGCACCGACTGCCGGAATGCGGCGGGTAGCGTGTCGAACCAGCGGCGGTATTGCGCCATCGGCACCAGCTTGACGTGCCCGGCCCGGACCATGCGATCGAGCTCGCCAGGGGACCATGTCTCGATGTTGCGTCCGTTGGCATCGAGCAGCGCCGCGAGCGAGGCGGCATCGGGCAAGTCATCGCCTGTGGTGTAGCCCGCCGCACGCAGCCGCTTGAGGATCTGTTCAAGCGTGGGCAGCGTGGCGAGATAGCTCGCGCCGATGTTGCCGCGTCCCGGCGGGTTGTTGTAGTAGAGCACCGCCACGTGCTTGCGCGCGACGGGTGTGTCCTGCAGCGCGATCCAGCGTTTCACTCTCGCCACGATGGCGTCGACGCGCACGGGCACAGCAGCACTGGCACGCACACCCTCGTGCGATTCCTGCGTCGCGAACAGCATCGGCTCGGTGGCGCCGCTGCGTTCGGGAGCAGTCAGCAGCAACGGCAGGCGCTCGCCCGCGATGCCGCGCACATCGGCCTGCCATGCCGATGCACTGTCACGCGTGGCAACGAGATTGATCGTGTGCAGCCCGTGCCGTGTCAGCCAATCCTTGTCCTGCGCACGCGGGATGGTCAGATTCAGCGCCAGCAGCGCACGCAGCGGCGTCTTGCCATCGACAGTCAGCAGCGTATCGAGTGACGAGACCGGCCAGCCGAAGACCGGCACGGCGCCCATGCCCTGCCGCTCCAATGCCTCCACCAATGCATCGATATGCGCGAGATCGCGCTGGCGATAGCTGGTGGCGTAGAACGTGATGCCGACGAGCGGCGCTTCGGCGCGCAAATGCCCTTGCGTGCGACACCACTGCAGATAATCGGCCAGCGAAGCAAACGGCTGCGGGGCACGCGGATGGTAGATGCCAGCGGTCGGGGCGGGACGCACCGGGGGCACCGCAATCGGCGTCGCCCCCACCTCACGCTGACGCGCGGCCACGACATAGGCCATCCATGCGGCAAGATTGTCGACGCCCCCGGCATCCCAGTATTCCTGTGTCGCCGAGTTCGCTGCAGCGTTGATGCGGAGTCCCCATGCCTCTTCCGCATTCTGCGCAGGGGAAGCCAACACCGTCGCGCCACGGGCCTGCGCCTGCCGGACCGCTGGCGCCACCTTTCGCAATGTGGCAGCGGGCACGAACCACGCTTCGATGACATCGGCGCGCGCCAGTGCCGCCGCGTCGGGCGTACCGGTCACGAACGTGAATTCGGCGACATCGTCGCCATGCGTCGAGCGAAACGATGCTTCGGCCGCGGGCAACAGATGCCCTTGCGATGTCATCACCATTACGCGGATGGGTGCCGACTGTACGACCGATGAGCAGACCAGCAGCCACCACGCCAGACAAATCAGGCGCAGCAACGGACGACGGAGGAAAGCGCGGAACGGGAGCACGAGACGGACGAAGTGACAGGAGCCAGGCATGGGGGCGCCCGATTCTACCTGTCGCGGGGAATGGCAATGGATTCGGATGTTATCGTCCGGTCACCCCGGCGCTCCCGAAAATCAAACGCTCGTGTGGCACATCGCGTGGCGAGGGATCGGTATCTGCCCCATGTGGTTTTTTTGCCGATGCTACAAATCACCGTCCGTGCTGGCGCTTTTGCAGCGTTGGCAGCACGTTTCGCCACAATCGGCAAATCCATCCGGGCCCGCAGTGTAAAAAAGACAAGGCCAGGCGCAGCGGATCGCCGGGCCTGGCCAGATGGGCGATCAATCTACCTCAGCTTCGCGTGACCCGCAATCAGCCCTGTGGGGGACCCCACATCGGTCATGGTGACCCATCGTGTACCGTGCGCCGGATCGTCTATATTTGACCGCATGGCGCACAAACCGAATGAATCACCGCCGTAGACAGCCCCGGGAGGTATATGCCATGCGTTCGCTTGCAAACTTGTTCAGTCCGCCGACGCCAGAGAAGATCGCTGAAAAGGAACTGCAAGACATGAGGCTGACGCTTTTCCAGGCAGAACGCCGCCTGCTTGAAGCGCAGATGCAAGTCGATTATTACCGCAACATGATCGCCTTCCTCGAAGAAGTGGGAACCGTGGGCGTGGAAGGCGTAGCCGACCGCCGCACCACCCTGCCCGCCGCGTCCTCCGCGCCTCAGGCGCCGACGCTGCAGGCGCCGCAACCGGCCCGTGCCACTGCGGGCCTCGCCACGATTCCGATCGTGCCTTCCGCAGCGTGATGCGCGCTGCGTGACGCGTGTATGGATGCACGGCCCCCCGCCCGCGCGGGGGGCCTGTGCGATACTGGCCGCCTTTCCGAATCCGAGAACCGGCCATGAGCAACCTGCTACCCGCGATTGAAATCGAAACCGCGCCCAACCCGACGCATGCTGTTATCTGGATGCATGGCCTGGGCGCCGACGGCAACGATTTCGTGCCGGTGGTGCCGGAACTCGGATTACCCACGACGCCGGCCATCCGCTTCGTCTTTCCCAACGCCCCCGCCATTCCCGTGACCTGCAACGGCGGTTACGTGATGCCAGCCTGGTACGACATCCTTTCGCTCGATGACGCGGGGCGGCAGGCTGACGAGGCCGGCATCTGGAAATCGTGCGAAGCCGTCCGCGCGCTCATCGCACGCGAAAATGCGCGTGGCATCCCGTCGGATCGCATCGTACTGGCCGGATTCTCGCAAGGCGGCGCCATTGCCTACACCACGGCGCTTACCCACCCGGAGACGCTGGCCGGCGTGATCGCGCTGTCTACGTATATCCCGTCCACCGCGCTGATTGCCAAGCATGTTGCACCGGCAAACGCCGCCACACCGATCTTCGCCGCCCACGGCACCGAGGACGGTGTCGTGCCGCTCGCACTGGGCACCCGCGCACGCGACCACCTGACAGCGCAGGGCCAGCCCGTGGCCTGGCACACCTACCGCATGGCCCACTCGGTCTGCATGGAAGAAATTGCCGATATCGGCGGCTGGCTCAAGGAACGGCTGCAATGATTCCGGCTTCGCCCCCGCCCCGCATCGATTTCAACACCCGCAAGGCGCTGATGTTCGCGCTGATGGCCGAACGGCTGTCGGCCTACTACGAACACGGCCAATGGATGACCGAAGCCCAGGGCGCCACGCTGGCCGGCAACTGGCTGTCGCGTTCGAAACTGCAACTGGCGCTGGCCGAACGCCGCCTGCTTTCCGATCTCAGCGACCAACTGGCGCGCCAGCTTGCCGAGACGCTCTCGCGCGAAGCCGGCCTCTATGCGTCCCACGAAATGATGGAAGCGCTGGACCCCAACTACCAATCCGCCTTTGCCCACGACATGCTCGACGAATGCGAGCGGATGCTGCGGGAGAATGGGGTGGATCCGGAGAGTTGAGGGGAAGTTGCGCGAAGTAGATGCACGTTCCATCAGGGCCACACTCGTTTTATTCGCTTTTATTCCGATTTCCATAAATTATCCAAATCGGAATAATTCCGGATAAAACGGCTGCTTTTCCTTACAGGAACCAAGCACTTACCCCGCCTCCACCACCCGCTTCACGCTCTTTGGATTGAGACGTTCCGCGTCGAGCCTGCGGAACACCAGCGCCGAGAGCAGCGTGATGATGCCCACGGTCAGGAAGGCCAGCCGATAAGCCGGTGCGGCCACGCCGAACTCGGCAGAGAACACACTCACCAGCCCGCCACCAATCGTTACGCCCAGGCCGATGGCCAGCATCTGCACCATCGAGAACAGGCTGTTGCCGCTGCCCGCATCCTCGCGGGTCAGGCCCTTGAGCGTCACGCTGTTCATCGCGGCAAACTGCATCGAGTTGGCGCCGCCGAACACGGCCAGTTGGAAAATAGACGCAGCCAGCGGCCAGCCGGGCGACATCGCTGCGAACGATGCCATCGACACACCCACGATCACGGTGTTGACCATGAGGAAGGTGTCGTAGCCGAAGCGGTTCACGAGCGGCACGATCCAGCGTTTGGAGATGGCCCCGGCAATGGCCACCGGCAGCAGCATCAGCCCCGAGTGGAACGGCGAGTAGCCCAGTTGCAGCTGGAACAGCAGCGGCAGCAGAAACGGCACCGCGCCCGAGCCGATGCGGCAGATCAGGTTGCCGATCAGGCCCACGCTGAAATTGGGTTCGCGGAATAGCGCGAGCCGGAACAGCGGCGTCGTGTACCGGCGTGCATGGGGGATATAGAGCAGCGCGCTCGCCACGCTCACCACCATCAGCAACACCGTCCACGCATTGAACGTGCCGCGTTCCAGCGCCAGCGAGAACGTGACCATGCATAGCGATAGCAGGCCGCACCCGATCCAGTCGAACGGGGGCGCCGCGCCGGCCTCACCCTGGGGCAGGTAGCGACGTACTGCGAACAGCCCGACCAAACCCACCGGCACATTGATCAGGAAGATCCAGTGCCACGAGGCGCTCTGCACAAGCCAGCCGCCCAGCACCGGCCCGAAGATCGGCCCCACCTGCCCGGCCACGGAGACAAAGGCGAGCGCGGCGATGTATTGCTCGCCCGGGATATTGCGCAGCACAGCCAGCCGGCCGATGGGTAGCAGCATCGATCCGCCGATGCCCTGCAGCACGCGTGCGATCACCAGTTGCGTCAGCGATTGCGCGCCCGCACAGAACACGGAACCGAGCACGAAAATCAGGATGGCACTGAAGTAGACGCGCCGTGTGCCGAATCGATCGGCCAGCCAGCCCGAGGCTGGCGTCAGTAGCGCCATGGTCAGCGTGTACGCCACCACCACCGGCTTCATGTCGAGCGGTTTCTCGCCCAGGCTATGTGCCATCGAGGGCAGCGCGGTGTTCAGGATGGTGGTGTCCAGCGTCTGCATGAAGAAGCCGGCAAAGACGATCCACAGCATGGCCTTCTGGGAGAAGGCGGCGTTGTTGGATGTGGCTGGGGAAGCGGGAGCGTGCGGCATGGGGCAGGTATCTGAACTGCGGGTCCGGGTTATCCCGGATCGATGGAAGCATGGTACGCACCCCGCACCCCATCGGGAACCCCTCTGCGATGATTGACTGTCATCGGGAAATCCGATGACAATGCGCCGATGCTCAATCCCGTTTGGATCCAGACGTTCGCCACGGCGGCCACTGCGCACAGTTTCACCGAGGCCGGGCGCCAGCTCGGACTCTCGCAGTCGTCAGTCAGCGACCATATCCGCCGCCTGGAACAGAGCGTCAATCGCCGGCTGTTTGTGCGCGATACGCACTCGCTCTCGCTGACGCCCGATGGCGAAGCGCTGCTCGTGCACGCCCGCCTCATCCTCGAAAGCCTGGCCCGTGCCGAGCAGCAGTTCAGCGGGCCCCGGCTGCAGGGCCGGGTGCGTCTGGGCTGTTCCGAGGATCTGGCGCAAGGCCCGCTGCCCAACGTGCTGGCGGCCTTCCGCGCCTCCCATCCCGACGTGGAACTGGAAATCACCATCGGCATGACCAGCAAGCTCTATGAATGGATCGAAGCCGGCACGCTGGACCTGATCGTCGGCAAGCGACGCGAGGGAGAGCGGCGCGGCGTGCCGCTGTTCCGTGGCCAACTGGAGTGGCTGGCGCGGCCCGGCACCGTGGTGGATGTGGGGCAACCGTTGCCGATCATCCTCGTCAACGAGCCGAGCGTCACGCGCTCGGTGGTACTCGATACGCTGGCGGCGGCCGGCTGGCGGTGGCGCAACGTCTGCACAAGCAGCAGCCATTCGGGCTGTATCGCGGCTGCACGGGGCGGACTCGGCATCACGGTGCGTGCGCAGAACCTGACCGGCGGCGGACTGGTGCCGCCCGTCAATGTCGATGCCCTGCCCGCCTTGCCCGAAGTGGAATTCATCACACTGGCCGCACGGCGCCTGACACGTCCGGCCGAAACCCTGCTTCAGTTGATCCGCAAGAGCGACCTACGCTCGCTGCGGGTGGAGTGATTATTTAGCTCCCCTCTCCCGCAACGCGGGAGAGGGGCTGGGGGAGAGGGCCAGCGGTGAAAGTTGCCACGCCGTCGGCAAGCAGAGCCACCGACCCTCACCCCTAACCCCTCTCCCACTTCGCGGGAGAGGGGAACTATCAGGCGGCAGGCAGCAGCTGACGCAGCGCCTGCCACGCCGTCAGCAGGTGATAAGGCGTAGTCGACGGCATCTCGCTGCGCACCACAGCACCATCCGGCGCCAGGCACTCGTGCCAGCCCCCCGCATGCAGGAAGCGGACGCGGAACTGGTCGATCCATGCCTCGAGTTCCGCCAGCGGCGCCGGATCTTGGTCAACGGCAGCCTTGATCACCAACGCCCGCGCGAACTCCGTCTGGGCCCAGATCCGCTCGATGTCGTCCTGCACATTGCCCTGCGCATCCAGCGCCGCACAAACCCCGAGCGTGCCGGCAGCCACGCCATGGCGACGCGCAAAATCGTAGGCGCGGTGCAGCGCGGGGGTAAGCGGGCCATCCGCAAACAGCGCCGGAGCGGTCATCACCAGCGAATACCACTCGAACTGATGCCCTGCCTCGATGCGATTCCCATCCGTGCCCTGCAGCAACTCGGCCACGCAACCGGTGGCCGGATCGACAAAGCCTGCGTGAACGGACTGCGCCAGCGTGCGCAGCCGATCGGCGAACCAGTCATCGCGAGTAGCTTCCAGCGCAGCCAGGTAACCCTCCGTCAGATGCATGATCGGGTTTTGCACCACGCCACTGCCGTTCGGCGCGAAATCCTGCGACAACGCCGCGTGATAGAGACCGTTGCCATCGGCAAACCGGGATTCGATCACCGCAACGGTCTGGCGCAAGGTCTCCAACGCAGCCGTGTCCTGGCTGGCGCGGTAGTAATGCGCACACGCGAAAACCACGAAAGCGTGGGTGTAGAGGTCGCGCGTACTGTCGAGTGGCACCCCCGCAGCATCGATGCTGTAGATCCAGCCGCCCTGGCCATCCTTGAAATGACGATTCAACGATGCGAACAAGGTCTGCGCATGGGCCAGATCGCCAGCCGTGGCGAATACATAGAGCTGGCGCGCGCAAGCCATGGCGCGATAGCGCTTGTCGGGCAGCGGCTGGCCCGTGGTGCCGTCGAGCGCCTCATGCGCCAGTTGCCAACCCGGATTCCAGCCCGCGTGCGTCCAGGCCGGAAGGATGGCCGTATCGAAATGCGCCAGCAGCGCGGTAATACGTTCGACGAGTCGGGCAGGCACGGAAGACGGCACGGCGGAAGAAACAGACATGATGGTTTCGGGAGACCGGAAGGCGACCCCGGGTTCGGGGCGAGAAACGATAGCAGGCCCAGCGCATCATGCAAAGGCCGACAACGCCGCACCGCATCAAATCGGGCTGGCATTGCCCTGCGGCTTTGCTATGGTGAAAGTCCACCGGTCCCCCGGTCCGGTGCCTGCGCCCGGGAGAAATACCATGTCCACCCATCCGATGTCCCTGACCGATCATCGCCGCACGCTCGTCATGCATGTGCTGGAAGACCCTCCGGGGCGCTACACGTGGCGCATCGTGGTGGAGGAAAAATGCGGCGGGGCCGATTGCGACAGCACCATCGAATCCCATGCCGACTATGCCTCGCACGCCGAGGCCGAAGCGGCCTGCTGGGCCACGGGCAACAGCATGCTGGACGGCCAGCGTGCCACGACGGGTCTCCACTGATACGCCACAACCACGGTGACAGCAGACGAAAATACGTGACATTGCGTGACATTGGATGCCAATGGGCACCAATGAGCGCTTGAAGCGCTGCACCGCGCCTTGAACCGCGCACCGGAGCGTCTTAGTCTGGAAGCTCCGAGGGAGAGAAGCGATGGACAAGCCGACCGTAAGCCCCAGCCGCTTTGTCGAAATCATGAACGAGCGGCTCACCTGCCACCCCCTTTATCGGGAGGGGATGCGGGTGTACGCCATCCCGGCCCATTCGGAGCGCCCCCGCAGCCTGGTCTGCGTCGGGCCGCGCGGTACCGAAGGGATCTGCGCGACGATCGAGAACATCGTCCGCGGTGAATGCGATGTCTTTCCGGACATCGGCCAGGACTGGCCGCCTCAACGTCAACCCAGGCCGCCCATGCACGAACATCGTGCTCGCTAGCGGCATCCACGCATGACCAACCAGCCGGCGGACCCTGAAAAGGTCCGCCGGATTCGTTTGTGGCGTGCCAGGGACGCCCGGGAGCAGCATTGCCAGCCGCTGGCTACAATGACTGCCGCACCCCCTGCCCGGAGCGCCAATGAAAAGAACCTTCGAAATCGATGGCGTGGTGGACGATCTGTCCCGCGCCGTAGTTGCCAACGAAGCTGCCAACAAAGGTGCCGCCGAGTCGTTCATCGAGCGCGCCACACAGGTGGCACCCACCGTGGCCCGCCAGGCCATCGAGCAGGCAGACCATGCCATGCGCAACTGGACGGACCCCGAGCCGGGTCCGCTCCGGATCGGCTCTCCAGCCCATCTGCGCATGTTCTGCAACATGCTGCTGCAGACCCACAACCCCTACAAGCCCTCGGTCATCGACTGGCCCGTGCTGCCGCCCGACGCGCTGCGTCGCGTCACCTCGCTGCCGATCTGGGACATCGCCGTGCAGACCGAAGGCCGGGCCTCGGTGCGCGTGCACAGCTTTGCCGCACGGCAGCGCGACGCCCTGCTGCGCAGCGCGCTGGAGATGGATGGCGACGAGGAAGCGCGCCACAAGGTGGTGCTGTCGAAACTTGTGGAAGCCTATGGCATCGAGCTGGCCCCGGAACCCGAATACCTGCCGCCGGCGGATGCCGAGTGGGGCTGGCTCGTGACCGGCTACAGCGAGTGCATCGACAGCTTTGCCGCGTTCGGCCTGTTCGCCGCCGCCAAGGATTCAGGCTTCTTTCCCGCCGAACTGGTGGAGACCTTCGAGCCGGTGATCCAGGAGGAAGGCCGCCATATCCTGTTCTTCGCCAACTGGGTGGCGTGGTATCGCGCCAGCCTGCCGTGGTGGCGCCGCCCGGCGTTCGCGCTGAAGGTGGCGCGCGTCTGGCTGTTCCTGATCCGCGAGCGGATCGGCATCGCCAAAGGCATCGACGTGAAGGCCGATGGCGCCGCGCAGGACGCGAACTTTCCGATGAACGCGGCGGAGTCGCTGGGCCAGACGCTGTCAGCCGGCGCCATGATCGACCTGTGCCTGGCCGAGAACGAACGGCGCATGGCGGGGTATGATGCGCGCCTTGTGCGTCCCGCCACGGTACCGAAACTGGCCCGTCTGGCACGGCGCTTCATCAGGTAAGTCAACGATGCTGCTTTTCGGATGTTCCCTGCTGACCCTGCTGGTCTGGTGCGTGCTGGTCTTTGCGCGCGCCGGATTCTGGCGGGTGCGCAAACCCGCCCCCTCCCCGCAACCCGCCGCGTGGCCCCCTGTGATCGGCGTGATCCCTGCCCGCAACGAGGCCGACGTGATCGCCCGCGCCGTGACCGGCGTGCTGAGCCAGCAATATCCCGGCCGCCTGCATCTGGTGGTGGTGGATGACCACAGTACCGATGGCACCGCCGATATCGCTCGCGCTGCGGCACTCTCTATTGGCCGCGCCGATGCGCTGACCGTGATCGGCGCCCGCGACCTGCCTCCGGGGTGGAGCGGCAAGGTCTGGGCCCAGTCGGAAGGCCTGGCAGAAGCGGACCGTCAAATGCCTGACGCGGGCTTTGTCTTCCTGACCGATGCCGATATCTGGCACGGTCCGAACACCATCCGCGAACTCGTGGCGCGCGCCGAACACGAACAACGCGACCTGACCTCGCTCATGGTTCGCCTGCGCTGCGAATCGTGGTGGGAGCGCATGATCGTGCCCGCTTTTGTCTTCTTCTTCGCCAAACTCTATCCGTTTGCGAGCGTGGCCAATCCGCGCAGCAAGGTGGCGGGCGCGGCGGGCGGCTGCATGCTGGCGCGCCGCTCGGCGCTGGCGCGGATCGGCGGGTTCGAAGCCATTCGGGGCGAGTTGATCGACGATTGCAGCCTGGCGGCGCGCATCAAGGCAGGCGGCTCCATCCGGCTGGATCTGGCGGACGACAGTATTTCACTGCGCCCATACGACGATTGGGAAAGCCTGTGGAACATGATCGCCCGCAGCGCCTACACGCAACTCCACTATTCGCCGTGGATGCTGATCGGCGCCACGCTGGGCATGATCCTGACCTATCTGGCCCCGCCCGTGCTGGCGCTGATCGGCGGGGCATCGCTGTGGCCCGCGTGGCTCGCCTGGATCATGATGGCCGTCAGCTATCGGCCGATGCTGCGCGAGTACGGCCAGCCGGCTGGCCTCGCCCCGCTGCTACCGCTGACTGCCCTGTTCTACCTTGGCGCCACGCTGGATTCGGCGCGCCGCTACTACCTGCGTCGCGGCGGCCAGTGGAAGGGACGCTCGCAGGCGCCCGTGCGGTCCTGATTACTTGAGATAGCCGTTGTCGCGGAACCAGTCGAGGGCGTCGCGCAGCCCCTCCTGGTACGGCCGGGGCGCATAGCCCAGCTCGCGCTGGGCCTTGGCCGATGTAAAGAACATCCGGTAACGCGACATCTTGAGGCCGTCCACGGTCACAAAAGGCTCTTTCTTCGTGAAACGCGCCACGGTTTCCGCGACGTGGGCAATCGGATAGAGCGGCCAGCGCGGCAGTTCGATGGTCGGGGCGCGGCGCCCTGCCATACCGGCGATATCGGCCAGCATCTGCCGCAGCAGCACATCCTGGCCACCCAGGATGTAGCGCTCGCCGACCCGGCCTTTGTCCAGCGCCAGGAAATGTCCGTTCGCCACATCGTCCACATGGGCCAGGTTCAGGCCCGTATCGACGAATGCCGGGATCTTGCCCGTGGCCGCCTCGACGATGATCCGGCCCGTAGGCGTCGGGCGCACATCGCGCGGCCCGATCGGCGTGGACGGATTCACGATCACCGCCGGCAGGCCCTCGGCCACCAGACGCTCCACCTCACGCTCGGCCAGCACCTTGCTGCGCTTGTACGCGCCGATGGCCTCGTGGCCAGCCATGGCTGCCGTTTCATCGACCGGCCCGGTGGCACCGGCCACGCGCAGGGTGGCCACGCTGCTGGTGTAGACGATGCGCTCCACGCCGGCGTTGCGCGCGGCTTCCATCGTCGTGACCGTGCCGTCCACGTTGGCGCGGACGATGTCCTCGGGGTCTGGCGCCCAGAGCCGGTAGTCTGCTGCCACGTGGAACAGGTAGCGCACGCCGGCCATGGCCCGCGCCATCGACGCGGCATCGCGCATATCCCCTTCCACCACCTCCACGGGCAGTCCGGCGAGGTTGGCGCGCGGGCTGGTGGGCCGCACCAGCACCCGTACCTGGAATCCGCGTTCCAGCGCCTGGCGCATGACCGACGAACCGAGGAAGCCCGAGGCTCCCGTTACGAGAATGCAATTCTGAATTTCAAATCCCCTGGAGACGTTGCGTGCAGGTTTGGCGACAATCGCGGCTTTCGCGGGCCAGTCCCGTTGCATTTACGCCAGACAAGTCAAATGTTGGCAAGACCCAACGCGCAAACATGAAAATCCGGCCCGGTATATAGTAACCACCATTAACCGGGAAAGTGACGCCGGAAATACCACAAAAAGAATGTTTTCCAATCTTTACAAGCGGGTCGGGGGGCCATCTCCATGCAGGTGATCCTTGCCCAGCCACGGGGCTTCTGTGCCGGAGTTGTCAGGGCGATTGACATTGTCGACCGCGCCCTGCTCAAGCACGGGGCACCGGTTTATGTCCGACATGAGATTGTCCACAACAAGCATGTGGTCGAAGGGTTGCGGCAAAAAGGCGCACGCTTTGTCGAGGAACTCGACGAGGTGCCGGATGACGCCGTTACCATCTTCAGCGCCCATGGCGTGTCGCGCGAGGTGGTGAAAGAAGCACAGCGACGCGAGCTGCATGCCATTGACGCAACTTGCCCTCTTGTGGTCAAAGTGCACAACCAGGGCCGCCAGTATGCGGCGGCGGGCCGTCAGGTGATCCTGATTGGCCATGCCGGGCACCCCGAGGTGGAAGGCACGATGGGCCAGATCCCGGGCAAGGTCCATCTGGTGCAGTGTGAAGCCGACGTGGCCCGGCTGGCGCTGCCGGACGATGTGCCGGCGGCCTATATTACCCAGACCACGTTGTCCGTGGACGACACCCGTAATATCATTGCGGCGCTCGGCCGGCGATTCACCAACCTGGTCGGGCCAAGTACACGCGATATCTGCTATGCCACGCAAAACCGCCAGAGCGCAGTGCGGGAATTGTCGCAGCGAGTGGATGTCATTCTCGTGATCGGAGCGTCGAACAGTTCCAACTCGAACAGGCTCCGCGAGATCGGCACGGAAAGTGGCGTGCCGAGTTACCTGATTGCCGACGGCAGCGAACTCGACCCCGAATGGGTGCGAGGCGCAGACGTCGTAGGCATTACCGCGGGCGCCTCGGCGCCCGAAAGCATGGTGGAAGACGTCATCGCGGCCTTGCGCCGCCTGGGTCCGGTCGATATCTCGACCATGGAAGGGATCGAGGAGCATGCCGAATTCCGCCTGCCGGCTGAACTTGCCGATGCAACGCTGGCCCCAGGGGCCAGGAAGACCACTGATATCAGTGACGCCCGGCTCGCCGCCCAAACGGTGGCTGGCTGAAGCGAACAAGCTGAACCTAACAGGAAGCACCCCCTTGGCCATTCCGTTTCTGCAGGTCGCCCGCGTAGGCGCCTACATCGCACGCAAGCATCTCACCGGGCAAAAGCGCTACCCGCTCGCCCTGATGCTCGAACCCCTTTTCCGCTGCAACCTGGCCTGCTCCGGCTGCGGCAAGATCGATTATCCGGACCCCATCCTGAACCAGCGCCTGTCCGTGGCCGAGTGCCTGGAAGCGGTGGACGAATGCGGCGCACCGGTGGTGTCCATCGCCGGCGGCGAGCCGCTGCTGCACAAGGACATGCCTGAGATCGTGCGCGGCATCATGGCCCGCAAGCGCTTTGTGTACCTGTGCACCAACGCACTGCTGCTGGAGAAGAAGATCGACCAGTACGAGCCCAGCCCGTACTTCGTGTGGTCGATCCACCTCGACGGCGACCGCGAGATGCACGATCACTCGGTCAACCAGGAAGGCGTCTACGACAAGTGCGTGGCCGCCATCAAGATGGCCAAGGAACGTGGCTTCCGCGTGAACATCAACTGCACGCTGTTCAACGATGCCAAGCCCGAACTGGTCGCCAAGTTCTTCGACTCGGTCAAGGCAATGGGCGTCGATGGCATCACGGTGTCGCCGGGTTATGCCTACGAGCGCGCGCCGGACCAGCAGCACTTCCTGAACCGCAACAAGACCAAGCAACTGTTCCGCGACATCCTGTCGCGCGGCCGTGCGGGCAAGAACTGGGCATTCAGCCAGTCGACGATGTTCCTCGACTTCCTGGCCGGCAACCAGACCTACAAGTGCACGCCGTGGGGCAACCCGGCACGCACCGTGTTCGGCTGGCAGCGTCCGTGCTACCTGGTTGGCGAAGGCTACGTGAAGACGTTCAAGGAACTGATGGAAGGCACCGACTGGGACGCCTACGGGGTTGGCAACTACGAGAAGTGCGCCGACTGCATGGTCCACAGCGGCTTTGAAGCCACCGCCGTGGCCGACACGTTCTCGCACCCGCTCAAGGCCCTGGCCGTGACGCTGCGCGGCGTGAAGACCGATGGCCCGATGGCGCCGGACATCTCGCTCGATAACCAGCGCCCGGCGGATTACGTGTTCTCGCGCCACGTGGAAATCAAGCTGGCCGAGATCGGCAACCTGAAGAAGGTGCAGGGCAGCCGGGCCGAGAAGGCACAGGCGGCTCAGGTTCACTGAGCTGAATACTCCCCTCTCCCGCAACGCGGGAGAGGGGTTGGGGGAGTTCTGCTTGCCGATTGTGACAATTTGAACTTCTGGCCCTCTCCCCCGCCCCTCTCCCGCCATGCGGGAGAGGGGAGAACACCCCCCCTACCTCACCGGCTGTTGTGACTGGTCAGATACTTGATCAGCCCATCCACGCCATCGCGTGCGACGATGTCCGCGAACTGCTTGCGGTACACCTCGATCAGCCACGCACCCATCATGTTGATGTCGTAGATCTTCCAGCCGTCACCGCCCTTCTGCAGGCGGTAGTCGATCAGCATCTCGTCCCCGTTGTTCAGCACCCGTGTCGCCACTACGGCGTCGTTGGCGTTATTGCCTGACTTGGCCGGCTTGTACGTGAACTTGGGACTTTGCTCGCGCAATTGCGACAGCGAGATGGCATAGCTGCGCACCAGCAGCGCGGTGAACTGCTCTTGCAACTGTTTCTGTTGTTCGGGCGTGGCCTGTTTCCAGGCATTTCCTACTGCCAGTCGCGTCGTGCGGCCAAAGTCCGTGTAAGGCAGGAAGTCGCGCTGGACGACAGCGGTAATTTTTGCAAGATCGCCCGAGCGGGTCTCCGGATCGGTCTTGATCTTGGTGATCACACCCTCCACCGCGGACTGGACCAGCTTGTCCGGTGCGGCATTGGACTGCGCGTGCGCGGGGGAAACCACGGCGACCATGGCCACGGCGGCGATGGGCGCGATGATTGCGGCGGGGAACATTGCGTAACGGTTCATGAGTCTTCGATGCACTGCGGCCGGGGTGGCCGGTCGGGCCAGTATATAGCGGAACGGCGAGCCGCTCGGCACGTGGGCGGGTTGCCGAACCAGTGCGCTGCACAAGGCGCCAAACATCATAGGGAAGGTATCCAGCCGCTATACTCCGGTTGCCGCCCGCCGCGCCCCAGGCGCCCTGCCGAAGGTGGACGCAATAGATACAGGACTCATGATCAGACCCCTGCTGGTTCGCACCGTCAAATTCGCCACCGTTCACGCCTGGCTCGTGATCGGCATTTCGCTGCTGCTCACCGCCGCCAGCGGCTTCTACGTCGCGCGCAATTTCGCCATCAACACCGACATCAGCAAGCTGCTGGAGTCCGACGCGCCCTGGGCAACGAACGATGCGGCGATCAGCGCCGCATTCCCCCAGCGCGACAAGATGATCCTGGCCGTGGTGCAGGCACCGGCCAAGGAACTGGCCGATGCCGCCGCCAACGAACTGGCCGCTGCGCTGCGCGACGAGCCGAGCCGTTTCAACGCCGTGGGCCAGCCCGGTGCAGGGGCATTCTTCGAGCGCAACGGGCTGCTGTTCGCAGACCCGGCCAGCGTCAGCGAGATGGCCGACAAGCTCACGCAGGCCCGGCCGCTGCTGAACAACCTCGCGCACGATCCCACGCTGCGCGGGCTGTCGGACCTGCTGACCACCACGCTGGCCCTGCCGCTGCAGCTCGGTCAGGTCAAGCTGTCCGACATGGACAAGCTGCTGGGCGAAAGCGCAAAGACCGTGGACGGCGTATTGGCCAACAAGCCCGTGGCGCTGTCGTGGGCGGGACTCGTCGACGACAGCCTCAAGCCGAATGCCGATGGCCGCGCGTTCAGCTTCGTCACGGTCTCCCCCGTGCTGGACTACAGCGATCTCAAGGCAGGTGCCGGCGCCAGCGATGCCATCCGCGCCGCCGCCGCAAAGCTCAAACTGGCCGAGCGCTACAACGCCCAGGTGCGCCTGACAGGCCCGCAGCCGCTGGCCGATGACGAATTTGCCTCGGTCAGCGAGGGGGCCGCGCTCAACGGCATCCTGACGCTGCTGGTGGTGGTCGGCATTCTGTGGATGGCCCTGCGTTCGGCGCGGCTGATCACGGCGGTGCTGGTGAGCCTGATCGCCGGCCTGATCATCACGGCAGCGCTGGGCCTGCTGATGGTAGGCGCGCTGAACATGATCTCGGTGGCGTTCGCGGTGCTGTTCGTGGGCCTCGGCGTCGACTTCGGCATCCAGTTCGGCGTGCGCTACCGCGCCGAGCGTTGCGAGCATGGCGACCTCAACGAGTCGCTGACGCTGGCCGCGCGCGATGTGGCCGGTCCGCTGACGCTGGCCGCCGCTGCCACGGCCGCCGCGTTCTTCTGCTTCCTGCCCACCGACTATCGCGGCGTGGCCGAACTCGGCAAGATCGCTGGGGTGGGCATGTTCATCGCCTTCGCCACTACGTTCACCACGCTGCCCGCCCTGATTCGCGTGCTGGCCCCGCCGGGCGAGAAGGAAATGCCGGGCTTCGGCTGGCTGGCACCCGCCGATGCGTTCTTCGAGCGCCATCGCAAGGGCACGCTGGTGGGTGTGCTGGCCGTGCTCGTGGCGGGTGCCCCGCTGCTGCCGCACCTGCGTTTCGATTTCGATCCGCTGCACCTCAAGGACCCGCATTCGGAATCGATGGCGACGCTGCTGGCGCTCAAGGATGCTCCGCAGGCCGGCACCGACGATGTCAAGGTCCTGGCCCCTACGCTCAAGGATGCCGAGCAGATCGCGGCGAAGCTCTCCAAGCTGCCCGAGGTCGAGCGCGTGGTCACGCTGAAGACCTTCATTCCCGACGATCAGGCGCCCAAGCTCGCCACGATCGCCGCGCTGAACAAGACGCTGATGCCAGTGCTCACGCAATCGACGGCAACGCCCGCCTCCGATGCGCTGCGCGTGGCCTCGCTGCGCAACGCGTCGCGCCAGTTGTCGCTGGCCGCGCTCGATCATCCGGGGCCCGGTGCGGCATCGGCGGAACATCTGTCGCGCGCGCTCAAGCAACTGGCCGATGCCACCCCGGCCGTGCGGGACCGTGCCGAGCAAGCCATCGCTTTGCCGCTGCGACTGGCACTGGCCTCGCTGCAGCGCACGCTCCAGCCCGAGCCGGTGACCCGCCAGACGCTGCCGCCCGAACTGGCGCGCGACTGGCTGGCGCCGAACGGTCAGGCGCTCGTCAACATCAGCCCGAAGCTGCCGCCCCCGGGCGCGAAGAACGACGCCGCGCGCGAGGCTGCGCTCGACCAGTTCATCGCCACCATGGCCCGTGTGCAACCCGATGCCACGGGCGGCCCGATTGCGATCAAGGGCTCGGCCGATACGATCATGACCGCGTTCATCCACGCGGGGATCTGGGCCGTGATTTCGATCACCGTGCTGCTGTGGATCACGCTGCGCCGCGTGGGCGATGTGGTGCGCACGCTGATCCCGCTGCTGGTGTCGGGACTGGTCACGCTGGAACTGTGCGTGATCTTCGGCATCTCGCTGAACTTCGCCAACATCATCGCGCTGCCGCTGCTGCTGGGCATCGGCGTGGCATTCAAGATCTACTACGTGATTGCGTGGCGGCACGGCAAGACCAAGCTGCTGCAGTCGAGCCTGACCCATGCGGTGCTCTACAGCGCGGCCACCACGGCCACGGCGTTCGGCAGCCTCTGGTTGTCGCACCATCCCGGCACGGCCAGCATGGGCAAGCTGCTGGCACTGGCGCTGGTCTGCACGCTGGCAGGCGCCGTGTTCTTCCAGCCCATCCTGATGGGACGCCCCCGGCGCGAGCAGCCGGGCCGGCCGGAGCCGCTCGGTCCGTCTCTTCCCCCACTCACGGTGGCTACGACCATGGCACAATCTGCCGATAATTCAGGAGCCGATTCAGGAAAATCGTCGCGCTAGCACGCGACCTCGGCAATCAGGATGGTTGGCCAGCGTTTCCGGCGACCGTCTCCACGACAAGAACCAAAAGACCGACCGTCTCACCATGCTCTCCCGCAACGTTCTTCCCCGCAGCGCGCTGGCTGCCGCCGCGCTCTGCGCCCTGACCACCGGTTGCGCAACCGGCCCCAATGCGAATCCGCAGGACCCGCTCGAACCGATGAACCGGGCGATCTTCACGGTCAATGACAAGGTGGACACCTACGTGGCCCAGCCGCTGGCCAAGGGCTACCAGTACGTCACGCCCTCCCCGGCGCGTGCGGCCGTGACAAACTTCTTCAACAACTTCTCGGACGTGGGCAACTTCGCCAACAACGTGCTGCAGCTCAAGGGCGTGGAAGCGGCCGAGACGATGATGCGCGTGGCGATCAACACGGTGCTGGGCATCGGCGGCCTGATCGACATCGCCACGGCAGCGGGCATTCCGCGCCATTCGCAGGATCTGGGATTGACGCTCGGCTACTGGGGCGTGCCGGCTGGCCCGTACCTGGTGCTGCCGCTGTTCGGGCCGAGCTCGATTCGCGACGGCATCGGGCTGGCGGGGAGCTTCTACCTGGACCCTGCGCACTACTTCGACCCGGCGTGGCGCAACACGATGTTCGGCATCAACGTGATCAATGTCCGCGCCAACATGCTGGGCGCCACCGACCTGCTCTCGCAGGCCGCGCTCGACAAGTACGCCTTCGTGCGCGACGCCTACCGCCAGCGCCGGCAGTACCTGCTGAGCGGCGGCGGGGATGAATTGCCGACGTACGACGATGACGAGGATTCGGCGCCGGCGGGGGATAAGGCGCCTGCTACGCCAGCCACGCCGGCTCCGGCGCCGGGGATGGCGAAGTAGGACTTCTCCCCTGTTGGTTTGCTCCCCTCTCCCTCTGGGAGAGGGGTTGGGGAGAGGGCTGGAGGGTCTGCTTGCCGATGTTGTCGTAATCTGAACGGCCGGCCCTCTCCCCCGCCCCTCTCCCGCTTGCGGGAGAGGGGAGAAAACCAAAAGAGAATTCAAGCGTCTGGAAAACAAAAAAGCGCCCGCGCCGGGGCCCGGCGCGGACGCGAAGACCAGCGGATGCGGTATCCGTGGCTCGACAGATCGTAGGCAATTTTTGAGTGTTGGATTGCCAACAATTGTGTCAGCCCGCGCGGCTGCGTAGCGGCAGCCAGATCGAGAACGTGGCGCCCTCTCCCGCATCGCTTTTCAGCATGACGCGCCCGCCGTGCCGTTCGGCCACGGTTTTCACAAAGACCAGTCCCAGACCGCTGCCCGATGGCGCATCGTTGCCCTGGGCATGCACGCGGCTGAATGGGCGGAACAGGCGCGCCTGCGCCTCAAGCGCGATGCCCGGGCCCTGGTCGATGACATCGATCGCGATATACGGTCCCAGCCTGTACAGGCTCACCTTGACCGGTGCACCGGGTGGGCTGAACTTGATGGCATTGCTGACGAGGTTGGCCACCGCGCGCACCAGCAGCATTGGCGAGACACGCAGCGCGACGCCCTCGGCATCGAGATCCAGTTCGAGTTCGATGCCACGCGTCTTGGCCAGGGCCCACATCTCGTCGGTGGCATCGAGCACGAGCGTGGTCACCTCTACGTCGGCAAAGACCAGGTTCTGCGATTCGGCCTGTGCGAGCCGGATGAAATCATCGGCCAGCGCCAATGTGCGGTGCGCATGCTCGCTGATGCGGCCCAGCAGTTCCGGTTGCGGCAAGGCGCGCTCCGCGCGCGACTGCATGTCGATGAGCGCGAGGATCGATGCCTGCGGCGAGCGCATGTCGTGCGACAAAAAGTGCAGCGTCTGCTCGCGCTGGCGCTCGGCGCGCCGCACGGTGGTGATATCCACCAGGCTGACGATGACGCCAGCCGGGCGCCCTTCCTCGCCGTGCAACGGCGCGCCGTGGAGCAGGTAGCGCCGGTCGTCCTCGGTGGCCAGTTCCACGCCATGCGAGTCGGAGGACGACATCACGGGCGCATCGGCATCCAGCGCGCCGCACAGCGCGTCCCAGTACGCCAGCCCGGGGCCGGGCACCGGGAACAACGTCTCCACCACATCGGGCAGCCCCGGGCGGTCGAGTCCGCCGTAGGCGTCGTCATAGAACCCGTCATCGCCCCCGAATCCGCCCTTCCCGCTCAATGCGCCCAATCCTGCAGGCTGCGGCAGGTCGTTGATGCCCTGCAATACCGCAGGCACCAGCGCCACGGCGCGGCGGTTGGCCACCAGGATGCCGCCGTCGAGATTGCAGATGACCGTGGCCTCGGGCAGGCTCTCCAGTCCATCCGAGAGGAAGCGCCGCATGTCGCGCAGGCGCGCCGTCATGTCGTACACAGCCTGCATGCGGCCATCGAGCGAATGATCGACCCGCGTCGGCGCGGCCAGCAGGCCCGGCTCGCGTCCCAGCCGCACGAGTTCTTCCGAGAGAAAGCGCAGCGCCGCCTCCTGGCGCCGCCAGCTCCATAGCGGATAGACCAGCAGGCAGCCGAAGACGGCGGCAGACGGCGCGAACCACAGGTGCACGCTGCCCACCAGCGTAATGCTGCCGCCGATCAGCGCGGCCACGAGCACGACCACCGCAATCAGCGCGTCGCGCGGCGTGAGCACCCAGGCGGCCAGCGCAGCCAGCAACACTGGCAGCAGCGTGGCGAACCAGCCCGCCAGTTCGGGCACGCGCAGGGTCTGCCACGCGTTGGCCGGGATCTCCATGGCCAGGTGCGGCTGGCTGGCGACGGCGAAATCGAGCAGGGCCAGGTCGGCGCGCTCGAACCAGTTGAAGCGGGCCACCACGGCTGTGACGCATAGCGCGGCCACGAGCAGCAGCACCCATTCCACACGGGTGCGGCGATGAAAGAAGGCGGCGGCGAACCTACCGGCCGCAGGTCTGGACGTCATGATCCACACCCTCCGCCGATGCAATGTCGTCACGCATCCCGAACACGCACTTCACCCTATGCATCGGCCGTGCTCACTGCCTCGAAGCGATAGCCATGCGAGTAGACCGAACTCAGGCGCACGCCATGCTCGGGCCGCAGCGCCAGCTTGATGCGAAGCCGCGAGATATGCGTGTCCAGCGTGCGCGAGCCGGCGTCCATGGCACGGCCCCACACGGCCTGCTCCACCACGTCGCGCGAGAGCAGCCGGCCGATATTGCGGAACAGGAACAGCGCCAGGTCGAACTCGCGTGGCGAGAGTTCCACACCCTGCCCGGCCAGCGCGATGGTGCGACGGCGTGCATCCACCACGTAGCTGCCCTGGCGCATCAGTTCGTCGTCCTGCACCGCATCCGGGTAGGCACGGCGCAGCAGTGCGCGCACGCGGGCCAGGAACTCCGCCGGGCGTAGCGGCTTGCCGAGGTAGTCATCGGCGCCCACGGACAGCCCCGCCACGATATCGCCCTCGTCGATGCGGCTGGTCAGGAACAGGATGGGCGGCAGGCGCCCGGAATGCTGGCGCACCCAGTTGACCAGCTCGTAGCCGCTGATATCCGGCAATTGCCAGTCCATGAGTACCAGGTCGAACGACTGGTCCCGGAGCGCGCGCTGGAACGCAAACCCCGTGTTAAAGCTGGAGCAGGAAAACCCGGCTTCCTCGAGCAACTGGCGGATCTGCGCGGCCTGGGCGGCATCGTCCTCCACTGAGGCAATTCTCATTACTTCCCTCTGATGACTGCGGCCTGGTGTCGGGCTCGGCGGCGTCATGTTACCGGCATGGACCTTGATGCGTCGAGGCTACATTGGGGGGGCACCGCCGGCGCCGTTGTTGTGCGCGTGATGCGAGTGGGCATTATGGCTTGCGGGCGCAATGAAACCGTGCCAGAAAGAATCGCCGCCCGGCACTGGACAGTACGGGGCGGCGCTTTATCCACATGACGAGGATGGCTATTGGCGGCTATCCGCGGCTACTGGAGCATGTACGTTTCGTACTCCAGCCGGTCCAGCTTGCGATCCAGCAGGTACAGAGACAGCGCCACCACCACCAGCAGCGACACCGCGAAGCCATAGCCATACCACGCCGGACCCAGTTCCAGCGTCAGGCGCGTCAGCACGAAGTTCAGCACCACGAAGGTCCCGGTCAGCATCAGCACCTCGCGGCGGCGGTCCAGGTAGAAGTAGATGTTGAGCACGCCCAGCAGCACCACCTGCAGGCTGGCGCCGATCACGTCCACGTAGAGCAGCGGCAGGTACAGCTCCGAGATACCGAGCAGGTTCAGCAACCACCCGCCGATCACGAACAGCAGCAGCGACGCAATGGCCTGCACCTTGACGATCTCGTACAGGCCCAGGCGGATGGTCTGCACCATCGTGTTGCGCATGTCCTCGATGTGCTCCAGCGAGCTGCCGCCGCGCACCGCGTTGTAGAACGCGTCGTAGTACTCCACGAAATCGGTCTCGATGCGCACCAGGAACACGGCCATGCCCGGAATAATCGCCAGATAGGCCAGGAACACCGGGATGTCATAGATGATCGACGCATGCAGCGGCCCGATCACGGCCTGGCCCGTGGACGGCGCGTACCAGAACATGAACTTGTCGACCCAGATACCCAGGTTGTAGAACAGGCCGATGAAGATCAGGCTCGGGTACGAGTAACGCTTCTGGAACACCTCGAACGACATGAACCGATGGCTCGTGTAGTTCCGGTAGATCAGCGTGATCATGCCTACCAGCAGGCACAACTGGCCCGCCACAAAGCCGCCGAGCAGCCCTTCCAGCCCGCGCGAGCGCAGCGCCAGCGCCGCCAGCACCGTGATCGTGTAGCCGATGAAGAAAGTCCAGACGATGGCCTTGTACTGCTTCATGCCCGACAGGAAAATCGCCGCGATCCAGATATTGCTCATGATCACGAAGCCCGCGATCATCAGCAGCCGGTACAGCACGGACTGCTCCGGAAACGCCCAGACCGCGCAGGCCAGCCCGATGGCACCCGCCAACCCCGTAACCAGCAGTGCCACGGCGTGGTAGTTCGACAGCACCAGATCCCCACGGCGCTCGAAGAGGCGGTCCGACGTGAAGCGCGTGAACGACAGTTGCATCGGCCCGGTCAATATCAGGCTGCACGCAATGAGGTAGGTCACCGACACCTGGAACTGCGTGATCAGCGCGCCGGGAATCACCCATCCAATCGACAGCAGGCCGATCAGCAGGATGCCCAGGATCGACAGCACCCAGGGGCCCGAGCTGATCACGCCTGCGTACGCATAGGCGGAGAGCATGCCCGACAGGCTGTCCCGCCGGAGCATCTTGCGAAGTTCGAAACCAATACCGGCCATGTCAGCGTCCTCCCGCCTTGGCGGCATCCGGGGCGCCGCCGCCGTGATGCACCGGGCATCGCGCCGGGCCCGCGCCGCGCTCGCGACGCGTGTTATCCGGCTGCGCCATCAGGTCCGTATAAAGCGTGCGGTAGCTGCCCACCATCTGTTCCTGCGTGTAGTACTTCTCCACGCGCTTGATGCCCGCAGCCTGCGCCGCCTGCCAGCGGTCCGGATGCTGCAGCAGGTTGAGCGCCGCAGCCGCAAGCGCTGCCGGATCGGCAATGCGAACCACGCCACCGGCCGCGCCCAGTTCGGCATCCTCGCCGGGCAGGCCGAAGATCAGTTCGCTGCACGATCCCACGTCGGTGGTCACGCACGGCACACCGGCCGCAAAGCCTTCGAGCACCACCAGCGGCAGTGCCTCGGAAATCGAACTCAGCACGAGCACGCCCACCTTGGGCAGCAGGTCGTCGATCTTCTGGAAGCCCAGGAACTTGACCTTGCTGGCCAGCCCCAGGCTCTCCACCAGGCTGCGGCACTCGCGGGCGTATTCAGGATCCTCGTCCTCCGGGCCGGCAATCCAGCCTTCGGCTTCGGGATACTCGCGCACCACGGTCAGCATGGCGCGCACAAAGGTCTTGATGTCCTTGATCGGCACCACGCGGCCAATCAGGCAGAGCACCGGCGGCACGCCGGGCGCGCGCTTCTCGCGCAGGGCGGCCAGACGCGGCAGGTTGATGCCGTTCGGGATATTGCGCGTGCGCTCGGCCAGCGCGCCGTCCACGATCTGGCGGCGGCGGTTGCCCTCGTACAGCGCCGTAATCTCGTCACCGGCTTCGTAGCAGACGCGGCCCAGCGTTTCGAAGAAGCGCACCCAGAGTTCACGGAAATAGCTGATCTGGGAAATGTCGCGTTCGAAGATGTTGCGGTTGTCGCGAATCCACTGGCTCTGGAACAGGTCGATCTTGCGTTCCTTCGTGTAGATGCCGTGCTCCGACACCAGCAGCGGCCGGCCATTGCGATGGCGCAGCATCGCGCCAAGGAAGCCCGCGTAGCCAGTGGACACCGTGTGATAGACCTTGGCCGGAATCAGGCCATCGGCAATCCGCACCAGTTGCCACAGCGGCTTGTGCATGATGCGGATGGTCCAGAAGTAGTCGGTGAACGACGGGTCCGTGCAGAACTGGCGGTACTGGCCCGTGATGGTGTCCCAGGCGCGCTTGCTGTAGAGGAACGCGTCCTCGGACAGCGCCCCGCCCTCGCGCAGCGCGGGCATCAGTTCGCGGATCAGTTCACCAGCCTCGGCTTCCTTGCCCGGCTCGCGCAGCAATTCGTGCAGGCGGTCCGAGCGGTCGAATGCACCGGCATCGCCCGAGGTGCCATGCACCATCGGCGGCGGCGGGAAGTCGTACAGGAAATGGGTTTCCAGATGCACGACGTTGTCGGGCAGCGTGTAGGCCATGTCGCCATAGTCCTGCCGGCGGCTGCCGATGAAGACGATGCCGAAGCGGATGTCCGGGAATGCGCGGATCATCTGGTTGACCCAGCTCGACACGCCGCCGCTGACGTATGGGAAGGTGCCTTCCAGCAACAACATGACGTCGGCGGACGTCCCCTTGACCAGAATCTCGCTCATGATTGCCAATACCGCAGCAGGGGCCGCACCAGCGGGAGCGGCGAAGGACTGTCGAAAGCCGCCATCAGGCGGCGCACCGCGGCGTAGTCGCGTTCCAGGTAGGCAGCCTCGGCCAGCAGCGGCAGCACGCGCTCGTTGGCAAAGCCCAGCGCTTCGGCGCGGGCCAGGAACTGGCGCGCCTCGCCCGGTGCATTGCGGCTCAGCGCCAGCCGGCCGCGCATGTACCACAGCGCCGCATTGGAATCGTCGATCTCGAGCGCCGCGCTCGCGTAGCGTTCTACCTGGCTGGCCGTGTAGCGGTACACGTCGCCCTGCACCAGGTTCTGGTAGATCAGTTCCCAGTACAGGTCGGCCAGCCGCTTGTTGATCTCGCCGCGTGCCTGCGGCGTATCGGCCGCCTCCAGGCGCGGCAGCTCGGCCAGGATCTGCTGCGTCAACTGCTTCTCGGCGCCATCGAGCATGCCGTAGGCCAGCAGGCGGATGTCGTCGGTGCTGTCGGCCAGCAGTTCGCGCAGCACGGGGCTTGCCGTACGCGTGGGCATCGACTGCATCGCCACCAGCGCGGTCATGCGCTCCGGCAGCGGCGCACGCGTGTTGCCAAGCTGCGCGCGCAGTCGCGCCCCGCCGCCGTGCGTCACGCGCTGGATCAGGTGGGTCACGAACTGCGGCAGCGCCACCGATGCGATGCCGGCGCTGTCACCCTGCGCACGGAACAGCTTCGAGAACAGCAGGCTGCCCAGGCACACCAGCGTGCCGCCCAGCGGCACGAAAAAGCAGAACGCCGCCAGGTACGCGTAGCTCCACACGAACGGCGCGCGGAAGCGGCGCGGCAGCAGGCGCCACAGTGCCAGCCCCAGCAGCGCCGAGGCCAGCAACTGCAATCCCAGGAAGGACAGCAGCAGCGGCAGGCCCGAGCCCCCCTTGAACAGCAGGTACAGCGCGGCGATCTGGACGGTCGTGCCGCCGATGGTCAGCTTGCCCATGTCTCAGTGCTCCCTCAGCCCGGCTGTGCCTGGCCGGCAGCCGGCGCGGCACCGGCTGCGGCTTGCGCACCCGTTGCGGCCGGCGCGATGCCGTCCAGATGGCAGCGATGCAGCAGGCGCACCAGTGCGTCTTCCGCTCCAGCGGCGGGCACCGGCAGCGTGTAGACGCCGATGTGCGCGCTGGCGAAATCCGTACCGAACTGCGCGCGGAGCATGTCCTCGATCCGCACCAGGTAGGCCGATACGGCCTGGCTGTCAGACAGCGGCATCAGCGTCAGCATGGCGCGCTGTTGCGCACCGTGCGCGGGCCAGGCCACGTCCAGCGCCCGGCGGCTGCGCACCACCTGTTCGAACAGCGCGTCGCGCGCCTCGTCCAGGTCGAACACCAGCGCCACCACCGAGCTTTCGATACCGGTCTCGCGGCGCAGGCGCGACAGGCGCGCATAGTCCAGTGCGAACGCATACGGAATGGCCGGGGCCAGTTCCTGAATGCCGTGCGTGGCACGGGCATGGTCCACGCCATCGGCGTAGTAGCCCATCAGCACCATCAGCAGCTGCAGGTTCTCGTACGTCAGCGACAGGAACGGCATGCGCTCCACCACCAGCACGCCGATCAGGCGGTCGGAGCCCGCCAGCACCGGCGCCACGGCCACGTAGCGCGTCTGCGCATCCTGCTGCAGGCCGTTGGATTTCAGGTGGGCCAGTTCATGCGTGTCGAGGCAGTGGCGGACCAACGGATCATCGATATCGAGTCCGAACGCGGGGCCGATGGAGGCCACGGCGTCGGGCAGGATGGATTCGCCATCGCATGCGTACAGCGCGGCGGCTTCCACCTGACACGCCTGCGCCACCACTTGCAGCATCGGCTGGGCACCGGCCAGTCGATCCGTATGTCCGAGGCGGGCCACGTCCTGCATCGCCACGGCGCGCAGTTGCGACAGCGTGTCGCGCAGCGTGGTCGGGCGGGCCAGCAGGTCGTTCTCCAGCCGGGCATGCGAGATGCGCAGCAGGTAGTGGTTCTTGGTCAGTGCGGACAAGCGCTCGTCGAGGTAGCGGTTCACGGCGCGCGCACGCGCCAGGCGCGTGTTCCACACGTCGCCAAACTGCCCGGCCACGAGCACCATCAGCAGGCCGCCCAGGTAGAACAGGCGCGGGAACGCCAGCGTGGCGTATGCCCCGAGGTTGCCGAAGAAGAACCAGCCTCCCAGCAGCATCAGCACCGCGCCCACGCCCACCAGCGTGCCGTAGCGCAGCGCCAGGATCACCGGCAGCAGCCAGGCCCACGGAAAGCCTATGTCCAGCAGCAGCGGATTCTGCGGGAGGATCGCCCAGGCGATGGCCATGGCCACCACCATCACGACGATCATCTCCAGCACGGCTGCCGCCCCGCTCCCCGCGGGCGCCAGCCAGCGCGCATAGCGTCCGCCGAGGCTGATGCCCTGCCCCTTGCGAGCCGTCTGGCGCGTGTTATCGGCGGTGTCTGCCACGCTTGTCACCCGTCCTTTGTCTTGCGATCTCAACCTTGCATCAGCGGCGCCAGCAGGCGACGCAGCAGCTTCTGGGCCACGCCCGACAGCGATTCACGGCTCCAGCCGGCATTGCTGCCCGTGGCCGACCACACCACCTGGCCCGTTGCCACATCGATCAGTTGCAGCGAGATGCCCACGGCCGGCTCGCCATCCACGCCCACCTTGTAGCGCCATTCCTGCACGGCGCCCGTCAGGGCATAGCGTGCGCGCTCGGTGCGTGCCCAGTCCAGTGCCTTGCCCACCGATTCGCGCTCGGCCGGTTCGAACAGCGTTTCCGGGTTCAGCGACGCCGGGTAGCGCTTCAGGTTGGTCACGCCGCCGGTCTTCAGCAGCGATTCGGCGATGGCCTCGGCGCGCAGGCCAGCCTGCGGCGTCTCGGTGTAGTTCACGATCGGCAGCACGGCCACGGTGTCGCCAGCGGCCATCTGCGGCGCACGGCCCACGTCCGTGACAGCGCAACCGGCCAGCCAGAGCGCAGCGCCGGTGGCGGCGCACCAGGCCATCAGGCGGCCCATGCGGTTAGTGGTTTTTTTCATGTCGATTCCCCTCGTTACCTTGAATTTCGTTAAACGTTCAACAATCGATCAGCCAACAATCATCGGTCATCAGTAGAGCCAGCGATAACGCAGGCCAACCTGGGTCAGCGGCGTACCCGTGGTGCGGGCCGCGGTGTCGTGCGAGACAAACAGCGAAAGATGATCGTTGCCGAGCACCGATCCCGCCACACCCAACTGGCCACGGAAGTTGTGACCGGCGCGCGTGTCGTACAGGGCGCCCACTTCCATGAACGGCCGCCACTTGCGCGTGTAGTCGTCGATCAGGTCAGTACCGAAGCCAAACAGCACGCCGGCCTGGGTAAAGCTCTGCGGCATGTAGAACGTCGGGTTCGCCTCGTCATCATCGGGCGGCAGCAACCGCTGCAGCGTCGGCGACAACGTGCCGCCGTTGGTGCTGTAGATGCCACGCGTACCGACGATGCGCACCGTGTAGTCCGGGTATTGTGTGCGGATGCGATAGCCTGCCTCGACGTCGAACACCGTGCCATGACCCAGAGCCGTGCGGTCCTGTCCGTAGAAATGGTTGTACTGCACGCGCCCGCCGATAAACTCCCGCAGGCCCAGCCGCCACGTCGCGCCCAGTTCCGCTACGTCCTTCATGCCACCCACGCGCAGTTGCGAAGACTCGTCGGCCGGCTGGTTGTACCCGATCGTGCCGGTGTACTGGATGCGTCCTTCCTGGTTCCAGTTGCCGGTCAGTCGCGCCGTGGTAAAGCTCTCCAGGCCGTCGCGACGACCCACGCCGAGCAGCCAGTTCTTCTGGCTGTCGCGGTAGTTCAGCAGCAGCTCGGCGCGGCGATCCATGCCTGGCACGCCCACCATCTGCGTGGGATCGAGCGAGCGCTGGTCGCGGAACACGCCGCGCAGGCCCACCGCATAGCCGTCCCACAGGCGTGCGCTGCCGGCCAGACTGTACTCGTAGAACTCCAGCGGCTTCTGGCGCTGGAACGACACGCGCGGCTCGATGGCCTGTGCATTGAACAGCAACGCGTCCTGCAGCGTTTCCTGCAGCGTGTTGTCGGTGCGGGCCAGTTCCTGCGTCTCGAACGCCTGGGTCTGCGCGGCGGACAAGCGGTCCAGCTGGCGGTTGGCCTCGATCTGGCTCGTCACGGGCACACGGCCAGCCTGGCGCTCCATGATGCGGTCCAGCTGGTCCATGTCGTTGCGATCGAGGGCGATCGTGATCTCGGCATAGGCGGGACGCTGCAGCCGGTTGGCGTACTGCCGCGCCAGCCATGCGCGCGCGAGTTCGTTCGATTCCGATGACATCGCCCAGGCCAGCGCGACCTCGCGGCTGGCAGCGGAAATCTGGCTCTGGCGGCGGTCCTGCGCCTCGGCGACTGCGGCAGGAGGCGCCACTTGCACCGGAGGCAGGCCCGGCACGTCGCCCAGTTGCGATGGCGATTTCGCATCGCCGGGCGCGGCGCGGCGCGCGGCCACGTCGGCGCGGTCGCGGCGCAGCATTTCGATCACCAGGCTGCGCGATACATCGCCCGAGGCAAAGATCTGCCCCAGCGCCACCTGCTGGCGGCGCAGGTCGGCGCGCACGGGACCGTCCGCCGTGTCGTCCTCGTCCTCGCGTTCGGCAGCACTGGCCCAGTTTGCACCGCCCTCACCCCATGCGTGGTGCAGGCTGACCCACGCCTGCCGGCGGATGCGCCAGGCCGTGGACGTCTGGCCGATGGCATCGTAAGCGTCGGCAGTCAGACCCAGCCAGAGCGGGTCGGCGTTCTTGCCCTGCTGCATCTTGTTCAGATAGTGCAGCGCGGTACGGCCATCCTGGAATCGCATGGCGCCTGCGGCATACGCGCCCCACAGGTTCGGGTCCTTCTCCGCGCTCGGCTTCAGACGCTGCATCACCGCGCGCACTTCACTGTCGGCGCCGGTGTCGACCAGCGCCCACAGCAGTGCGCCGAACGTTTCGCTATCCGCATCGGGCTGTCCGGCAGCCCGGCGCAGGTCGTCCATGGCGCGGTCGCGATTACCGGTCAGGCGCCAGTATTCCGACCGACGCATCAGGAACAGGGCCGACGATTCGGCTTCGGCTCTCTGTTGAGGCGTGAGGTCGGCCAGCAGCCGGTCGATGCGGCGATAGGCATGGGCGCGCGTGTAGTAATACATCGCGAGCTGGAGGTCGTCGAGCTTGCCGCCCTTGCGCCAGCCGGCTTCCGCGATACGCCCGGCGTCGATCGGCGAGCGGTCGTAGTACTGGACCATGTTCGCGAAGTCCGCTTCCTCGGTATCGCGCACTTCCGCAATACAGTCGTTGCGCGCGGCACCGGGTGGCAGCTGCTGGCAGTGATCGTCATGCTTTGCGGCCATGGCGATCATCATCTGGCGATAGCCGTCCTTGAGCAGGTCTTCGCGTTGCGTCAGGCGGGCGAGCTCGGTGAACGAACGCCAGTACAGCAGATCCTGCGGACCCGCCTGGCTGCGCGCCGGCAGCAGCGCATCCATCGCCTCCTGCAGACGGCCCCGCACGAACAGCATGTTTGCGCGCTTGACCGCGTAGCGGGGCCGGGCGCCGTAGCGCGTCTGCAATTGCCCGTAGATCTCGAAGGCACGGTCGTCCTTGCCCGCGCGCTCGGCCAGCTCGGCGTTGCGCTCCATCACCTGCCGGCCGTTGGGGCCATTGGACAGTCCGTCGAGGAAGGCCATGCCGGCTTCCGGCTCTCCCAGTCGCTCATAGGCCGCCACCACCTCGTCGATGACCTTCAGATTGCCGCCGCCAGCGCGATGGCGCAGTGCAGCCAGATAGGCACGGTCGTCGTTGAGGCCCGGCGCCAGGCGCATGACGTTGTTCCACGCGCGTTCGTCGTTGGTAGCCTGTGCGTACTGGAGCCAGCTTTGCAATGCGATCGTGGGCTGGCGGTTCCACTCCGCCACCTGCGCCAGACGCTCGCGCCAGATCGCATCGCCGGGCAGCTTCTGCACGGCGGTCTGCGCCACGTTCTGCGCCTGATCGAGCTTGCCGGCGGCCAGGAACACGCGATACGCGAGGTCGTAGTCATCCGCGTTGAACGACTTGCCTGCAGCCACGGCTTCGGCCACTTCGGCCTTGGCGGCGGCCTGTGCTTCGGCCTGCGTCGGGTTGCCGGGCGCCGGCTTCGGAATCACGGCCGCTGCGGGCACGCTGGCCTGCACACGGCGCATGCCGAACTCGGCCATCTGTTCGCGGCGGGCCGCGCCGCGCGGGCCGTCCAGGTATTCGTAACGGCGTGCGAGCCACGGTTCGGTGTCGGAAACGCGGCGAATTTCGGCGCGATTTTCCGCAAGCGCCTTGTCCTTGCGCAGTTCGGCCAGTGCGATCCGCGCCGCGCCGGACGGCATCGGCATGGCCGACAGCTTCAGCAACCGTTCGACATACTTCGCCGCCACGTCCGGCTTGTTGGCCGCCAGCGCCAACTTTGTCAGGAAGCGCAGCGTCTCGGGATCGTCGAGCAGGCGACCGCCGTGGCGCTCGGCCTGTATCAGTGCTTCATCCAGGAGGTTGCCGGCCTGCAGCGTCTGCAGCGCCTGCAGGAACATCGTGCGCTGTTCGTAGAGATTCTTCGCGCGCGACTGCGCTTCGAACAATGCCTGCGCGGCATCGCGATAGTTGCCGCCTGCCAGCGCAATGGTGGCCAGTTGCCGGTTGTAGAAGTCGGCGTTGGCTGCGTCACGCTGGGCCAGCGTGCGATACAGCACGTTGGCGGCATTGGCGTCCCCGATCTGGCGCGATTGCGTCGCCAGCGTCTGCAGATCGGCCATGGACCAGCGCTTCATGTAGTCTGGCGTAATGGCCTCCCGGAGCAGATCCTTCATGTGCGTCAGGCGCTCGCCGCGTTCGGCCGAATCCGGCTGTGCAGCATAGGCACGCTGCTGCGTGATCTCGATGCGCGTACGCAGGATCTGGCCGCCCAGGTCCTGGCCCTGCACCGCCAGCATGCGTTCGAGCATCTTCTCTGCATCGTCCAGGCGGCCGCTGCGTGCGTACTGTTCGGCCAGCACGCTCATGAAGTTCGTGTCGTTGGGCGCCACGCGCGACCACGCTTCGAGGTAGGCCACGGTCAGGCCATCGACCGTGCGGCCCTGGCCGAGCAGGCGCTCGCGCAGCGTTTCGCGCGGGAACATCAGCGCCAGGCCCACCCCCACCATCGCGGTAAAGGTCAGGACCAGCGCCGGCGGCAAGAGCCGCTCGCGCTCAGGCGCCGCAGCGGACTTCGACTTGTTGCTGGACATTGATCGGATCATTCACCGCAGGAGTATCGAAACGCAGCGTGTTGTTCTCGCGCACGCCACGGGCTGGCTTGCCATCGATGGTCACGCTGCACTGGCCGGCATTGGCAAGCCGGAAGAACGGCTTGTAATAGCCGGAGAATGCAAAGCGGGTGGTGTTGCCGTCGCGGCGCCAGTTGCGCACCAGGCCGTTGGCTTCGGGCAGTTCCGGCACGGCGCGCGTATCGGTCGGCACGAAGCCGAAGCGTGCGTTGCCGCCATCGAGATGCACGTAGACGCCGCCGCCCGGCGCCGGAGACCAACCCGTCACGCCCGTTGCCGTGGCAACGTCAGGCACGCCGGCACCGGTCCAGCGCAGGTTGCGCAGGTTGCCGTCGCCGCGCACGACCCACGCGCCGCTGGCCGGTGCGCCATTGGCGCCATCGCCCAGTTCGCGCGCCACGGCCATGCTTTGCCAGTCGAGCACCTTGAGCACGTAGTCCGTCGAGTGCATCGGCAACAGGTTCTGCGTCAGCACGTAGTCATACACCTTGCGCAGCGACTTGAGCGAAGCCGCCTTGGTGCCCGCATAGCTGTGGTAGTAGATGTTCACGGCCTTGAAGCGGTAAGGCTTCTCGGTCATCTCCCAGGTTTCGATCACGCGCTCGAAGCCGTAGTACGGGCCACGCCACAGGTTCGTGTAGACGTTCTCGTTCTGATTGGTCGCAAATACCTGGAACGTGTTGTCGGCCTTGTGGATACCTAGCGGCGCGATGGCGGTCCAGGTGGGATTGCTGCGCGTGATCAGCGTATCGCCGCCGTTCATGTTCAGCACGCCCGCAGCATCGGTAAGCTTGATCGCTTCCGGCGGTGCCTGGCAGTCGCCAGGCCAGAGCAGCATCTTCACCGGCTTGTTCGGCGACAGCACGCGGTTGATGTAGTCGATGGAGCCACCAATCTCGCGGTTCAGGTCCATCTTGTAGCCCGGAATCGCGAGGTGGAATTCCTCGTCGCCTTCGGTGACGCGCGCCTCGCTGTTACCGCCGGGTACCGTGCGGCCCCATTCGAACGGATGCGAATACGTGTGGCTCGCTACCTCGACGTACGGCTGCGCGAAGATCTTGCGCGCGATCGGTTCCAGTTCGGCGCTCAGTTTCGGGTACATGCCCGACTTGCCCACTTCGCCCTCGATCACGGACATGGTCATCGGCAGGCGATAGCGGTCGAAGATTTCCCGGAACAGCACCTCGCCGGAGAAGCCGCCACCTGGAATCTCCGCCTTCGAGGCAAAGCCGTCGCCATCGATATGGATCGTCAGCAGGCGGCGCCCGCTCTCGGTGGTGGTGTCGGGCACCGGCATAGGCTGCAGGCGCAATGCCTCGCGCAGGAAATCCAGCGGCTGGACGATCCAGCGGTCCTGGTCACTCGACGAATTCTGGCGGATCGCGTAATTCTGACGCACGGCGTACGGGCCGGTCACATAGCCGCCCCACCTGGTAATGGCCGCGGCGTCGTAGGTCACCGTGCCCGCGCGCAGGCGCAGCAGCGAGCGTGTACCGGGCGCGCCATCCTGTACCTGCACGGCGACGGCATCGGTGGCATCGGGCGCCACGGGTTGCTCGAAGCCCATCATCTTGTCCTGCGACACGATGCGCACCGGGCTCGTCAGTCGTCCCTTGACCGTCTGCAGGCCCATGTTCCGCAACAACGGACTGCTGGCGGGCATGCCGAAACCGTTCATGAACGCCACCGGCACACCCTGCGCGCTGACTTTTTCCAGCCAGGTCTGAAAGCGGCCAGCGTTACGCTGGAAATAACCGTTCGCCCAGACGACCACGCCCGCATAGCGGTCTGCCGTGACGTCCGGCAGCTCATCGCGCGTCTCGGCGAAATCGACGCGATAGCCGAGGTAGTTGAGCGGCATCGAGGCGAAACGCACGCCCTCGCTATTGTCGATACTCACGCCCGGCTGGCTTTCCTGCACCACTAGCACGCGGCGCGGCATGACCTCGATCGCGCCCACACCCATGGTCTGCAGACCCGAATCGGTCACGTACGGCGTAATGCCGAGCGCGCGGATGCGGCGCGCCGTATCGCGCTGGCAGACACGATCGCCCGGCGGGCAATAGTCGATGGAAATCACCGGCAGGCGGTACTGCTCACGGACGATGCGCGCCTGGTTCAGCAGCCAGTCGCGATCCTGCTGGCTCACCTCGGTATAGGCGCCCTGCGACTGGTTCCAGCCCCGGAACAGCGATTCGAACACCACGCCGTAGGCCAGCGTGTTCACCTTCGGCAGGATCTCGAAGCCACGGTTGAACAGCAGCTTGGCCTCCGGATACCGCGCCTTGATGGCCTGGATCACGCGCACCATGCCGGCTTCCTGCGCGGCGCGGGCGTCATCGGTCTTGGCCACGAGGTGATAGGAGTCCAGCGTATCGAGGAAGAAGCCACGGTAGCCGCGATCCCACAGCGGCTTGATGACGCGGTCCACGTAGAAGGCCGGCCAGCCCTCGGCGGACTGGTCCACCACGCGCGCATTCCACGCGTCGTTGCTGCCTGTCAGCCATGCCTTGGGAATATCGTTGAAGTAGCTGCGGTTCGGCAGCACCTCACCCACGCTGATGTAGGCGAACCAGGCCGTGCTGGGTGTCTTTGCCCTGCGCGGATCGAAGCCGCTATCGGGCTCCACCACGGCAATGTCGAATGCCTGAAGCTGGTCCACGGGCGGTTTCGCACCGTAGTGGAATGCCACGCTGGGCGCGGCGGGACCAGGCTGGACGGCGCCCTGTGGCACCTGGGCAAGCGCCTCCGTCGAAGGTGCCAGCGTGCCCAGCGCAACCCCGCCAAGCATCGCCACTACCGCAACGCCGAGCAGCACGTTACGGCAGCCGCGCGCCAACGAGCGCCTCGGCACATCGGAACCAACATTCTGGAAAAGCCCCCGGATAGATCGCTGCAATCGCTTCACTGGCTGTTACCCGCTTCTTCTGTTCTGGATCGGCGCGCGGTTGTTCTTTGCGCGTCCGCTGGCCCCCGTTTGGCCCCGTTTCGGCAAACGGCCCCGCATTATGAATGCCGCACCTCGATTCGAACTAGCGTTTTTACTAGTTGCCGGGCAGGGCGGATGCTAGGCCATCCGTTTCAAAAAGAATGTCAAAAATTGTGCCTAAATGTCGCTGACATACCGGCGTCACAAGCGCAGGCCACCCTGCCGGACCTTGTGGCATCGAACAACTGGCAAACACTGAAGTTGGTGCTGGACGAGCGCAAGACGCCCGGTGGTTCTGGCTAGTTCTGGAATGACATCTGATTCCCCGTTTCTGGCGTTGGGTGCCTGCGCACCCGGTTCCGGCATCTCGGCATTGCTGCTGGCCACCGGATAATGTTTTAACCTGTATTGTCCCGGCATCATACTTTGGTAGCCATAGTCCATATGGAGTAAGCAAGGATGGTGTCCTTTGTGGCAGGCACCCCCTGCCCCTGCCGGCTACCCTCCTCATTCGTACCGACTACCGATACCGCGGATATGCAATGCCCCATGTCATATCACCTGACCATCTAATCTGATGTCAGACAAACCCGGAATTGATGTAGAAAACTCTAATATCTGCTGTTTGCATGCCGAAACACCGTTAGGGGGTAAGTCCGATTGACACGCAGAAAAAAAACGGCAGAATGACTCCTCGCATGTGCATCGGCCTGTAGCTGTTATTGCTCCGGTTCGTAGTGGGCAACATGCTTTGGCGGGCAATCAAGCTCATCTGAAATTCAAGGTTGGATATAGCAAATATGGAAACCGGTACCGTTAAGTGGTTCAACGACGCCAAGGGCTTCGGCTTCATCACCCCGGACGCAGGCGGCAACGACCTGTTCGCCCACTTCTCGGCGATTGAAGGCAATGGCTTCAAGTCGCTGAAGGAAGGCCAGAAGGTCCGCTACGTCAAGGCCATGGGCCAGAAGGGCGAGCAAGCCACGAAGATCCAGGCTGTCTAAGTCAGGATTGGCGGGCCGAGTTTCTGGCCTGGGAGCCCCGCTTCGGCGGGGCTTTCTATTTTGTAGAAAAGATAATCGTTGCAATGGATGAAGATCTACCGGCCGGTCGATTTATTCCAAACGATTCAAAAGCGGTGTTCTTTTCGTATTTGCCGGCTCGCGCAGCAAGACATTGCGACGGCCGGGCAGCAACGCCCAGTGCGCGCAACGAACTGGCGCAATGATTCGGTTTTGCGCTGGCGGGGAGCCTTCCTTCCCGGCGTTCTCATGTGCTCAAGGGGCCACACAGCAACAGCAGGGCCAAGTTGCTATAATCGCCCGACTCTGAAAAACCCGAAACCAGGCCGGAAGCCGCACCCATGAGCCTGACCTATAGCGTGCCGAGGAAAAACCGTGGCCGGTACTGAAATCGCAACGCCTGGCCCTGCCGTGTCTGCTGGTAGTTCGTTCCACACGGCCATGCGCATCCTGCCCGTCTCGCAGCGGCAGGCCATGTTCGAGATCTACGCGTTCTGCCGCGCTGTGGATGACATTGCCGACGGCGACACGCAGCATGCCGACCGCCTGGCAGCGCTGGAAGACTGGCGCGCCGACATCGCGGCCTGCTATGCCGGCCAGGCGCCCGCGCACCTGCGCGGCCTCGACGAGCAGATTCAGGCATTCAACCTGCAGCAGCAGGATTTTCATGACGTCATCGACGGCATGATCATGGATGTCGTCGCCACGATCGTTGCACCGGACGCCGCCACGCTGGATATCTATTGCGACCGCGTGGCGAGCGCCGTGGGCCGCCTGGCAGTACGCGTCTTCGGCATCGAAGAGCGCCCGGGCATCGAACTGGCGCACCATCTGGGCCGCGCGCTGCAACTGACCAATATCCTGCGCGATCTCGACGAAGATGCCGAGATCGGGCGGCTCTACCTGCCGGCCGAAGCGCTGGCGGCTGCCGGCATTCCGGTCAGCACGCCGCGTGCGGTGATCGACCATGCCGGTATCGACGCGGTTTGCCGTGGCATTGCCCGCGATGCCCAGGCGCACTACGACGCCTCCACATCGATCATGGCGCGCTGCCCCTCGCGTGTGGTGCGTTCGCCGCGCATCATGTACGACGTCTATCACGAGATCCTGACGCGCCTGCTGGCGCGTGGATGGCAGACGCCGCGCGTGCGTGTGCGCGTTCCCAAGGCCAGGCTCGCTTGGATCGTGCTGCGGCACGCCATCGCCTGACCCCCGTTTGTCGTCGATGCGTGCGGCGCCGGCCGCCGCATCGCCCAGAAAGAAGCGCCCTCAAGATTTGATGAACCAGGCTGCAACGATCACCATTTCCAGGAACGACGCACAGCGCGCCAGCCAGCGCCGTGCCGCCCCATCCACCCTGCCCGATCCGCTGGATGACAGCATCGCGCACGCCGTCGATGCGCTGCTGGCCCAGCAGCAGGCCGATGGCCATTGGGTGTACGAACTCGAGGCCGATGCCACCATTCCGGCCGAGTACATCCTGATGGTCCACTACCTGGGCGAAACACCCGACCTCGTACTCGAAGGCAAGATCGCCAATTACCTGCGCCGCATCCAGGGGACGGACGGCGGCTGGCCGCTGTTCCACGCCGGAGCGCCGGATGTCAGCGCCAGCGTCAAGGCGTACTTCGCACTGAAGATGGCCGGCGACGATCCCGAGGCCGCGCACATGCGCCGCGCGCGCGCCGCCATCCACGCGATGGGCGGCGCCGAGGCCAGTAACGTTTTTACGCGCACGCTGCTCGCACTGTACGGTGTCATGCCGTGGCAGGCGGTGCC
Source organism: Cupriavidus sp. DL-D2 (assembly GCF_039710735.1). Taxonomy (NCBI): domain Bacteria; kingdom Pseudomonadati; phylum Pseudomonadota; class Betaproteobacteria; order Burkholderiales; family Burkholderiaceae; genus Cupriavidus; species Cupriavidus sp. DL-D2. Next base: position 74,470 of record NZ_JBDKXK010000033.1, on the reverse strand, counting down.
GATGATGCCCGTGGAAATCATGCTGTTGCCCGAGTGGTTTCCGTTCCATCTGTCGAAGGTGTCGTACTGGGCGCGCACGGTGGTCGTGCCGCTGCTCGTGCTGAACAGCCTGCGTCCGAAAGCCCGCAACCCGCGCAAGATCGGTATCGACGAACTCTTCCTGCGACCAGCTCAGGCCACGCGGCTGCCGGCGCGCGCGCCGCACCAGAGTCCGCTCTGGGTCACCGTTTTCCGCGCGCTCGATGCCGTGGTGCGCGTGGCCGAACCGCTGTTCCCGCGCCGCATGCGTCAGCGCGCCATCGAGCGCGCACGGGCCTTCACGGTCGAACGGCTCAATGGCGAGGAAGGGCTGGGTGCAATTTTCCCGGCGATGGTCAACTCCGTGATGATGTTCGACGTGCTCGGCGTGCCCGCGAACGACCCGGACCGTGCCATCGCGCGCAAGTCGATCGACAAGCTGCTGGTCATCCGCGATGACGAAGCCTACTGCCAGCCGTGCCTCTCGCCGGTGTGGGATACCTCGCTGGCCAGCCATGCGCTGCTGGAGGTGGGCGAGCCGCGCACCATTGCCGCGGCGTCGCGTGGGCTGGACTGGCTGGTGCCGCTGCAGGAACTGGAGTTGCGCGGCGACTGGACCGTGCGCCGGCCCGACGTACGACCCGGTGGCTGGGCCTTCCAGTACGCCAACCCGCACTACCCCGATGTGGATGACACCGCCGTGGTGGCCGCCGCGATGGATCGCGCCGACCGTGGCGATTGCTCGAACCGCTACACGCCCGCCATTGCACGCGCGTGCGAATGGGTCATCGGCATGCAGAGCGGCAATGGCGGCTGGGGCGCGTTCGAACCTGAGAACACGCATCTCTACCTGAACAACATCCCGTTTGCCGATCACGGCGCGCTGCTGGACCCGCCCACGACCGATGTCTCGGCACGCTGCCTGGCAATGCTGTGCCAGCTCGGCCAGATGCCCGCCAACAGCGAGGCGGCGGCACGCGCGCTGCGCTACGTGCTCGACGAGCAGGAGGCGGACGGTAGCTGGTTCGGCCGCTGGGGCACCAACTATATCTATGGCACGTGGAGCGCGCTGTGCGGCCTGAACGCGGCCGGCATCGGCGCCGATGCGCCCGAGATGCAGCGCGCCGCGCAGTGGCTGGCTTCGATCCAGAACGAAGATGGCGGCTGGGGCGAATCCGGCGACAGCTACAAGCTCGACTATCGCGGCTATGAGAAGGCACCGAGCACGGCGTCGCAGACTGCCTGGGCCATGCTCGGCATGATGGCGGCCGGTGCGGGACATCACCCCTGCGTGGCACGCGGCGTGGAATACCTGCTGCGCACGCAGGCCAGCCATGGTTTCTGGGACGAGCCGTATTTCACCGCCGTGGGATTCCCGCGCGTGTTCTACCTGCGTTATCACGGCTACGCGCGCTTCTTCCCGCTGTGGGCGCTGGCGCGCTTCCGCAACCTGCTGCGCGACGGCAACCACGCCGTGGCGTGGGGACTGTGACCGCCATGGGCACGCCGCAATCGCTCGTCGTGGCGCTCAGCGGCATGGATTTCGAGGCCCGCATTGCAGCGGGGACCGGCGTCGAGACGATGTTCGGCCACCGCGACGTGATGCTGGCCCGCGCGCTGGACATCCGGTTGATGCAGGGCTGCGCCGGGCTGATCAGCTTCGGCGTGGCGGGCGGGCTCGATCCCACGCTGCCGCCCGGCACCGTGATCGTCGGCACCGCCGTACGCAGCGGCGCGCACTCCTTCAGCACGGCTCCCTACTGGACCGCCGCGCTGCGGCGCGCGCTGCCCAACGCCGTCTGCGGCCTGCTGGCCGGTGCCGATGCGGCGGTCACCACCGTCGATGACAAGCGCGCGCTGCACGACGCCCACGGTGCGCTGGCTGTCGATATGGAATCGCATATCGCGGCTCGCGTGGCACACACGCATGGCATTCCGTTCGCCGCGCTGCGCGTGGTGATCGACCCCGCCGACCGCGCCGTGCCGCCGCTGGCCGTGGCCGGCATGGGCGACGATGGCAGCACCGATGTGCGCGCCATCGTGCTGGGCCTGCTCAAGGCACCCAACCAGTTGCCCGGGCTGATCCGCCTGGGCCGCGATGCCGCCACCGCCAAGGCCGCCCTGGCCGACGCCCGCCGCGCTGCGGGTGCCCGGTTCGCGCTGCCTGCGCTTGCGGCTGTCTGATTCGATCCTGACGGCCGTCTGAGGCCGCCTTCCTGTCTTTCCCTCACCCCCAGCCCCTCTCCCGCCTTGCGGGAGAGGGGAGCAAACCCATCAGCTAGAACGATAACCGTCGCTATGCGCTCCCCTCTCCCATGGAAGTGGGAGAGGGGTGGGGGTGAGGGCATGCGGTTCAATTTGCGACCTGTCAGCGATTGCACCGCTGACCCTCTCCCCCAGCCCCTCTCCCGCCTTGCGGGAGAGGGGAGCACACCCCGCAGCTAGAACGATAACCGTCGCGAGGCGCTCCCCTCTCCCATGGAAGTGGGAGAGGGGTGGGGGTGAGGGCATGCGGTTCAATTTGCGACCTGTCAGCGATTGCACCGCTGACCCTCTCCCCCAGCCCCTCTCCCGCCTTGCGGGAGAGGGGAGCAAACCGACAGGGAGCGCTTGCGCCCGCACTTGCCTCCATCTCCCCCGAAATCCCGCTTGACACCACCCCCAAACCCCTCCTAATCTTGCGCCCATGGTTCTTTCTTTAAGACCATTGTTCTATTGTATAGAACTCAAAGATATGGAGACCGCATGACCCGCTTCACGTTCCCGCTGCGTCGCGCCCTGTTTTGCGCCGTGGTTGCAGCCGCGCCAGCCCTGCTTGCCACGCCCGTGGCGCTTGCCGCCGACACCTACCCTGCCCAGCCAATCCGCCTCGTGGTGCCCTTCCCGCCCGCAGGCGGCACCGACGTGCTGTCGCGCGTGGTGTTCAACACGGTTGGCGCTTCGTCCAAGTGGACGGTCGTGGTGGAAAACCGTGCAGGCGCAGGCGGCAACATCGGCCTCGATCTCGTTTCCAAGGCCAAGGCTGACGGCTACACGCTTGGCATGGGCCAGACCGCCAACCTCGCGATCAACCCGACGCTGTATCCGAAGATGCCGTACGACGCGGTCAAGGATTTCGCGCCAGTGGCGCTGGTGGCCGCGCAGCCCGTGGTGCTGATCGTGCGGCAGGACGCCCCGTACAAGTCGCTGGCCGACCTCGTGGCGGCTGCCAAGGCGAAGCAGTTGTCGATGGCCTCGGCCGGCACCGGCACGGTGGGTCACCTGACCGGCGAGATGTTCCAGCGCCGCGCGGGCATCAAGGCGCTGCACGTGCCGTACAAGGGCGCCTCGCCCGCACTGACCGACCTCATGGGCGGCCAGACCGATTTCTATTTCGCCACGCCGCCCATTGCCATGCCGATGATCAAGGCGGGCAAGCTGCGCGCGCTGGCGGTGACTTCCGCCAAGCGCGTGGCGCTGCTGCCGAACGTGCCCACCGTGGCCGAACAGGGCTACGCCGGCTTCCAGGCCGAAGACTGGAAAGCCGTGGTGGCACCGGCCGGCACCTCGCCCGAAGTCATCGCGCGCGTCAACGCGGAAATCAACAAGGCGCTCAAGCAGCGGGCCACCATCGCCAAGCTGCACGACGAAGGCAGCGAACCGCGCGGCGGCACGCCGGCGGAACTGGCCGCCTTCATCAAGAGCGAGAACGCGCACTGGGGCGCCATCGTCAAGGAATCGGGCGCCCGCGTCGATTGAACCCCGACAGGCAAGACACCATGCAAAAGCCGCTTCGCAATATCCGCGTGCTCGACCTCACCAATGTGCTGGCCGGCCCCTTCTGCTGCCACCAGCTGGCCCACATGGGCGCCGAGGTGATCAAGGTGGAAACGCCGGGCACGGGCGACCTCGCGCGCCAGCTCGGCGCCGATCCGGAACTGAACCGGAACCTGATGGGCGTATCGTTCCTGGCGCAGAACCCGGGCAAGCGATCGATCACGATCAACCTCAAGCACGCGCGCGGCAAGGAAGTCTTTCGCAAGCTCGTGGAAGGCGCCGACGTGGTGGTGGAGAACTTCCGTCCCGGCGTGATGACCCGTCTTGGGCTGGGCTTCGACACGCTGAAGACCGTCAACCCCCGTCTGATCTATTGCGCAATCTCGGGCTTCGGACAGGATGGGCCGCTGTCCGACCTGCCGGCGTACGACCAGATCATCCAGGGCATGTCCGGCGTGATGAGCATCACCGGCGATCCACAGAGCGCGCCGCTGCGCGTGGGCTACCCCGTCTCCGACACCATCGGCGGCATGACCGCTGCCTTTGCCATCGCCGCGTCGCTGGCCGACAAGGATCGCACCGAAGGCTACTTCCTCGACGTATCGATGCTCGAAGCCACCATGGCGACGATGGGCTGGCAGGTGTCCAACCACCTGATCGCGAACAAGAACCCCGTGCCGATGGGCAACGAGAACATGACGGCAAGCCCGTCGGGCACGTTCCGCACCGGCCAGGGCCCGCTCAATATCGCCGCCAACAAGCAGGAGCAGTTCGAAGCGGTGTGCCGCGTGATCGGCCGCCCCGAACTCGCCACCGATCCGCGCTTCGCGGAACGGCAGTCCCGCCTGGCCAACCGCGCCGCGCTGACCGCCGAACTCGAAACCGAACTCGCGAAGAAATCCGCCACGGAATGGTGGCAGTTGCTCAACGATGCCGGTGTGCCCGCCGGCCCGGTGCTCGATGTGCCCGACGTGCTGGCCCATCCGCAGGTACGTGATCGCGGCATGATCGGCGCGTTCGCCAATGTGCCCGGCGTGGGGCGCGATATCCGACTGGTGCGCACGGGCTTCAAGGTCAACGGCACGGCGCCGTCGGTGGATACCCCGCCGCCGCAACTGGGCCAGCACACTGACGCCATCCTCCACGAACTCGGCTACGGCGCCGATGACATTGCCACCTTGAAACAGGAGCGCGCGCTATGAGCGACACCCCAACCTCTTCGACTGTGGCAATGGACGCCGGTCAGCAGGCATCGCAGGACTGGTGGCACACGCAGATCATCGACATGAAGCCGGGCGAGATCCGCTATCGCGGCTATCCGATCGAGCAACTGATCGGCAACGTCTCCTTCGCGCAGATGATCTGGCTGATGCTGCGGGGCGAGTTGCCGGCCCCGCGCGAGGGCGAATTGCTCGACGCCGCGCTGATGGCCGCCGTCGACCATGGCCCACAGGCGCCCAGCATCGCCATTGCGCGCATGGCCGCCACCTGTGGCGTGGGTCTCAACAACGCGATGGCCTCAGCCGTCAACGTGCTCGGCGATGTGCATGGCGGGGCGGGCGAGCAAGCCGTGGCGCTCTATCACGACATTGCGCGCCGTGAAGACGAAGGCATGACGCTCGCCGATGCCGTGACTGCCGGCCTGGCGGACTATCGCGACCTGCACGGCAAGTTCGTGTCGGGCTTCGGCCATCGCTTCCACCCCATCGATCCCCGCGCGCCGCGCTTGCTGGAACTGGTGGATCAGGCTGCCTGCGATGGCGTGGTGTCGGGTCGATATGCAGCCATCGCCCGCGCCGTGGAACAGAAGCTCGGCGAAGGCCGCGCAAAGCCGATCCCGATGAACATCGACGGCGCCACGGCGGTCATCTACGCGGAACTCGGCTTCCCTGCCCCGCTGGCGCGCGGACTGTTCTGCCTGTCGCGCTCGGTGGGCATCCTGTCGCACGCATGGGAACAGACCCAGCAAGGCGGCCGCAACAAGGGCCCGATTCCGCGTCAGTTCATCTGGACGTACGACGGGGTGGCGCAAAGGGATGTACCGGGTCGAGAAACCGGTCGTTAATGAAAATCCCGGCTCGACACCAGTAATCGGCCGAGCAGCGGACTCATGTCGACCAGCTCCTCGGCCACCAGGTGTCGCACGTCGCCCTGCCGCTGCCAGGTGCCGATGACGCCGAGCAGCGTGGCGCCGAGCACCTCCTTGCGCTGGCTTTCCACGAGTCCCGGCCAGATGATCACGTTGATCGCGCCGGTTTCATCCTCGATCGAAGTGAAGATGGTGCCCTTGGCCGTGCCGGGGCGTTGCCGCACCGTGACGATGCCGCAGGCGCGCACGCGGCGGCCATTGCCGATGCGCGTCAACTGCTCCGCCGTGATGTACTTCAGCGCGGCCAGCCGGCGCCGTAGCAGTGTCAGCGGATGGCATTTCAGTGAGAGGCCCGTACTGGCGTAGTCGCCGGCCACGTCCTCGCCGATCTTTGGCGCGGCCAGTTCCAGTTCGCGTTCGGGTGGCGGCGCTTCGTGGAGCAAATCGCGATGCGAGGTCTGCACCACGGCTGCGCGCGCCTGCCAGCGGGCTTGCCGACGATGACCGGCCAGTGCACGCAACGCATCGGCAGCGGCCAACACGTCGATATCGTGGGCATCAAGTTCAGCGCGACGGGCGAGGTCTTCCACACTGTCGAACGGTTGCGCGGCCCGTGCGGCCTCGATGCGCAGCGCGGCGGTTTCGCGCATCCCCTTCACGCGATTCATGCCCAGCCGCACATCGCGATGCGGCTGCCTCGGCCGGCGCGGCTCCAGTGCGCTTTCCCAGTTGCTGATCGTCACATCTACGGGCTGTGTCACCACGCCATGGCGCCGCGCGTCCTGCACCAGTTGCGAGGCCGAGTAGAAGCCCATCGGCTGGCTGTCGAGCAGCGCGCATAGGAACGCGTCGGGGTAATGGCACTTGATCCACGCACTCACATAGACGAGCTTGGCGAAGCTGGCGGCATGGCTTTCCGGAAAACCGTATTCGCCAAATCCCTCCACCTGCCGGCAGATGCCGATGGCGAATGCCTCGGGATAGCCGTGCGACGTCAGTCCGCGCATCAATGCATCCTGATGCTTTTCCAATCCGCCCTTGCGTCGCCATGCGGCCATCGAGCGACGCAACTGATCGGCCTGCCCTGGCGTGAAACCGGCTGCATCGATGGCCAGTTGCATCACCTGTTCCTGAAAAATCGGGATGCCCAGCGTACGGCCCAGCACACGCCGGATCACATCGTCGAAGTAGGTCGGCAGCTTGCCCGTGCGGCGCAGATCCTCGCGCCGCTTCAGGTACGGATGCACCATGCCCCCCTGGATCGGGCCGGGCCGCACGATGGCCACTTCCACCACCAGGTCGTAGTACTGGCGCGGCTGCAAACGCGGCAGCATCGACTGCTGCGCGCGCGATTCGATCTGGAACACGCCGACGGTATCCGCCTTGCAGATCATGTCGTAGGTCTTGTCGTCGGTCTCGGGCAGGTCTTCCATGCGCGTGGGCAGGCCGGCGCGTTCGGGTTCCGGGTTCGGGATCATCGCCAGCGCGCGACGGATGGCGGTCAGCATGCCCAGCGCCAGCACATCCACCTTGAGCAGACCCAGCGACTCCAGATCGTCCTTGTCCCACTGGATCACGCTGCGATCCTTCATCGCCGCGTTCTCGATGGGCACCAGCCGCGACAGCTTGTGCTGTGCGATCACGAACCCACCCACGTGCTGCGACAGATGACGCGGAAAGCCGCGCAACTGTTCCGTCAGACTGGCCCATTGCTGCACCGCCACCGAATCCGGATCGAGCCCATAGCGCGAAATCCGTTCGATAAATGCCGTGCCGCCATCCCACCATGCCTGCCCCTTGACCACCTGTTCCACCACGCTCGCATCGATGCCGAGCGCGCGCCCCACGTCGCGCAACGCGCTGCGCGAGCGGTACGAGATCAGCGACGCGGCCAGCGCAGCGCGATGGCGCCCGTACTTCCTGTAGATGTACTGGATGACTTCCTCGCGCCGCTGATGCTCGAAATCCACGTCGATATCGGGCGGCTCGTCGCGCTCGCGCGAAAGAAAGCGGCCGAACAGCAGGTTGGCCTGCTCCGGACTGACCTCGGTGATATGCAGGCAGTAGCAGACCAGCGAGTTGGCGGCCGAGCCGCGCCCCTGGCACAGGATGCCCTCGCGCCGCGCAAAGCGCACGATGTCATGCACGGTCAGGAAGAACGGCTCGTAGTGTTTCTCCTCGATCAGCTGCAACTCGCCTTCGATCTGTGTTTCCCACTCGGGCTCCATGCCGTGCGGGAACCGTTCGCGAATCCCCTTCTCGACTTCCGCGCGCAGATAGCCGATTGGCGTATAGCCGGCCGGCACGATTTCCTCGGGATACTCGTAGCGCAGCGTGTCGAGCGAGAAGCGGCACTGTGCGGCGATGCGGAGTGTCTGCGCCAGCGCCTCGCGCGGATAGAGCCGCGACAGCACCTGCCGCATGCGCAGGTGTGCTTCGGCATTGGGTGCGAGCGCCATGCCGCACTGGGGCAGCGGCTGGCCGATCCGGATCGCGGTCAGCACATCGGCCAGCGGCTTGCGCGAACGCACATGCATGTTCACGGCGCCGGCCGCCACGAGCGGTAGGCCGGTCTCCTGCGACACCTCCTGCAAGCGCGTGCGATGGAGCGCTTCGGCATGGCCTTGCAATAGTTCGAGCCCCATCCAGACGCGATCGCCGAAGACGTTGCGGCACCAGCGCGCCTGTGCGCGCAGCACGTCGGTATCGGCGCAGTAGTCGGGCAACAGGATCGCCAGACAATCGGGCATGCCGCGCAAGTGGGACTGGTCGGGTTGCGGATCAGAGAGATCGGACGGATGCAGCCGATAGCTGCCCTTCTCCGCGCGCGTGCGGCCCAGCGTGATGAACTCGCAGAGATTGCCGAACCCTTCGCGGTTGCAGGCCAGCAGCACGAGGCGTGGCGGCGGCACGGTATCGCCGGGCGCTGCCGCCAGCGTGAAGCGGCTGCCGATGATCAGGTTGAAGTCATCGGCGGCGGCGGCCAGCGTCTCCAGCATGGCGTGGCGGCGCACGGCGGCATCGGGATCGTGGCCGAAACCGGCCGGATCACCATCGTCATCCTCCTCGGCTTCGTCGTCATCCTCATTGGCCAAGAAGGCTGCGAGTTCATCCACCTCGTCGCTCTCCCCCGCCGTCTGCCCCGCCGCCAGACGCCGCGCGCTGCGCGCGACGGCTTCCCACATTTCCTCGCGCAACGTCTTGATGGCGTGATGCGCGCGCGCCGTGCCCGCCACGGAACACTCGTCGGTCAGCGCCAGCCCGCTATAGCCAAGCTGGAACGCGCGCTCGATCAGCTCCTGCGGATGCGAGGCGCCATCGAGAAACGTGAAGTTGGAAATGCAGTGCAGCTCCACGTAGTCGGGCAGAGACGGCAGCAGCGAAGACAATCCGGGCAGCATGGCGATCCTTCCCGGCGCTCAGGCGAACAGGCCGTGCAGGAACCAGCGGTATTCGCCGCCGTCTTCCTGCCCGTCGCGCGTGGGGCGACCCGGCCGTTCGCGATAGACCCAGCAGCGCAGCCCATCCTCACGCTCGGCGATGAAGTAGTCCCGCGTGGCCAGCCCACCGTCCCACCATCCTGCTTCGATACGTTCGGGACGCGTCAGCATCACCAGCGGCCCCTGGTACACGGGTCGATGCTTCTCCACGCGCAGCGCACGGGGCGACTCCAGCAGCCAGAGCGGACGCTCGGGCGGCAACGGCCCCGACGCGCGCGCGGAAGGCCGGGCCGGTGGCTCGTCCACGGGACACCAGCGGTTGGCGCTTTCGGGGCGATGGTCGGCCAGCGGATGCGGCTGCAGCACGTTGTCGCGCCCGAGTCGCGCCACGAGCGTATCGATCAGGCGGCCCAATTCGGCCGGCTCAGCGCCCGGATCGGGAAACAGCGCATCGCTCTGCGGCACGCAGGTTTCCATCGTCTCCACGCGCAGCCCCAGACCACCTACCGGCGCATGGAAATGCACCTTGTCGAGCTTCTCGCGGAACAGCTTGGAGAGATGCGCGGCGTCACGGCTCGGCTGCGCCAGCGCGAGTGTTACCGGCGTGGTGTCCATCTGCTCGCCCAGCCGGTAGCGTTCGTGTTCGAGCACCAGCACGCAGCGGGTGACCCCGGCCTGCTGCGCGGCCAGCCAGCCCGACAGCGCCAGCAGCAGCCGCTGCGCGCCGGCCAGCACGCCGTCGACGGATTCGATGCGCCCCGGCAGGTCCATCCGTTGTGCGAACGTGGGCGGCGCCTCGAACCAGACAAAGCCGGTGGGCGTCTGGTCATACGCCTCGTCGAGCCGCGCCAGCAGCCCCGTGCCGAGCCGGCGCGACACCCCCGCGCGCGGCAGCGCCCGCACCTGCCCCAGCGTGCGGCAGCCGATACCTTCGAGCCACTCGGGATCGGCCAGCGCATGCAGGCAATCCACGGGCAGGCGATCGAGCAGCCGCAGCATGCGCGCAGGCTGCACCGCACGCCGCGCGGGCCGCACGATGCCGCGCGCAGTCTTGCGCACCGGCTGGCGCGCGAGCCAGGCCGCGCCCTGGGCCGTGGTGCCGCTGCCAATCTGCGCGAACGTGCCGAGCTGCCGCACACGGGCGCGCACCGCGCGGCACAGCGCACGATGGCCGCCGAACAGGCGCAGGCTGGCCGTGACGTCGAGCATCACCGTGGCCGACTCCGGTTCGGGATCGATCGTCACGCCCGGCGTGAAATGGAGCAGCGTCAGCGCCACCGAGGTCATCAGCGCTGCCTCGGCCACGAGATCGCGTTCGAGCTGCACCACATCCGCAGACAACGCCTGCACGCCGCCGCGCCGCATGCCATAGCCCACGCCCAGCGCCACGGCCGGGCCGTTGGCCAGCACCACGCGCTCGCGCTCCAGCACCGCCACCGGAAGCTGATGCAGCGTGCCGGTGACGGGGCTGGAAGGACTCGGCGGCTGGGAGACCGCGCCGGCTGGCTCAGGCCAGTTCGGCTGCAGCGCGTCCAGCGGCAGGCGCGGCAGATGCACCGCGATCCAGAACGTCATCGGCAACAACATGAGAAGGAACGACAGAAGGAACAGCAGGAGCAGGAACCACCGCCGGCAGGCCCGTGCGCTGCGGCACATGCGCCATGCCTTCCAGCGGCAGCAGCAGCGGCGTATCGCGAACCGGACCGCGCCGCTTGTGGAACACGATCGACATCAGGTTGCCCGGCTGCGGCGACAGCGCCAACCGCAGCACCGCTGGCGACGATTCGTGCAGCACGCGCATCGGGCGCAGCACCCACACCACGGTATCGCCAGCCTGCGCCAGCACCTGCAGGCGCCGCAGCGCCTCGGGCCGTGCACCGGCCAGCCAGACCAGCAGCGCACCGAACGCCTGGCTGCGCAGCATCTGCTCGGCGGCCCAGAGCATGTCCGTGCGCTGCGCAGCCATCGTCGCGCCCGTGGTAGGGCGCACCCAGTAGAGATGACGTGCCGGCAGGCCCTCGGCCAGCCCCGATGCCAGACCCGCGGCATTCGGCAGGTAAGGCGGATTGACGAAGCCGATGCGCCGCCCGCTTTCGGCCAGCGTGCGCAGCGCCGGCATCAGCAGCCGCAGCTCGCCCGCGCCCTCCTGCGCCAGCAGCAACTCGGTCACGGCGCCCGCCGGCCACCCGCCGCCCGGCAACTCGGCGGTCAGGGCGTCATAGCCGGTCGGGCAGACCGGCAAGCGGCCGGCATGGCCCAGCTGGCCCGCGCGCCACAGGCCGGGATAGCGATGTTCGAGTTCGCGCACCGACTGGCGATGCACGGAAGAAGATGGGGGCACAGGGTCCGCCGCCAGAAGCGACGGCTGCTCCTGCAGGGGCGCAGCCATGATGCATAGGATTTTGTCGAATACTGTATGTTTATACAGTATCGCCACCGATGCAAGAGGCAGGCTCCCGATGTGCTGCAAATGGCATTTTCAAAACGATGTTTGCGCGTCTGCCACAGTCCGGCCCCGGCGAATGCAAACAACTGTGAAGTGTCATTGTGAAGTGTCAGGCAGTACGGAACAATGCGTTGCTATGAAACGGAATACGCGCGAATGCGTGCATCTGCTGATCGAAGGAATGCAGCGCCAGGGGCCATTGCGCCGCGATGCGCTGGCTGACGCCTGCGGCTTGAGCGCCGAGGAAACCACGCGCGCCCTGAAAGCCGCACGGCAGATGAGCGTGATCGACCACGTACCCTACGGCCCCGGCACCCCGCCGGCCGCCGTCTTCTACCAGCTGACCGGCCGCCAACTGCCGGCCGCCCGCAAGAGCACGCGCGTCCCGCCCGCCCCCGATGACCGCTTCCAGCCGCTGCTGGAAGCGTGGTGGAACAGCAGCGAACTGGACCGGGCCTGATTCTCGGTCCTCGGTCCTCGGTCCGCCCTTCCCTACCTTTACTTTTCCCTTCGATACCGCGCCTGCATGATCTGCGTCCACTGACCGTCGTCGCCCTGCATGAACGAGGTGAGCGTGCGGTTGTCGTCGTCCTGGAACGCGATCACGTCGCGGTACTTGGCCATCTTGCCTGCCACCACGGTGCCTTCCGGCGTGAAGGCCGGGCCGTCGGCGCGTAGTGTCAGCGTGCGGCCATCGGCTTCGAGGTCGCCTTCGTAGACCCACAGGTGGGTCATCATCGAGCCGATGAAGGTACCCACGAAGTGCTTGCGGGCCGGATCGTAGCCCAGCGTCATCAGCGTCGTGGCCGGGCCGCAGCCCGGGAAATCGCCTTCGGAGCGCGTCTGCACCCAGACGTCGCCGATCTGGGTGACCTGCTCGGGAATCTTCCATTTCTCGGCTGGCGCATCAGGGCCCATCTGGGCCTCGCCCTCCGCAATCCACTTGCCTACCAGCTTGTGCAGCCAGCGATGTTCGTTGGTGACTTCGGTGTTCATGCAACGTCTCCTCGGTTAATGTGTACAACGTACACAAGACTAGGAAACGATCCCGCCGGTGTCCACATGAATCGGTCCACATGACAGAAATGTCATGTGGACCGGGGCGTCTTCCAACTACTGAGGGAGGCGGATTTTCGGGACGATGAACTGGTTGCCGGGCGCGCGCATGACATCGCACTGGACGTCGCCCTTGCGGGCCTCGCCGGCCTGGTTCACGAACTCCACCGCGCCCACCACGCTGTAGACGTCCTCCGCCACGCGGCGCGTGGTGCTGGCCGTCCAGCGAAACTGGTCGGGATGGGGCATCTTGGCCTTGACCGCCTGCATGCAGGCGAACGGCGCCTCGGGTGCTTCGGGGCGGCCGCCGCGCTGGCCGAGTTCGGTGTTGGTGGAACCGTCGGGACCGGGGGCCGAGGCGGATGCGGCCGATGCCAGTGCCGGCATCGCCAGAGACATCACGAAAGCGACAGACGCCGCCAACCCGCGACGCGTTTGCGTTGTCATGGTGAACACTCCAGAACAAAAAAACGGCCGGCACGCGCGATGCATGCCGGCCGTCCGCCATTGTAATGCGGCTACCTGATCGACATCACATCATCGGCATCACACCGACATGTCGCGCGACTCCGGCTTGCGGTCGTCGAACCAGCGATACAGCACCGGCACCATCACCAGCGTCAGCAGCGTCGACGTGATCAGCCCGCCGATCACCACCACGGCCAGCGGACGCTGCACCTCGGAGCCCGGTCCCGTCGAGAACAGGAACGGCACCAGGCCCAGCATCGCAATGGTGGCGGTCATCATCACCGGCCGGAAGCGCTGCGTGGCACCGCGCACCACGGCATTGCGCAGCGACATGCCGGACTCCCGCAACGTGCGGATATACGACACCAGCACCACCCCGTTGAGCACCGCCATGCCCCATAGCGCGATAAAGCCCACCGATGCCGGCACGGACAGATACTCGCCCGTGACAAACAGCCCGATGATGCCGCCGATCGATGCAAACGGCAGCACCGTGATGATCAGCGTGGCGTACCGCAGCGAGTTGAACAGCAGGAACAGCAGGAAGAAGATCGCGGCGATGGTGATCGGCACGATGATCTTCAGGTGGCCCATGGCGCGTTCCATGTTCTGGAACTGGCCGCCCCACTCGTAGTAGTAGCCTTCCGGCAGCTTGACCTTGGCTTCGGTCGCGGCCTGCAGTTCGGCCACAAAGCCGCCCAGGTCACGATCCTTCACGTTGATCATCACCACCACTCGGCGCTTGGCCATTTCGCGGCTGATCTGCGCCGGGCCATCGCTGACCTCGATCTTGGCCACGCTCTGCAGCGGCACCTGCACGCCGTCCGGCGCCTGCACCAGCAGTTGGCGGATGGCCTGCACGTTGTTGCGGAACTCTTCGGGCAGGCGCACCGCCGCCGCAAAGCGGCGCTCGCCTTCGAAGATATCCGTGGCGCGCTTGCCGCCGATGGCGATCTCGATGATGTCGTGGATGTCCGACACGTTCAGCCCGTAACGCGCAATCGCCGCACGGTCGATCTCGATGGACAGGTACTGCTGCCCCGAGATCCGCTCCAGCCGGATATCCTGCGAGCCCTTGATGCCACCCGCCACGCGGGCAATCTCGCCTGCCAGCTCGCGCAGTTTGTCGAGGTCGTCGCCGAAGATCTTCACGGCGATATCCGAGCGCACGCCGCTGACCATTTCGTCCACGCGGTCCGAGATCGGCTGCGCCATCACGATCTGCACGCCCGGAATGGTGGCGAGCTTCTCGCGGATGGCATTGGCGATATCGTCCTGCGTCCAGCCATCGGGCCACTCGTCGCGGTCCTTGAGGCTGGCAATCGGCGTCGATTCGTTCTGGCCCTGCGGGTCAGCCGGGCTTTCGCCGCGGCCCACGCCGGACACCACCGACTTCACGCCCGGCACTTCCAGCACCATCTTGTTGGCGAGCTTCTCCATCTTGATCGATTCCTCGAGCGAGATGTTGGGCACGCGGTCGATGGCGGGCACGATCGATCCTTCCTTCATTTCCGGAATGAACGACGTACCGAGCATCGGCACGATCATCACGGTGGCCACGAACAGGCCCACCGCCGACAGCACCGTCTTCTTGCTGTTGGCCAGCGCCCAGTGCAGCATGCGCAGGTAGTGGCGCTTCATGAACGCAATCAGCCACGTGTCATGCTCGGCGCCGCCCTTGAGCAGATACGAGGACAGCACCGGCGACAGCGTCAGCGACAGGAACAGCGAGATGGCCAGCGCGATCGAGATCGTGAAGGCCAGCGGCGCGAACATCTTGCCTTCCATGCCCTGCAGCGTCATCAGCGGCAGGAACACCAGGATGATGATGCCCACGCCCACCACCACCGGCGTGGCCACTTCCTGCACGGCCTTGACCAGAATCTCGGTCTTGGTCAGGCCGCTCTTCTCGGCATGCCCCAGCCGCTCGAACGCGTTCTCTACCACCACCACCGATCCATCGACCATGAGGCCGATGGCAATCGCCAGCCCCCCGAGCGACATCAGGTTGGCGGAGAGCCCCATCCGGTTCATGACGATGAACGTCAGTAATGGCGTGAGCACCAGCGTAGCCAGCACGATGATCGACGAGCGCACGTCCCCGAGGAACAGGAACAGGATGATCACCACCAGCACCACGCCTTCGAGCAGCACCTTGGTCACGGTCCACAGCGCCGAATCCACCAGTTCGCTACGGTCGTAGTACGGCACGATCTGCAGGCCGCCCGGGATCATGCCGCGCTCGTTGATCTCCGCCACGCGCTTCTTCACGCGGCTGACCACTTCCTTGGCATTGCCGCCGCGCATCATCATCACGATGCCGCCCACGGATTCGGTCTGGCCATTCTTGACCAGCGCACCCTGACGCACCTCGTGCCCGATCTCCACGCGCGCCACATCGCGCAGGTAGACCGGCGTGCCGTTGACCTCCTTGAGCACGATGCTCTCGATGTCAGGCACGCCCTTGGCCAGGCCCACGCCGCGGATCAGGTACTGCTCCGCGTAGTGCGGCAGCACGCCGCCGCCCGAGTTGGCGTTGTTGCGCGCCAGTGCCTGGTAGACCTGCTGGATGCTCACGCCGTAGTGGCGCATGCGCTCCGGGTTGACCAGTGCCTGGTACTGCCGCACGAAGCCGCCCTGCGAGTTGATTTCGGCCACGCCGGGAATCGAGCGCAGCAGCGGACGCACCACCCAATCCTGGGCGATGCGGCGCTCCGAGAGTTCTTCCTGCGTCAGTTCGCGGTTGCCGTCACTGGGCAGATCAAGCGTGTACTGGTAGACCTCGCCCAGACCCGTGGAGACGGGGCCGAGCACCGGCGCCACGCCCTCGGGCATACGCCCGCCCACCTCGATCAGCCGCTCCATGACGAGCTGCCGCGCAAAGTAGACGTCGGTCTTGTCCGTGAACACGAGCGTGATCAGCGACAGGCCCGCCTTGTTCAGCGAGCGCATCTCTTCCAGGCCCGGCAGGCCGGTCATGGACATTTCGATGGGCACGGTGACGAAGCGCTCCACTTCCTCGGGCGAACGGCCGGTGGCTTCCGTGGCGATCTGCACCTGGACGTTGGTCACGTCCGGGAAAGCATCCACCGACAGCTTGCCAGCGGCCCGCAGGCCGAAGAAGAACAGCACCACCGCCAGCACGCACACCACCAGCCGCTGCTTGATTGCGGCTTCAACAAGCGATGTCATCATGGCGGATTACCCCTGTTCCAGACGCTTGCGCTCGTTGTCGAGGTGGAAAGCCCCCTCCACCACGATGCGGTCGCCGGCCTTGACGCCGCTCTGCACCACGCGCATGCCGTCGCTTTCGGAACCGAGCTTCACCTTGGTCAGTCGATACTGGCCCGGCGCCGTTTCCACGTACACCTGCTCGTCGTTGCCATCGCGCACCACGGCGGAGCCGGGCACCACCAGCGTATCGGTGGGCTTGCCCGCGATCAGCATGCTGGCCAGCATGGCGGGCTTCAGCGCGCCGTTCTTGTTTTCCACTTCGGTACGGACCAGCACCGTGCGCGACTGCGGGCTGACCGTGCGGCCCACATAGATCAGCTTGCCGGTGATGGTGCCGCTGCCATTGGCCAGCGACGGCACCTCGATCTCCACGTTCTGGCCTTCGGCCACCTGCGCGGCCTGCTGCTCGGGCACCTCGGCCACGACCCACACGCGCGACAGGTCCGCCACGGTGTAGAGCGCATCCGCGGGCTGCACCACCTGGCCTTGCGCCACATTGCGCTCCACCACGGTGCCGCTGATGCTGGAGAACACCGGCGAATAGGAATCGATGCTGCCGTTCTTGGCCAGCGTGGAAATCGCGCCGGCGGACATGCCCAGCACGCGAAGCTGGTCACGATAGGCACGCATCTCGGCGGCGGCAATCGCGTATTCGCTCTGGCGGCGCTGCAGTTCTGCGCGGCCGATCACGTCGGCGTCGAACAGTTGGCGCGCACGCTCGGCGTTGCGGGCCTGCAGGTCGTTCTGCGCTTCGGCCTTCAGGAAGGCCATCTGGGCGGCGCCCAGTTCGCTGCTGTGCAGGCGGGCCAGCACCTGGCCGGCCTTGACCTCCTGGCCGAGCACGGCATAGAGGTCGGTCACGCGGCCGGTGACCGTGGCGCCGATGCGCGACACGCGCTGCTCGTCGAAATCGATACGGCCGGCCACGCGCAGCATCTCGCTGAACGGAGACGTGCCCAGGGCGGCCACCTTCAGGGTCTTCTGCAGGTTTTCAGCGGGCTTGACGATACCCGGCGGCAGCTTGGGCGCTTCAGCCGCCGGCTCGGGGTCCTTGGAGCAACCTGCCAGCGTCATCACCATCATGACGGCGGCTGCAATGGAAAGCAGGGAGTGAGAGGGACGCATGATCAGTTCGGAGTCTGGTAGGCGGGCATGGCGGAGGCCGGGGCGGCGCCAGTGGGCGCGCCGGGCGTGGCCGACATGAGCTTTTCAATCTGGATGGCGGCAACCTGCAGTTCGTACTGCGCGGTGATCAGTTCGCTGCGCGCATTGCGCAGCACGCGCTGTGCATCGAGGTAATCCAGGATGCCGCGCTCGCCAAAGCGGTAGGCGGCTTCCGCCACGCCCAGCGCCGATTCCGCTTCGCGCACGATGCCGGATTCCAGCGCCGTGACCTGGGCCTGCGTGATCTCGTACTGCTGGTAAGCGTTGCTCAGTTCCTGCGTCAGTTCGAACTCGCGCGCCTCAAGCGCCGTGCGGGCCTGCGTGGCCTGTGCGGTCGCCTCGCCCACCGGGCCGCTGCGGCGGTCCCACAGCGGAATGGTCATGACCAGGCCGATCTGGTTCACGTTGTTGTCCGGCTCGCGGTTGGTCACGGCACGCACGGCCACCTCGGGCCAGCGCAGCGAGCGCTGGTAATCCACGCCCAGGCGCGCGCGTTCCACTTCGCTGCGGCGCTGGTTCAGTTCGGCATTGTTGGCTTGCAGCGTGTCGCGCAGCACGGCCAGATTCGGCACGTTGGGCGCATGGGACAGGCTGCCGTGCAGCGCAAAGCTGGCCGGCAACGCGCCGCCCACCTGCTGACGCAGCGACGCCTTGGCCTGCTCCACGCGCAACTCCGCCGTTTGCAGCGTCTTCTGCGCGCCCAGCAGTTCGGTATCGGCCTTGATCAGTTCATAGCGTGGCGCCTCGCCCACATCCACACGCACCTTGGCGCGTTCCTGGATCTGGCGCATCAGGGTCAGGTCCTCGCGCGCGGCAGCCAGTTCGGTCTCGCGGCGCAGCACCTGGAAGTACGCGGTCTTCACGCGGCCAGCCAGTTCGGCGCGAAAGGTCTGGCGCTGGGCCTCGGAGGCTTCGAGTCCGCGTCCGGCCATCCGCTCGCGCAGGCTGCGCTGGTTCGGATAATCGAACTTCTGCACAAAGGCGTAGGACGGCGCATTGCCGCTTTGCACGCCAGCTTCCTTGCCGTGCAGGCGGCCATACATCACTTCCACCTGCGGGTTCGGATAGGCACGGGCCGTGGTGATCGCTGCCGTGGCGGCATCCACATTGGCCTGGGCAGCGTCCACGCCCTTGTTGGTCGATTGGGCGAGTTCCAGCAGTTGCTGGAGTTCGAAGGTTTCGGCGGCGGGCGTGGTGACCCGGGGCATCGCACGGGCCGCCAGCGTGGTGGTTGCCGGCAATGATCCGGCAGGGGCACCCGCCTTGGCGGGCGAAGGGGCAGAACTGACCGGCACGGGCTGCGCGGCCCAGGCGGGCGCTGTCAGGAAAGACAGCGACGCGACCCAAGTCAACGTTGTTTTGGTCTTCATGTCGGAGAGAATCAAACGGTACGGCTGTCCCGCCCCTCCGGCATCCACGCGCGCCAACCGTACCGGCCGGCATGGCGGGTACGCGTGTGGCAAGGCGTTACGGCGCGATGCTCAGGGCATCACGCGAATTCGGGGGCGCAAGACAAGGAAAGCACACCGTGGGCGCGAATCAAGCTGCGCGCACGGCGGCTCGGCAGATCAGCCGAGGAGATTGGGCGGGCGGAACACGCCCTCAGACTCGAACGTGGTGCGCGCGGCGAGCGGCTGCACCAGATCGTCCACGGACTGGGGAAGCTGGAAGGAAGGGAGTACGAACAGTGCGCTGGTCTCGTCAACGGCGTCGAAGAGGTCCAGCGGATCGAGCAGGTCGGCCGACCAGATGTTGCAATAGCCCGGCGGCGGGCCATCGTCAGCCACCTCGTCTTCACCGTAGTCCGGATCGCCCGGCAGCACGAGCTGCGACAAATCGTCATCGGCCGCCTGCATCGCGTAGTCCACCGCCTCCGCCTGCACGGCGTCCGCGCGCACGTTCGCCGCTGCCGGGAACGACAGCGCGGACAAGCACAGGGCAGTCAGCAGGAAAACGAGAAAACGCATCAGGCTCGGGGGCGGAAACCAGTCGAAACAGGGGTCAGGCAGCAGACAAAGCAGGCGGATGCCCATTATCAGGCACTTGCCGGGGGCGGGATGCTGCGGCACAGCATTGTAACCGATCGCAACAATGGACCCGGCAGAGGCTGGCAAGTTCCGCCCTGGCAAAGAATCTGCGTCGCCTCCCTCGTACAAACCCTAAACTTCGACGCCCCAACGCAAAGGGGCGCCCGAAGGCGCCCCTTTGTCCTGCCACCTTCCCTATCAGTGCTGCTGCAGGTTCCTCCGCTCGGTCGGGGTCAACTGGCTCAGCGCGGCATCGCCCAGGTTCATCTGCCCCAGTACCTGCACTGCCGACTTGTAGTCGTAAGGCGCGGGCTGGACGCTGGCGCCCTGCCCCGGCTTGGGCGCGCCTTCCGCTGGCTCGCCACCCGTGGACAGCACGCGCACCGTGAACACCGACGGCATGGCCTGGCGGGCGGCCGTGCGTTCGCGCTGCACGGCCTCCTGCGCCGCATTGGCGGCTTGCGACGCCGCCGCGCTGGCATTCGACAGGGCACCCACGTTGACGGCAGCCACCACCGGGATGCCGGTTGCCTTACCCTGCACCTGGATGTTCTCGGCATTCACCACGCGCAGCGCCGCCAGGTTGACGTTGCCCGACACACGGATGCCAGCTTCGCCCGCGTCGATGGTGCCCAGCGGCGCAATCAGGTCGATGTCGCCGGGCGGCACCTCGGCAATCGGATTCAGCGTGGCGATACCGGCGCCGGTGTTTGGCGTGGTCGGAGACAACGTCACGCGGCCATAGTCGTCGTAAATGCGCCGCTGTGGCGTGTAGACCACCGTGGACTTGGAACCCCGGCCCGCGTTGATGTCGCCTTGCGCCGACCAGCCCAGGATGCTGCCGCCGAACGTGGTGAAGATACGGCTCTGGCCCAGCAGGATGCTGTCGCGGGCATACATCTGGATCTCGCCAGAACCCTGCGTCAGCACGCCCGACCCCTCGCCCGGCACGAAGCCGCCATCCACGCCCACCAGCGTGCGGCCACCCGGCGTCAGGATGCTGATGTCGCCGCCAAAGTCCGTATGGATGCCGGCATCGAGCACGTCGAAGTACGGCACGTTGCCCGGCGATCCGGCGGCCACCCACTGGGCCTTGGTCAGGTACTTCACACCGGCCCGGGGACGCGTGGTGAAGGTCGGGTTGGCCGAGTCCATGTAGTACTTCGCGCTGCTGAACATGGTCAGGTCGCCGTCGTAGGCGCGCTCGCCCGTCGCGTCGCCCAGGCTCGCGCCATTCGGCAACAACGTGGCGATGGCCTCCCGGCCCCGCAAGTAGCTGCCGGCACGCGGGCCGCCCACGGCGTTGTACTCGCGCCCCGATGCCTTCAGTTCCGCGTAGTAGACATTGCGCAGATAGGCGCGCTGCTGCTCGGGCGGCAGCGCGGCGAAGAATGCGCGCGCATCGCCGGCGGCGGCATCGAAATGCAGGCCCAGGCCATTGGCGCCGCCGAAGCGGTCGGTCAGCCAGTTCACGAGATGCAACTGAGACTGGAGGCCGAACTCGCGCTGCAGGTCGCGGCTGGTGGCGGCCGTGCCGCCTGCCTGCTTCTGGTCGCGGGCAAGGTCCAGCTCCCCTTGCTTGGCGGCGAGGAACGCAGGCGCGCCAGCTTCGTCACCGCCGTAGCCGAACTCCGCGCGCAGCCAGTCGCCCAGCGTCAGCTTGCCGCCATACGTGGTCACCACCTTGCCCGGCTGGTCGGCCAGCGGACGAGACGGATCGGCCTGATTGGCCGGATCGAGGTAACGCGCCGCAAACGCCTGGAAACCCAGCCCGTCGAGTCCGCGTGCGCCTACACCTGCTGCCACGGCGATACCGGCCCCGCTGGCGCGATCCCCCGCCCGGGCATTGACCACCTGGCCGATGCTCTTGAGTTCGCCCTTGTCGGCGAGGTAGAGATCGCGGCCCGCGGTCACTTCCATCAGGCCCGGCCCTGCCACGTAGAACGTGCCGCCCAGGATGTCGCGCCCGGCCGAGATCACCGAGACATCGTCCGCGCTGTTGTGCACGATCAGGTTGCCGCGCACGCTGCCTGTCTCGATCCGCGTGGGACGCAGCGGCGCATTGGGCTGCGCGCTGTAATACTGCCCGTACCAGCCGAGCGCGGCAGTCGGCACCGTCTCGACAATGCCGAGTTCCGTGCCGGCGTTGACGATATCGCGCCCCGCGCGGATCGCCACCGGGCCGCCGCCTTCGTACCACGTCGGCTGCAGCCCGTCCTGGCCCTTGGGGTTGCCGTGCGTGATGATGCCGCCCGTGCGCAACCCCACGATATCGCCGTCGTTGGCATAAAAGCGCGCGGGCGGCTGGCCCACATGTGCCTGCCCGGAGGCGGTCGGTGCCGTCAGGCTGAACAGCGGATAAAGCTGGTCGGTGTCCATGCCGTTGGTGAACATCACGCTTGGTGCAAGCGCCTGTTGACTGACATTGCCGACCAGATGCGCACCGTACCAGACCCGCCCCACCACGCCAACAAAGCCGGGGTTGAACGGCGTGGGCAACGCGGCGCCATCGGCACCCGACTGCGTCACCGCGTAGCCGCCGGCGTAGATCGAATCGCCCGCCAGCAGTTCCAGCGCGCCGGTGCCCGTGGTCGTGAACTGCGAACCCACTGGCGACGGCGCCAGCATCAGGCCATATGGCGACTGCGCGATCAGGTTGTCGCTACCGCGCCTGCCCTGGCTCGACCCACCATAGTAGAGGCTGCCGTTGGGCGCCGCCGCGCGCAGGATGGCCGGCATCATGAAGCGGCCATCGGTGGCGCTGTGATTCTGGCCGGTACGGTTATCCATCCACGCCATCGACGGCGTCAGGTTGCCGCCCGCCGCCAGCAGATTTACCGCCGTGGCCGGGGTCCACAGCGAGAACCAGCTGAAGCCCTCACCGTCCTGCGCGGTGCCGTTGAGCGTGAACGGCGTGCCGTTGTGGTACTGCGGCACGCGGCCCGGATCGGCCACGCCACCCACGGCGAGATCGCCGCGCGCATCGATGCTGATCGTCGCATCGCCGGGCACCAGCACCGGCCCACCGGCCGCAATCGACGAGGTCGCCACGTTGGGCTGGTACGCACGCGATTCCATGCGATCCGAGACGTCGTAGCGCAGTTCCACACCACCCACCGAACCGGCCGCCAGCCGCAGCGCGCCGCGCAGGTTCGTGAACGTGCTGTTGAGCGGAATCTGCACGTTGTCGTAGCGCAGCAGGACGCCATCCATGCCGCTGCTGCCCGTATTCGGTGTCGCCCGCACCTCCGCCACAGGGTTGAGTCCCCCGCCGATGCGGATGTCGAGGTCGCCGCCACCGGTCAGCGTCAGCGTGCTGCCATCGGCCGAAACGCGGCCCGTGCTGGCTACTGCCAGGTTCAGGCCCTGGCTGCGCGACAGTACGTTGTCTGCCTTGCCCATGCGCGATTCCATCATGCCGGCGTCAGCGCCGGCTTCGAGCACGAGATTGCCGCCACCCATCGTGCCAATGCCCGTGAAGCCCACCAGGAATGGCGTGCCGTCATGCAGCGCATTGGCCGTGCCCTTTGCAGCGGGCACGTAGGTACCGAAGTTGATCCACCACGCGGTCGGCACGCCTTCGCCCGGTTGCGCGGCGCTACCGGTTCCCTGGCGCCACAGCCAGCCGCCCACGGCGGAGGTGTCGAAATGCGTCCGCATGACGCCAAGCGCATCGTCGTTGCGGATGGAGCCCGACGCCTGTCCGATGGTGTCGCCGCGCACGGTGCCCTGCGCACGCACCAGCACGTTGCCGCCGTGTTCCGGATACCACGCCTGATAGAGACTTTGCGTACCGCCGTTGACATACGGTGCCCAGTCGGCGCCCAGCGCGCCCAGGATGGTGCCGTCCGCCCCGTTCGAACGCGGCTGGTTGTACGCCGTACTCACGCCAATCGACTGCGTGCCCGCCGTGTAGACGCCGAACGGCGACGACATCGTGAAATCACCGGCCGACAACACGTCCAGATCGCCCGTGCCGGTACGCAGCACGCTGTAGAGCTGCTGGCGGCCCGGCGTCGCGCGGTCCTCATACTCTGCCGGGGTGCCGTCCGCGATTTTCGTCACAAGTACGCCGAGACCCCAGTCGTTCAGGCCCATCAGCGCTTCTTCACCACCAAAGTTGATGATGTCTTGAGGCGTGATGACATCACCCGGCATGTATCCGAAAATCTCGGCGTCCGGACCCCACACATACTGCCCCGGCAGGCCCGTGCCCGGCACCAGAACGTTCTTCTGAAACACCAGACCATAGTGCGTATCGGCCAGCAGCACATGGCCGCTGGCACTGTGCGGCAGCAAGGCGCGCGTGTCCGCGGCATCCAGATCCGCGCCGCCCACCAGACGGATCGACCACGATTGCGACCCCGGTGCCAGCATCGGCGCCAGCGCGAGATTGCGGCCCTGATTGCCATCGGCATCGGCCGGACGCATCTGTACGCTCTCTGCGTCGCCCGGCAGCTTGACCACGGTTTCGGCCGGCAGCATCGCACCCTTGCGCAGGGTCAGCGAACCCGCCAGTTGCACGCCATTCACGCCCGCCCAGGACGACCCGACATCGACAATGGCACCGTCGGGGAACGGCAGCGGCACGCCGGCCGGCCACACCATCGGCCCCACCTTCGCGGCGGACGGCAGACGGTTGCCCGCGTCGAGCTGCATGCCGCTGGACAGCGTCACGGCCTGCGGCAACACGGCGCCAGCGGCGTAGACCACGTTGCCGCTGCTATCGCGCACCGCGCCGCCCAGCACCGTGCCAGCCGGCAACACGAGGTCCGCCGTCAGCGTGGCGCGGGTGGCGAGTTCGGTGCCGGCGCGCAGCGACATCGCCTGCATCGACAACGCATAGTTCAGCGCGCGGCCCGAGTAGAAGAACGTGCCTTCTGCCAGCGTCACGAGGTTGTCGGTCGGGATGATCACATCGCCGCCCCAAGGGATGCGGCCCTTGACCAGAATCCAGCCCTTGTCGTCGATCGTGGGCTGCAGCACCGAGGTATCGAAACCATCGGTGAGGCTGCCGTAGATCTTGAGGTTGCCGCCCGCGCGCAGCACCAGCGCGCCCGCCTCGCCCGAACCATAGACACCAGTCATCTGCGAATGCGGATTCACGCTGGCGTAGCGGAAGCCGGACAGGTCGATATCGCCATCGACATGAAGGTCGCCATCGGGCGTGGCGCTGACGATCTCGACGCCGGGGCGCAGATGGAACGCGTCCGCGTAGCCACGCAGGCCGGCCAGCTTGCGATTCATCAGGTCGCCGTTGGCCAGCGCGTTGGTCATGAACGCCGCGCTGTCGTCATGCAGGTCTTTCAGGTAGCCCTGCGTGATCGACTGGTAGTCGCGGCCATCGACGGTGCCGCCCGTGATCAGCGGCGCGTTGTCATAACGCTGGAACGCGTTGACGTAGATGCCGCGCGCGCCATCGATGCGCACGGTGCCCGACGCATCGATATCCACATCCGTACCGCGCGCGCCGCCAATACGCCGCGCGCTCAGTTCCACCGTCCCCAGCGCCTGCGCCGTGCCATCGGTGCCGGCGCGCACGTCCATGCGCGCGCCATCGGCCAGCACCAGCGTGCCGTTGCCGCTCTGGATCTCGATCATGGCGCGGTTCGGCGCCTCGATGATCTTGCCGTAGCTGTCCACGCGCAGCACGCGGCTGTGCGCATCGAGCAGTGCATTGCCGCCGATGGCCACGCCATCGCGCGCCGCCAGGCGGATGCTGCCCACCTGTTCGCCGCTGGCATCCACGGTGCCGTTGACCACGAGCCGGCCGCCATCGACGGACACGCTGATCTCGCGCGCCTTCAGTTCGTCGCCAATCGTCAGGTCGCCCTGCTTGATCTGGAAGTTGCGGCTGCCGCTGACCTTGCCATCGTTGAGTCGCTGGTTCAGGCCCGTGAAGTCCGCGATCTGCTGGCCGCGAATATCGGCGCCGCCTGCGGCATATGGCACGTAGGTGCCGCCCGCGTCGTAGTGGCCGGTGCTGCCGCCCGCGAAGGAGCCTTGCAGATCGACCATGCCCGCACCGGTGCCCAGCGCGATGGCCGTGAACTTGCCCGCGCGGTTCTCCACTGCGGAGAGATCGACGTGCGAACCCGATGCCTGGCGGATGTTGCCCGCCTTGCTGTCAAGCACCACATCGCCGCCCCAGCTGTACTTGCTGACGTCGAAGAAGTCGAGCTTGCGCCCGGCGAGGTCGAGGTCGGCGCGATCACCCAGCGCGATGTCGCCCTGCGCGGTGACCGTGAGCTTGCCGCTCGGCAGCGCCACGGCCGTATCGAGCGCAACGTTGCGCCCTTCCAGCGCAATCTCCGCACCCATCGCCGCCACCAGTGCGGCGTTCGACAGCACCGGCGCCGTCGCGCCAGCCGGTGCGGCCACGCTGATGTCGCCACCGGCGCGCAGCGTGTTGACGGAGCCTGCCTGGCCCGTCAGCAGCGGCGTCTCGATATGCAGATTGCCGCCGTTGTAGGGGAACTTGCCTGCTGCGTCGTCCCATGCGCCGCGCGACTGGTAGACCGCCAGCGTGCCCTTTCGATTGGCCGTGATGCGCTCGCCAGCCTTCAGGATCACATCGCTGAAGCCAAGCGCCAGACGGTCCATGTCATGCACGGTGTCCGTGCGTACCGATGGTGCGAAGCCGAACTCGATCTCGCGCGCATCGATCGTGAACTTGCCCGAGCCGGTGCCGGCCCCGCCTGCAGCCACCTGCCCAGCCGGCGTGGTGGCGCCGTTCCACACCAGCACATCGGTCTGGATGCGTGCATCGGCATTGGCATCGCCCGCGCCATAGATGGCCGGCGTGGTCAGCACCAGGCGGTCGAGCGCGGATTTGCCGGTGACAGGATCGAGCGTGGAGAGCGTGATCGAATCGTGGAAGTTGACCGCATCGCGCGCGGTCAGGATCAGGTTCTCCAGCGCCGGGGCGCCGGTGCTGGTGTCGCCGTTGATCAGGCGGTTCAGCACGTCCTGCGAGAGCCGCAGGCCCGGCGTCAGTGCGCCGCGCGACGCCGCACCCGCCAGCGCGGCTTCGGTGCCCACGTTGATCGCCCCCACCGACAGCGAGAGATTGCGCGTGCCGTAGCGCACCGCGTCGCGCAGTTCGAACGTGTTGTCGGTAGCCGCCGCGATGGTGCCTTCCGAATACAGCTGCGCATTGCCCTGGCACGCGGCGCCCGCGCCGCAGGCGCCGATATCGATGAAGCCGCCGCCGAAGCTTCCGTTGCTCGCAACAGGTGCCAGCATGTCCAGCCACCCGTTCGACAGCGCCACCACTCCGCGCTGGCCCGGCTCGAAAACGAAGCCGTTAGTCGAGTCCCACGCGGCCTTGCCCTGCCCCAGCGTGTTGATGCCCGCACCCTGCTCGATAGTGATGCCACCGGTCGGGTTGCTGGTCACGAGGAATACCTCGGGCGCCTTCAGCACAGCACCTTCGCGCAATACGATGTTGGAAGCGGCGGAATCGAATGTCGCCACATTGCCGCGCTGGGCGTTGCTGCCCGCGCCGCCGACCTTCGGCAATGCGCCGATGGCAAGCCGGGAGGCGCCGATCGCGTTCAGGTCATCGGCGTGCAGTGACACCGGATACGACATGGCACCCGGTGCACCAGGCGCTGCGCCAGCGGCCAGAACCTCGTAATTGCCTGCGCCAGTGACCAGCGCGCTGCCGCCCCAGCCGCCTTCCGGCGTGTCATACAGTGCCTTGCCAGCGAAGTGCAGCGATTCGGTATCGCCGATCTTGCCGTTGGAGTAGCCCGCGAGGAAATCAAGCTTGAGCGTCTTGGCATCGCGCTCGATCATCGTACGCGGCATGCCGTTGCGCTGGGCTGCGGCGATAGCGTAATCGGTGTAGTTCGTCTCGTTGTACTGCGAATAGCGGCGCAGTACGTCCGCCGAAGTGACGATGGCCTGCGTAGGCAGTGCGTCGCGAATGCCCGTGCCGAACGTGCTCAGTTGCGCGCTGGTGGCGTACGAGCCATTGCGCATCGCCAGCGCATCCTGCCGCGTAGTGGTGGCGATAGAGGCGGCGGCCTGCGCGCCGTTCAGTTCCACACGGAAGGCGCCCGGCAGCAGCGCGTAGGTGGACGGCAGCAACGTATAAGTGCCCGCCGGCAAGCCCGGCACGCCCGCGCCGATGGTGATCTGGCGGCCGATGGCCGGGTCGCTCGCGCCTTTCTCCGCCACGATGGGTGCGTACCCGGCCTGCGCACCCGGCACGATGGCGTAGACCGGGTTGGTCGCCAGCCCCGGCAGCGTGAAGCCACCCTGCGGGTCCACCTGAATGAGCGAGTTCATGCGCGCATCGGTGGAACCGCCGCGTCCGGACAGGAACGCAGCGCCCTTCAGGTCGCCACCGCCGCTCATGTCGAGGACGGCCCCCTCTTTCACGTCGATGGCGTGGCCGGCCAGCGTGACAGCGGGTCCGGCGCCCGCCTTGTCGAACGCCACATCGGCGCCGTTATACATGTAGCTCAAGCCATCCAGCGATCCGCCGAACGGCATGGTCAGGCCCTTCGCGCTCACGGACGTGACGCTACCCGGCAGCAGGTTGACGATGCCGGTTTCCTGACCGTTCTGGCTGGAGCCGATGGTCACGCTGCCCATCGGTGCGCGCACCACGCCGTTCTGGTTGACCGTGGGTCCGGCCAGCTGGATCGAGCCGAAGACCGAATACGGCAATGCCGGGTCGGCCGCCCCCGCCGCGCCCGACCGCTCGATGTTCAGCACACGCGTGGGGACCATGCGGGTCATCCGGGTGCCCCACTGGTCCACGTAGTTTTCCAGGCCAACGACGAACTTGCCGCTGTCCAGCGTGGCCGGATAGATCTGCGACGCAGCCAGCGTCAGGTTGCCGGCTGAATAGAGCTCGGCGGCACCGGACAGGCGCATATCGGCCGCACTGCGCAGGGCGATCGACCCGAACGTGTCACGCTCCACCTTCAGCGGCGTGCCGCTATTCATCACGATGTCGCCGCGCGTGCCCATCAGCATCTGCCCGGCGATATCGAGAAACCCTGCATCCACGGTCAGGCTGGCATCTTCGGCCACCAGCGGCACGCCGAGCGACCCGCCGCCCGAAGTGATCAGGTTGCGCGAACCGACCACCGGATTGGGCATGATCGAGTTATCCACCGCGCGGCGCGTATTGCCAGCAATCTGCATGTACGGTGCCGCCAGCGTGACGTGGGTCGCCCGATCCGCTTGCTGCGCAAGATTCAACGAACTGGCCACCAGCCGCAGGCTCTGGTCCATCTTCAGATCGACATCGCCGTCGAAGCTGATCAGGCCGTTGGCGAGCAGCGAAAGATTGCCGAAGCCGCCTGCCGCGGTGCGGTCCACGCCAATGCGCCCGTAACCGAAGGCCAGCGTCTCGCCATTCGCGAGATTGGCGCCCGGGGCGAGGTCGTCGGACAGGACGCTGGCGCCCTGCACCTGCGCCAGGATCAACTCGCGCGGCACCCGCACGGCGTCTTCCACGCCAACGCCTTGCAGCGTGTTGTTCGCCACGCCCAGATAGGCCGGCGTTTCCAGCGCCAGCGCCAGCGTGCCGCCCGCTGCGCCGGGGCCCGCCGACGCCGCGCGCATGGCACCATCGACGAACAGCCCACGGTAGGAACTCAGCGCAATCACGCCGCCGTTGCCCGGCAGTGCCACGGCACCCTGGCCCGGCACGTCGATCGTGGCGGCGTCGCCCGATGCGTCGAGGCGCGCGCCTGGACGCACCACGATGAACGCATCTGCGGCGTCCACCTGACGCGCGCCCGCCACATAAGGCGCGCCAATCTCGATGGTGCCGCCATTGGCTGCCCGCCCGTAGACGCGTCCGGCGTTATCCACTGCGGTGGCCGCACGGCCTGCCGCATCGAGCACCGCGTGGTTGCCGATCCAGATGGAACGGCTGTCCGCGTGACCGCTCGGCGTATCGGCCGCAGCCACGCCCAGCGCCGTCTCCAGCACCGAGATCTTGCCGCCCCACGCGTTCAGCGTGCCGTCGATGGTGATCTGGCCGTTGCCCTGCAACGTGATCTTGTGAACGGGGTCGACCGAGACCACGCTGCCCGTGCCGACTGCCACCGGCGCGTGCCCGTAGACGCTGCCGCCCGTCAGCACCAGATCGGCACCGCGCCGCTGCGTCAGCACACCGTCTTCGGGGTCTTCTTCCCAGAGGGGCGGCAGCCATTGCTGCATCGCATCCGCTGGCGTCGTGCCCGTGGGGGCCGCGTGCGCGAGCACGGTATCGTGGCGCATCACGGGCATGCTGACGTCGATGATCGCGCCCGGCGCCACCGCCACGCCTTGCTGGCCGATCACCTCGTATTGGCCGAAGCCGGTCTGGAACACCTTGCCGTCGAGCACCAGCAATGGCTTGACCTTCACATCGGCGGACAGCGCCGTGCCCGGTGCGAGCCGGTCGCCCGCGTGCAGCGTCACGGCCTGCGTGAACGGCGTGCCGGCCTTGACCGTGGTGTCGAACGGCGCCACGGGCATGCCATCGGCAAACACACCCGCGGGCACCACGTAGCCGGCCGCCATGTTGCCGACCGTCCTGGTGATCTTCGCCCCAGTCGGAACCGTCATGCCGGTCTGGTAGAAGTTGCCGTAGCTGTCGTAGACCACGTACGCGACACCGCCCTCGCCAGCCGGCACCTGCCAGTTGCCTACCAGCGTCGCAGGCTTGTCCACCGTGACCAGGAGATTGCCGCGCGCGACGCCGCCCGGCTGGATGCGATCGGTGGTGTAGGTGTAGTCGGTCGGCAGGACAGTACCTACCGGCATCGTCAGGTCCTGCGCCAGCATCAACTGGACGTCCGCCGATTCACCAGCCTTCAGCACGCCGTTCTCTGCCAGCGGACTGCTGCCCACGATCACGCCCGTGCCGGAATCGAGCGTCAGCTTGCCGCCGCCGCGCACGCCGTAGCCGCGCAGTTCGCCGTCCATGCGCAGCGTGCCAGCGTTCTTGCCGGTGGTATCCAACTGGTTCGATAGCAGCGAAATATTGCCACCGCGTCCCCCATCGAGCTTGCCGCTGGCTTTCAGCGCCGCGCCCGACGAGACATCGAGCACGCTGCCGGTGTCCAGCACGATATTGCCCGTGGTGCTGATGCGGATATCGCCGCCATTGATGTACGGCAGCCCCGCGATGTCGCCCGCGTCCGTGCGCAGGTTGGTCCAGAGCCCGCGCGTATCGAGCGTGACGCCACGCGCGACGTTGACACCGGTCATCGCAACCGGCGTCGCGGAAATCGTCCCGTCGACCCATTCGTTGCCGGTCCTCTGGCTAAGGACGTTGCCGAGCACGATCTGGCCGCCACGTGCGGTCAGATCGGCGTTGACGTCCACCTTGCCCGCGTGCAGCGCGATGCCGCCGCCGTTAGCGACGGCAATCGGCGCATCCACCTCGATGCCATCCTGTGCGTAGACCTTGAGGCCGCCCAGCTTCTGTGCGTTGACCCAGCCGGCATCCAGTGCGATGTGACCGGCCAGCGAATCGGGCATCGCGCCATCCAGGCCGAGCCCCTGCGCGATACCCTCGACCGCGCCGATCTCCACCTGCTTCACCTTGGCCTTCGGGCTGTCGCGCAGCATGCCCGAAGCGGTGTCGTAGAACGGACTGATCGACCCGATCACGAGTTCGCCGGCCAGCGGCGCGGCAATCTGCGACTGGCGATAGCCATCCAGCGTGGCATCGCGCGCCTGGCTCTGGCGGGGCCCCTGATACACCGTCGATTCGATGGCGCCTTCCAGCACGGCGGAATTCGTGCCCACCACCACACGACCCGCATCGCGGCCTACCGTGTAGCCGTTCTCCAGGCGACGGTCGGGCGCAATCAGCGGGCTGTTGAACTGTTCGGTGGACGTCTTGCCCCAGCGCTGGTGCTGGGTCTCATAGCCGCGATACAGGCCGCTGTAGAGCACGTCAGCCGGGGCATTGTCGAGGCTGTACAGGCGGCCATCCTCGCCGCGCAGCCAGCTTTGGCGAATCATGCCGGTCTGCACGTTCAGCGAGCCGCCCGAAACGTTCACCGACGATCCGGCCTGCGTCACCAGTTGGCCGCCATCGAACGTCACGGTGCCGCCCAGCGCGGCCCATTCGCCGATGCCATGGCCGCTGGTGTTCAGGTAGCCGCTGACTTCCAGCAGGCCGCCGCCGGTGTACCAGCGATCCGTGGTGTAGCCGTTGGTGCCCGCCGGCACGCGCACGAGATAGCGGCGGTCCACCCACATCGTGGTGTTGTTGAGCTTGCCGGAGTCGCGGTTGTCCGGGGAATCGCGCTGTTCATTGCCCTGGACGTTGACCTCGACGTTGTTGGCCTCCATCGCCACGTTGACGCCCACGGCGCCCGCCACATCGAGGATGGCGCGGTCAGCCAGCAGCGCACGGCGCGCGGCGTTGACGCTGATCTGGCCGCCCGTGGCCAGCGTCAGCGAATCGCCATCGAACAAGACATCGCCCGAGGAAATCACCTGCACCAGCGACTGGTCGCGGCGGTTGTAGCCGGATTCGCTCACGGTGCCGGAGTCGCGCAGCAACGCATCGCGCTGCACGTCGAGTGCCGTACCGCCGCTGTCATCCAGCACGATGGCGCTGACGCTGTTCGGCGCCATCGTGACGCGGCTCTTGTCGTCGCCTTCGGCGCGCAGGTGGATCGTGCCGCGCGTATTGACCGAGGTGCTCGACACCAGCACGCCCGACTGCTCGACGGTATGGCCCTTGAGCGTGATATCGCCCGTGGTGGCCTGGATCAGACCGCTGTTGGTGACAAGACCCGCTGCGCTGTTGGCCAGTCGCGTGACGTCGATTTCGTTGCCGCGCGTGCTCGAATTGGGATTGCCGTCGGTGCCCTGACCCCGGCGGATCACGAAGCTGTCTCCAGCCGCCAGCGCGGTTTGTCCGCCCGGCGTGACGATGGTGCCGCGGTTATGCGCCTCGCGGCCCAGCAGCAGCACGTACCCGCCGCCCTGCGTGACGGACTCGGGCTTGCGCGTGGCAATGCGCGCGCCGGCCTCGACAATGACATCGCCCGTGGCCGCACCATGCGTGACCGCCGTTGTGCTCACAGCCAGATCGTTGGCGAACGTCGGCACATAGCCCGCGCCGCGTGCCTCGCTGAACAGGCCCTTGTCGAACTGCGCATTGGTCATGCCAGCGGCAGCGGCCACCAGATTGCGGGTATCCACCTGGCTCGTGCCCGTGAACACGATGCCGTTGCGGTTCACGATCATGACCGTGCCATCGGCCTTGATCTGCCCCTGGATCTTGCTCGGGCGCGCCTGCGGATCGTTCACGCGGTTCAGCACGGCCCAGTCCTGGCGCTGCTGGAATTCCACCGTGGTGTTGCGGCCCACGTTGAACGTTTCCCAGTTCAGGATCGCTTTATAAGCGGTCTGTTCGATGGTGACCTGCGTGCGCCCATCCACCACTTTCTGCGTGGCGTCCTTGGCGTTGATCCAGCCGGCGGTCAGGCTATTGGTATCGACCTTGAGGCCGCCCTCGCCCAGCCCATCGGGCACCGAGGCTTGCTGCGCGGCGGCCTGGCGTGCGGCGGCCTGCGTGGCCTGCATTGCGGCAATGCTTTGCGCAGCCTGCCCGAGATTCTGGATCGAGCGCTGCAGTTGTGCGTTGGCTTGTTGCTGCTGCCCCTGCGGATTGGTCAGCATCGACGCCGGCATGCCGTTGGGCAGACGGCCCGTGGCAGCCGCCGTGTCCTGCGTCATGTTCTTCTGCGCCATCCATGCGCGGCTGAACGCCTGGTTTGCGTGCGTGGCGCCCGAGGTGCCCCACAGGCCGCCCGCCGCCACCAGCAGCGCCACGGTACGGGCCAGCGGCCTCGCCTGCGGTATTGCCATCCCAACCTTGTGTTGCGCCAGCGATTTGTTCTGGTTTGCGCGCGTCTGCATGGTGCCCTGATCCCGTCAAGCAAGTTTGCGGAGCCGGTGCGCAGCGCGTGCGAGGCGTGCGGTCCGACTCCTGTCGTCATTGCCATCGACGGGCGTTGCCGCCGATGCTCCTGGGAGCTAGACCCTTTGGCGGGACCGAATCGGCAAGGTTTTCCTTGAAGATTTGGTGACAGTCCCGCGACGGCATCAAGACAACAGGACGACCCCACCGGGCAGATGACGGGCGTCGAGCCCGAACGACTGCTGAATCTGTGCGATGGCCTTGTCGAGCGCATCGATGCGGAAGCGCCCTGTGACGGGGCGCGCGGCAAGCTGGCGCGACATCAGCACGAGCTTGCCATTGCGGTAGCGATTGATCTCGTTGACCACATCGCCCAATGGCGTCTCGGCAAAGCGCAGGAACCCCTCGCGCCACGCGGGCATGCGCGCGGCGTCCAGATCCACCACGTGTGCAAGCTTGCGGTCGTCATAGGTGACCTGCTGCCGCGCATTCAGCGTGACCGTGCCCGTGGGATGCGCCACCTGCACCACGCCCTGCACACAGGTCACGCAGACGGAATCGGCGGTGTGCAGCACCTCGAATCGCGCACGCGCAGCCACCGCACGGCCCGCGCCCGCCGTGACCGCAAAGGGCCGGCTGGTGTCGCTCATGTCGATGGCGGTCTCGCCCGCGATCAACTCGATACCGGCCACCCGGCCACGCGGATGCAGCGCGATGCTGGTGCGTGTATTCATTTCCACACCGACGTTGCCGCCCAGCGTGATGTGCCGCTGCTCGCCAGCCACGGTGCGATAGTCGCCGCGCCGCTCGCTTACGGACGCCCACATTCCCATGGGCGGATAGACCATCGCGACGGACGCCACAGCCGCGGTGCCGAGCGCGCCGCCAAGGAAAGCGCGACGCGGGAAATGCACCGGCGCAGGCGCGGCCTTGGGTTCGGGCCGCGCGGCCATCGGCTTCTGTTCGAGCAGTTGGCGACCCGCCTGCGCGAGGTCCTGCCACTGGCGTTGCGCAGCGGTAAAAGCAGCGGCGTGGGCGGGATTGGATTTGCACCATTGCCGCAGCGCATCGCCATCGCGATGCGTCATCTGGCCGGCACCGATCCGCCGCACCCATTCCAGGGCCTGGCGTTCGATCCGGGAGAGGCCGCGTGGCCGTTGTCGCAGAGGGTTCATGGTGGCAGTCATGGCGTCTGGCAACCCCACCAAGCGGGGGCGCATGACATCAAGACGGTTCTGGCGCTCAGGATCGGCACGATTTCTTCAACCCCGCTGTTCCATGTGCGCCACGCAGTACTCATGTGCGCGTTTCAATTCGAGTCCGATCAGGCGCGCCGATACGCCAAAGCGCACGGCCGCTTCCTGATTCGACAGTTCCTCGACCCGCACTGCCAGAAAGATTGCACGGCGACGCGGTGGCATCTTGTCGATTACGTCCGCCAGTGCCTGCACGTCGCTGCGCGCCGCCACGGTCTGCGCCGGACCCGGTGCGGGGTCCGCGATATCGAGCATCAGCGTGTCGAGTTCTTCCGCGCTCATGAAGCGGCGGTCGCGCTGCAGGCGATCCAGCGCGAGGTTGGTCGCCATGCGCATCAGGTACGCAGCGGGGCTCGCTACCGGGCCGTTGGCATCGTTGCGATCTTCGAGATGGACCCAGGTGTCGTGCAGCGCGTCGCTGGCCAGCTCGGCCGATCCCAGGCGCCATGTCAGGCGGCGCTTGAGATCGTCGTAGCGTTGCGTAAGCAGGTCACGCAGCCCGGAGCGGATGGTCTCGCTCATCGCAGGCTCCGTGGCGCTTCACATGCGGGAACGCACGCCTGCCCCGCCACGCATTGCCGCACCAGCAGCACGAACGGCGTATCGGGCTTCTCGGGCGCGCGGCCCATGTCGATCTGCTGCAGCGTGTCGAGGATGGCGGCGTCGCGGCGGTTGTCACCCGTGGTATCGAGCAATCGTGCCCGCTGCACGCGTCCCGCGCGACCAATCTGCACGGTCACGGCGAGCCGATAGCTGCCCAGCGCCAGCGCAGGCCGCGCACACAGTGCCTGCCGCACGCGCGACTGCACCAGCGCGTCATAGTCCTGCCGTGCCACCGAAGCGTCCTGTGTCGCAGGGGAAACCGGCGTGTCGCCTGAAGGGGCCAGCACGAAAGCATCGCCAGCGGTGGCATGCGCGGCCAGGCCGGTGCCTTCCAGCAAACGGTGCAAAGCGTCGCGCGGCGTCATCGCACCCACCACCGCGTGCGAGGTGCGGCCATCCGCGAGTTCGGACGGATAGAAGACCGACATGCTGGTCTGCGCGTCATAGCGGTCCAGCGCCAACTTCAGCGGCTGGGCCGGCAAGTCGAACACCATCTCGGCGGCGCGCGCGAACGTCATCCACGGCAGCGTGGCGGCGAGCGCCATGACCGCGACACGCCCCCGCCGCGAACGCCTGGGCGTACACGGTCGACGGGAAGCGGGCGGGCATGCCATGGAATGCGGGTGACCTGTTCATAGGGTGCTTGGGTTCGACCGGATCGTATGACTGTGACGTGACGTTGCCATGACAAAAAAAGAACGACGCGCCGGCAGGTCATTCGGCGCGTCGCCCACAGTGAAGAAGGGAAAGCGTTATGCGGCAGCGTCGGAGGTCTCGGCGGCTTCGCCCTCACCCTCGGCGCGGAAGTTGCGCAGATGCAGGAAGAACTGGCCCATCATCTGGATCCACACCTGCATCGACACGGACAGGAAATCCTCGCTGACACCACCCGTCACCATCACGTCCATTTCCAGCACGACGAAGTCACCGTGCGTGGCAATGCGCGCGAAGCGGCGGCTGCGGTGCCAGTCGGCCAGCAGCGCATCGGGGAATACGCCGCCGTCCACGCGCAACGGGCAGCTCAGCGTGAAATCGAGATACTGGTCGGGGCCGAGGCGATTGCCCCACAGCACCTGGAAGCCCACGCCGTGGCTGGCGCTGTGCAGGCGGGTGCCCTGCTCCTCTTCCACCACCTGCACGGCGCAACCCGCGCGGCGGATGGCTTCGGCAAGTTGCTCGGCGCTGACGGCGGGCACTACGGCGGGCTGGGTGGCAATGTTGGTTTCGAGGTTGGCTTCGGTGCTGGCTGCGATATCGAGTACGGCTTCAGTCATGGTCATGTCCTGTGTTCTGTGCGTTCAGTGTGTTCTGTGCGGATGAATGGGGTGTGTCACTGCGCTTGCGCGGGCGCGCTCGATGGCGCGGCAGCAGTAGGCGTAGACGCTGGCTGGGCTGCCTGTGCCTCTGCGGCAGGCACCGCGTTGGCATCGAAGCGGCCTTCGTAGAGCTTGTCGCCGTAGTCCTGCGCGATGTGCTCGTAGCGCACGCGGCTTTGCGCGGCGAATGGCTGGCGCGAGGCCATCACGGTGGTGAGATCCACGGTCTCGTAGGCGCGCAGGATGTCCTGCCCCACGGCGTAAAGCTTTGCATTGGCGATTTCGCAGCGTTGCAGCGCGGCCTTCTGCGTGGTGGCTTCCGAGGCCAGCTTCTGGCGTTCAGCGTCGATGCCGCGCGCCATGCGCAGCAATTCGTCGTAGGCACCCCGGAACTGCGCCACCTGGCTTGCGGCCTTCTCGGCCGCGCCCTGCCCCTGCAGCTGCGATTGACGCGCCGCGTCGGCGAGCTTCTCGCGCGCGCCACGCTCGGCGGCTAGCTGGGCGCGCGTGGCGTCCAGCTCCTTCTTCATCGCGGCCGCATCGGTGCTGCCTGCGTTGCCCGCGCCCGCCTGCGGCTGGCCGGCCTTCAGCGCGGCCAGTTCGTTCTGGGCCTGCTGCAACTGCGTGGTGGTGATGCGAAGCTGGTTGCGCAGGCGCTCTTCCATGCTCTGTGCCTGCGCATGGGCGCCGGTTGCCACCAGGGCAAGAACCAGCGGCATGGCACGTATCAAAGGGATCGGGATCACGTCATCCTCCTCAGAAGCGCGCGTTGAATTCGAACTGCAGTGTGTCGATGGCCAGCGGCGGCCCAAAAACTTCCTTGGTCGAGATCCAGCGTCCGGTCACCCATGCGTTCTTGTCCAGCGCATAGGAGCCGCCCAGGTAGTAGCCACGCGCATTGGTGCCGCCGCCGTGGAACGTGGAGTCGTTGTAGCCGTCGGGCATGGCATCGGGTTCGATGCGCTTGTAGCCGGCCAGCACGTTCCAGTCCCCGCGCGCAGCAGGCGTGGGCTTGCCGAAGGTGGCCTGGAACATGTACGCGTTGCCGCCGCTCTTGAAGTCCGCACGCGTGGTGCCGCCCGAGCCGCCGAAGTTGTTCACGATGCCGCCGTTGGAGCGGTTCCACATACCGTCCTCGTCATAGGCGAGGTTGCGGATGTAGTTACCGTCAAAACGCAGGCCATAGCCCGCCACCTTGGTGTCCCAGCGCAGGTTCATGTCGAGCAACTGGAACTTCGACGCCAGGCCCACGTATTGCGGCTGCGGGGTGTTGGCCGGGTCCAGCGGGTTCAGCGCGATATTGCGCAACAGCATCAGCGTGTTGCCCTTCTGCATGAAGGCCGGACGCGTCCAGTCCGTGCTGCAACCGTCGGCGCCCGCATACAGTGCGCAAGGCTGCGACACGCGGCCGGTGACGTTGTGGAAGTCGTAGTACGCCAGCGCGCCGCGCAGGCGGTTTTCTTCGTTGACCTTCCACGCCGCGCCCACCTGCGCGCCGAGCAGCCACTTCGACTCGCTCGACATCTTGTCCTGGCTGTTCGACGGTGCGTTGTCCTTCGAGTATTCCAGCGGAATAAAGCCCAGCGAGCCGAACATCGTGATGTCCTTGTTCGGCAGCATCTTCTCGAACTGCGCGGCGATACCGTCGAAGTTCAGGTCGTGCGAGAACAGCGTGTCCGTAGAGACGAACGGATTGTCAAAGCGGCCACCCGTCAGCTTCATCCATTCGAACGGCTGGTAGGACAGCCATGCCTGGTCGAGCCACACGTCCTTCTTGGCGAGCCCGCCCCCCAGCGTCTGGTTGGTCGATACCGGACTGTTGTCGTTGCCGGTTGCCAGGCGCACGCCGGCCTTCACACTGTCCGATACATCGGCCAGCACGCCGATCCGCGCGCGGGCGCGCCACTGGTTCGGGCGATTCTGGCGCGTGTTCAGCAGCGGCGGCAGGTTCAGGTTGGTGTTGGGGTTCACGTCGTAGCCGCTACCCGAGTTGATGGCCGCCCAGTCGATCTGGATATCGCTGTTGCTGCCCGAGTAGAAGCGCGATTCGTTACGCAGACGGACATCGCCTTCCACACGAATGCGCTTGGTCCACTCCGGCGTCTCGTTCGGGGCGGCCCAGCCTTCGGCCTTGGCTTGCGCCATGACTTCGCCCTTGACCTCGTCGCGGATCTGATCACGCACGGTTTCAGGGATATAGGGCACGCGGACTTCACTGGCCACGGCACCTGCGGTGGCACCCGTGGCCGCTGCGGCAACTACCGGCGCTGGCGCTGCGCGCTGGGCTTGCTGTGCGGCCATCGCTTCGGTCTGGGCCTGGGCCAGCAGCGCCTCGCCCGTACTCTTTTCCAGCGCGCCGCTCTGGATCAGGCCACGGATCAGCTTGATCATCGCGCTCTCTGGCGGCACGGCATTCTGTGCGTGGCCGACGCCGGCTGTGGTCAGCAGCACCGTGGCAACGGCTGCGGCCAGCGCATTGGCGCGCAGCGTGTAGCGCGGGGACTGGACGCATGGATTCTTCGATGGGTTCATCGCGGGGTTCATCACGGGGTTCATGACACTGCTCGGCATGTCTGTTGGATATGGTTGGCGACGCATTCAGGGGCGTCGACCCTTGATGGACAGGCGCATCGGGAACCGCAGCGATGCAGGCGGACGTTCGTCGGCACGGAAGTCACGCACCATGGCCAGCACGGCCTCGTCCGTGGTCACGTTGCCGGAGCCACCCACAAGCTGCACGCGCGTGACGCGCCCCTCGGGGTCGAGCCAGATTTCGATGCGGATATCGTCGAAGGCCAACTGACGCGTGCGGGCATCACGCACGAACGCCTGCTGCAATGCGTTCGACACGTAGTTGGAATAGGAGCGCCCGCCCAGTCCCCCGCCGCTACCGGTCATGCCACCGCCACCACCGGCCTGGATGCCGAAGGCATCGTTGCCAGCCTGCGCGGCGCCGTCGATCGTGACCGCCTGCCCCAGGTCCTGCGAGGGTGCGGGCGGGGCATCGTCGGGCGGTGCGTTGGTGGGCTCGGCCGGCTTGGGTTCCACCACTTCGGGCTTCACCGGCTCGGGTTCGGGCAGCTTCTCCGGCTCGGGCGGGGGCGGCGGAGGCGGCGGCAACACCAGCATCGGCGTGGACGGTACTTCGCGCCGCGTGGACGCCGTATCGCTCAGCAGATACCAGAGCAGCAGCGCCAGCGCGGCGACAACCAGCCCGCCAGCGGCAAACCCGCCCCAGCGGCGCCAGAACAGCGTGGCGCGCGGCAGGGACGCCAGGGGATCGCGACGATTCACGCTGCGCTCCTCAGGCCGGCTTGCCGGTCACCAGACCGATCTGGTTCAGGTCGATGCGCCGCAGAAGATCCAGCACCTCCACCACCTTGGCGTACTGCACCGACGCATCGCCGCGCACGATCACCGGAAAGTCCGGCGTCAGCGCCTTTTCCGTGCGGAGCCGTTCTTCCAGTTCGGGCAGCGTCACCGGATACGCATCCAGGAACACCTGTCCCGCGTTATCGACCGTGATGGCCTTGGTCTTGGGCTTCTCCAGCGCCACCGAGGCGCTGGCCTTCGGCAGATCCACCTTGATGCCCGGAATGCTGGCGTTGCTGGTCAGGATGAAGATCACCAGCACCACCAGCAGCACGTCCACGAACGGCGTGATGTTGATGCCCCCCGTGCGCTTGCGTACGCCAAACCTGCTTGCGTTTGCCATGGTCCTTAACTCCGCTCAGGCGCGCTGCAGCACGGGCGTGCGGCGGCCTTCGCCCTGCTCTTCCGCCAGGCGCGTGGCGAACTCGTCCACGAACACGGCCATGTCGGCGGCAATGGCGTCTGCCCGCGAGGCCAGCCAGTTGTAGCCAAACAGCGCGGGAATCGCCACGCCCAGGCCCGCAGCGGTACACAGCAGCGCCGCAGCCATACCCGGCGCCACGGAGTTGATGTCCACGGCACCGGCCATCGCAGCCACCACGAACACCAGCATGATGCCGATCACGGTGCCGAACAGACCCACATACGGCGCGCCTTCGATCGTGGTGGACAGCCAGTTCATGCGGCGGCCCAGACGTTCGTTCTCGCGCACCATCACGCCGTCCATCGAGGCACGGATCGCGCTGATCGTGGCGTCGCCCACGGCGTTGAGGTCGTAGCCGAGTTGATGGCGGCGATGCAGTTCATCGACGGCCACTTCATACAGGCGCCACAGCGAGGAGTGCTCCTTGACCTCGCCGGTCACGCGGCCCGTCTTGGCGAGGTGATCGAGCGATACACCCGATGCCTCGCGGAACTGGCCCATGAATGCCACGTTGGCGCGCGAGTTGGCGCCGTAGCTGCGACCCTTGCCGATCATGATCGTCCACGACACACCCATCATCAGGCCCAGCAGGCCGATCACCACCCATGCATCCAGCGGCATGGCGGCCAGGATGAAGCCGAAATGGCTCTTGCCAGCTTGTTGCTCGTCCGGACCGAACACGGCCAGGCGCGAATCGGCGCCTTGCGACACCGCATCGGCCAACAGCAGCGCGGCGGGACGTGCCACCTTCGACAGGCGCACTTCATCGATCGTGCCGGGGAAGGTATGCGCGCCTTCGCTGTCCGCGCCGATAAAGGCCGGCGTGTTCAGCGCCGGCAGCGCGGCTTGCAGTTGTGCCGCCTGGCGGCCGCCTACGAACAGCGTGACCGTCTTGCCATCGGCATTCACCGCCAGATGCGACCACTGGCCCGCCTGGATCGGCTGGCCGGGGTTGCTGCGCTGGCCGTTGACCTGCACATACGGCACGCCCTGGTCCACGCCGATCAGCAGTTCCCCCGCGCCATCGCGGCGCGCATAGACCAGTTGGCCGGCGCCGAGCTGCTCGGGACGGACCCATGCGGAAAACGCGAACGTGCCACCGGCCGCCACCGTCAGCGACGGCGATGCGGGCAGTGCCAGTGCGGCCTTGCCGAGCTGCGCGCCCTTCCCGATCACAGTGCCGTCCACGCTGACCACGGGGGTCTGGCTGTTGTTGCCATACGCGGTGGTATCGCGCGCCGGCACATTGCCTTCGGCGAAGTGGTAGACCAGCGTGAAGTCCGGATCGAACACGCGCTGGCCGTTGCCGGAGGCAGGCGCCTTCGCGTTGCCGTAGTACATCCACACCTGCTGCTTGCCGTTGGCCGACACCGCCGGCACATCGACCCACACCAGCGCGATGCCGAGCAGCGGATCGAACTGTTCGATCTGGTGGTTCAACACGGTCTTGTCGTCACCGGCCACGAAGCGCAGGTCTGCGCCGGTCTCGCTGACGCCCTCGAAACTGAAGTTGCCCGTATGCAGGCGCAGCAGCACCGGCGTGCGGCCGGCGTCGCCGCCGATGTTGCCGCCTTGCGGGCCGGCGTCGATGGTCACCGGCTTGCGGTAGGCCCAGTCGGGCTGCCACCAGGCGTGCGCGAGGCTGGGCACGAGCGTGCTGGCCAGTGCCAGCAGCAGGAATAGGGAACGTCGCATGACTATGGTTCTCCGTTGGCTTTCTTCGGAATGCTGTGTTGGGTGCGTGCCGGGATTGATGTGTGGATCAGTAACTGGCCGTCACGCTGAAATTGAGTCGGGGGTCGCCACGATCGGTACGCGGGCCGTCCTTGAGCGGAAAGCCCAGGTCCAGCCGGCCGTTCACGTAGCGCGCCAGCCTGAAGCTGGTGCCGATGCCGACGGAGGCCAGCGAGAAGCGGCTCTCCTGCTCCGGCAGCGGATCGCGCAGGCGCAACTGACCCGCATCGGCGAATGCATAGACGCGCCAGTCGGACACCGTGCCGCCGAAGAAGTCCAGCGGCGGCGTGCGCATTTCCACGGAGCCCACCACGCCGTAGTCGCCCGTGGTCTCGGCAGCCAGGTAGCCGCGCACCGAGTTCATGCCGCCCGCCGCGATCTGCTCGCTCGATACCAGCGGCGAATCGGTGATCTGGCCCGCCAGTCGCCATGCCAACTGCGCATTGCCCGCGAAATTCCACGTGCCGTTGGTATCGCCCTTGAGCAGCAGGAAGCTCGGCGACGCTTTGTAGCGCTTGTAGTCGAACTCCTTCCAGTCGCTGCCGTAGCCCAGGAAGCTGCGCGTGCCGGCCACCAGCGCCATGTTCAAGCCGTACTGGCCGCGCGTGGTCTGCGTGAAGCCCGTATAGGACAGCGTGATCGGTGCGTACTTGAGCGGCACGGTGTCGCCGGAGGTGCCGAGGCGCGTGGTTTCCTTGTTGTCCTTGAAATCGACGCCCAGGCTCAGCGCGTGATACCAGTCGCCGGTGTTCGGCACGGTGTATGTACCGCGCAGGCCGACCGAATGGCCCTTGCCCAGCACGCTGGTGCCGCCTACCGTCGCCACGTTGCTGTCAGAGAGATAGCCGGAGAGTTCGACGCCCCAGTTCGTGCCGCGGATTGGGGCGATATAGGAGCCCGAGAACACCTGCGTCTGGTTCAGGTCCTGCGGCGCGCCGAAGAAGCTCAGCGACGCGCTGTGGCCCAGTTGCCAGAGGTTGTCGTGGCCAATCGATGCCAGCGCGCGCAACTCCTTGGTATCGGGGCTGTAGTCGTTGTTCAGGCCGATACTGCCGCGCCACGGGCTGCTGTCCTCGACCTTGAGATCGACGTCCATCGTGCCCGGCAATGTGCCCTGCCGCACCAGCGGCATGACCTGCCGCTTGCCCGTCTTGTTCAGTTCGGTGAGTTCCGCTTGCGCCTGCGTGAAATCGGGCACCTGCCCTTCGGCCAACGCCGGCACCTGTTCGCGCACCTCGCGCGGCGACTGGTACTCGGCGCCCACCACACGCACGCGGCCCACACGGGTTTCACTGACCTGGAGGTAGACCACGCCGCTCGTGACCTGCTGCTCGGGCAGTTCCACATAGACCGACTGGAAGCCCTTGGCCTGATAGGCGGCCAGCAGCGCGTCACGCGCGGATTCGATGTCCTTGAGCGTGCGCGATGGTCCCAGGTACGGCGTCACGGCACGCTCGATCGTGCGCACGTCCAGCACCGTGTTGCCACGCACCACGTATTCGCTGATATCGACCGCGCGCTCCGGTTGCGGCGCGGCCTGCGTGGCCTGCGCGGCGGCAGGCTGCGCGCCATCCGCTGGCGCGGACTGCGCAGATTGCGCCAATGCCCCACCCGTCCCCAGTCCAATCATCGCCACGCACACTGCCCTCCACCGTGGCGACGGGCCTTTCTTCTTGCTGACTCGCATGAGTTGCTGACCTTCTTCTTTTTTCGATTGCCAGCCCCGCGTGCCAGTGTCCTGACCGAGGACGGCATCGTTTGGGGCATCACGCCGCGAGACATGATCACCAGCGCTCATGTCAGCGTTACGCACAGATGCCTAGACGGCCAAACCTGGCAGGGCATGTCGTTTGTCACAAATATTTCATCGACGACACATTCCGCACGGACGAGACTTCCAGGGCGATGACGATCAGGAGCAGGCGATGCAGACGTGGAAAACCTTGGCGGTAGTGGCCGCGCTTGGCGTATCGGCCTCGGCATGGGGCGCGAACGAAGGGACTACGCAAGGGAGTTGCGCGGAGGTGGAGGTCAACGGCGAGCG
Organism: Cupriavidus sp. DL-D2; assembly: GCF_039710735.1. Classification (NCBI taxonomy): domain Bacteria; kingdom Pseudomonadati; phylum Pseudomonadota; class Betaproteobacteria; order Burkholderiales; family Burkholderiaceae; genus Cupriavidus; species Cupriavidus sp. DL-D2. The sequence goes on along the minus strand of NZ_JBDKXK010000033.1, from coordinate 30,123 downwards.
CGCGCCAGCGTATGACTGCCTGACGCAGCGGCTGGCGCCAGCCTCGTCGCCACGCGCGGGGAAACCCGGTGTGCTGGGATCGGAGGCCATCGCCAATCAGCCGTCGAACCAGTTGGGGCTCTACAACCGCGCGGCCACGTCCACGCGGATGGGCAATACCTTTGGCACCTCCGTTCTGCCCCAACGGCCGCCCCCATCGAATGGCGTCGCGCCAATCATTCCTCCACAGGCGCCCCGCTGATCGAATGAACGCGAAATAGTTTCATATCGCCTTCATTGATCTGACACACACCCTGCCCGACAATCGCGAACATCACATGCCGCGTCGGTGCATTCCTGCGCCCTGTCAGCTGCGATGACGGGCCGTTCCGGCTTTTCATGCGGTGATTTCAGGCCCGTGTTCCCTTCCACACAACACGATGAGATCCCGGATGAGCCAATCCAACAGGATGTATCGAAGTTTCGTTCGCGCAGTGTGCTGGGTGGCGCTCTGCGCCGCGCCCACGCTGGCGCAGGCCGGCACGTACTGGAACGGCGTGAGCCGTGCCCTGCCCGTCTCCCCGCTAGGCAACACCGTGGCGCTGTCCTGCCACAACTGCTATGGCAGTTCCACGGCTGCCACCAACACGCAGGTGTCGATGGCCTTGTCGCGCGGCTATGACCTGATCGAATTCGACCTGACGCTGCATGCCGATGGCCAGGTCTACGTGGAGCATGGCGACAGCGAAAGCGCAGTAGGTACGTTTGCCAATGCGCTGGCCAACACGAACCTGCAGCAGAGCGACCGCCTGCTGTTCCTCGAAATCAAGGAGAAGTACACCACTGCCGCCGCCAGCGACACACTGATGCTTGGCGTGCTACGCGCCGTGCGCGACTGGGGCTACGCCTCGGCCGGACGCCCCGTGGTGCTGCGCGGCTTCATGGATGGCCGCCACCAGCATCTGGTGCGCGCCAAGGCTCTGCTCGCGCAGTCCGAGTTCGCCAGCATCCGTGACCATGTCCGCTTCCACACGCTGATCGAGAGCGATATCCGCAACAACATCCGCGCGACGAAGAGCCTGGGCTTCCACGGCGTGGAACTGGAATATCGGATGGCCAGCCTGTTCGGCGCGCTGATGCAGGCGAAGCTGCTCGGGCTGGGCGTGGGTGTCTACACCACGCCGGCCAGCATGGGCGAAGCCTATCTGTCGGCGCTGCGCGAGGACGTGGACTTCATCACCTCGGACTACGATCGCGGCACCACGGCGCTGGCTACGTCGGCCCGCGCCGTGATCACCGAATCGACGTCGCTGGTGCATATGAACACGGCACAGCAGACGGCCTGGCCCCTGACCTACCGCCGCACCAATGCCACGACGTATCCGGTGGCACAGGGCAGCACCGCGCCGACGCTGGAAGTGCTGGCGGTGACGTCCGACGAAGACCGCGTGGGCGGCAGCATGGTGTTCACGGGCACACAGTCGGTGACCACGTGGCAGGCCGATAACGCCAGCAACGGCGGCTTCCTCGTCAGCGCGGTCGTCAATTTCGACGACCTGACCTCGGGTGCCACGGCGGCCATCGTGGCCAAGAGCGATGCGGGCGGCTTCGCGCTGGAGCAGGCCGGCACCTCGCTGCGCTTCGGCGTCTACGTGAACGGCGCCTACCAGTACGCCACCGCTTCGCTCGCGGGCTTGAACGGCACGGACTCGTACTTCATCATCGGCGCCTACGACGGCAACGGTGCGGTACGGTTGTGGGTCAACAATGTGGAGGGCGTGCCGTCGGTATCGGTCTCGGGCGGCGTGGGCCTGAACACCAGCCCCATCGTGATCGGTGCGGACCCGCAGGGGGCTACCGACCGCCGCTACTTCTTCAAGGGCAAGATCCAGCAGGTGATGGTGCAGCGCTGGCGCGACCACTGAATCGGCAGATAGAACGAAAACGGCGGGGAGACCCGCCGTTTTTTTACTTCACCCCGGCCTGCATGAACGACTGCATGAACTGGCGCTGGAACAGCAGGAAGGCCAGCACCAGCGGCCCTACGCACAGCAGCGTGCCTGCCGACAGCACACCCCAGTCCACGCCGGTCTCGGGCGCCGCAAACAGCGCCATGCCCACCGTCACGGGCCGGCTGGCCTCGGTCTGCGTGGCCACCAGCGGCCACAGGAAGTTGTTCCAGTGATAGCTGACCGAGACCAGCGCATAGGCCAGGTAAGTCGGACGCGCCAGCGGCACATACACCTTCCACAGGATGCCAAGGCGGCCCAGGCCCTCGATGCGCGCAGCATCCTCCAGCTCCTGCGGCACGGTCATGAACGTCTGGCGCAGCAAAAAGATACCGAAGGCGCTGGCGATATACGGCAACGCCACGCCCAGCCATCGATCCACCTGTCCCAGTTGCGCGATGGTCAGGTAGTTCTCGGCAATCAGCACCTCGGGCATCACCATCAGTTGCAGCAGCACCAGCCCGAAGACGATGCTGCGACCCGGGAATGTCATCCGCGCCAGCGCGAACCCTGCCAATGTGCAGACCACCAGTTGCAGCGCCAGCAGCAGCGTGACGATGGCAACCGTGTTGATCAGGTACCGCGCGAACGGCGCCACGCTCCACGCCTGCGGAAAATTGTCGAGTCCCCACCGGGTGTCGAAGCTCAGCCGCATTGCCTCGCCGCCCGGGTGAAAGGCGCCCCAGACCAGCAGCAACAGCGGCGAGATCCACAGCAGGCCGGCCACGGCGGCGGCAACCGGCACAAGCGCGGAGCGCAGCGATATCGAGGAAGCGGTCATCGGTAGTGAATGCGGTTGCGCGTCAGCCAGAACTGGAATCCCGAGCACAGGGCCAGCACCAGCAGCAGCACGATGGTCAGTGCGCCTGCATAGCTCGCGTCCTGGAACCGGAACGCAATCTCGTAGAGGTAGTACAGCAGCAGCGTGCTGGCGTTATTGGGACCGCCGCGCGTGAGCACGAACAGGTGATCGATCAGCTTGAACGCATTGATCAGCGCGTTGATCACCACGAACAGCGTGGTGGGCGCCAGCAGCGGCAAGATCACGTGGCGCAGCCGGAACCATGGCGAAGGCGCCTCCAGCCGCGCGGCATCAAGTTGCTCCGACGAGATCGATTGCAGCGCCGCCAGATAGAAAATCATGAAGAAGCCCGCTTCCTTCCAGATGGTGACCACCATCAGCGCGGGCAGCGCAGTATCCGTATCGCCGAGCCAGTTGCGGCCCGCGATGCCGAGCCATGCCAGCAGCCGGTTCAGCAGGCCGATATCGGGCGCGTAGAAGAACAACCACACATTGGCCGCCGCCACCATCGGCAACATGGTCGGCGTGAAGAACGCCAGCCGCAGCAGTCCGCGACCGGCGTAGCGCTGATTGACCCACAGCGCCATGGCCAGCGCCAGCACCACCGACACCGGCACGGTGATCAGCGCATACCAAAGGTTGTTGCGCACGGCCTGACGGAAAACGGGATCGTCCATCAGCGCCTGGAACTGCTCCATCCCGGAGAACGCTGGCGGAATGCCGGGCGCCTGCGTGTGAATGCTGTGCCAGAAGCTGCCGGCGATGGGCCAGTACGTGAACGCCGCCAGCAGCACGAGCGCCGGCAACAGCAGCAGCCATGCCTGTGCGGCTTGTCGTGCGACGGGTTTTCTAGATGTCATGGCGGATATGCCTGCGGCGTCCCTATCGGTATCGATCCCGGACGCCGCAGGCTTCACGTGTTTAACGCTGATACGGCTTCAGGATGCGCTCGGCCTGCGCCTGTGCGCCGCTCAATGCAGCCTTCGGTTCCTGCTGGCCCGTGATGGCCGATTGCAGCGCGTCTTCCAGCAGCTTGCGCACGCGCCCAGCCTGGTGGGTCGACAACTCGGCCGTCGCCACCGACAACTGGTCACGTGCGACCAGCGTCTGGGGCACCTTGGCCGCGTAGTCCTTCAGCGTGGCGGTCTGGTAGCTGGCCGGGCTCACGCCCATATAGCCCGTTGCCACGCTCCACTGCGCCGAGCGATCCGGTGCGGTCAGGAACTTGATCAGACGGAACGCGGCGCGCTGCTCGGCATCGGAACCGCTCTTGAACAGATAGAAATTGCCGCCGCCCGTGGGCGAGCCCGGCTCGGTGTTGGCAGGCAGCGGGGCCACGCCGACATCGAACTTGGCATCCTTCAGCACGGCCGTCAGGTTACCTGTGGAGTGCCACATCATCGCGGTCTTGCCCTCGACGAAGTTCTGGCGCAGCGTGCCCCACTCGATCAGGCCCTTCGGGCTCACGCCGTCCTTCGACAGCGACGTCCAGTATTCCAGCGCCTGCACGGCCTTGGGCGTATCGAACGTGGTACGCGTACCAGCCGGGTTCATCAGCGTCTGGCCGTTCTGCTTGGCCAGCGCGCCGAACATCCAGTAGGCGTAGCCCGTGGACGGGATCATCACGCCCCAGCGGCTGGTGTTGCCGCCATCGCGCTTCACCAGCTTGGCAGCGGCTTCGCGCATTTCCGTCCAGTTGCGCGGCGGCTTGTCCGCATCGAGCCCGGCCTGGCGGAACGCGTCCTTGTTATAGAACATGACGATGGTCGAGCGCTGGAACGGAATGCCCCAGGTCTTGCCATCGGCGCGGCCATTGTCCATCAGGCCCGGGTAGAAGCTCTTGAGCCACTCCTTGTCTTCGGCCGTGGTCGCGAAATCGTCGAACGGACGGATCACGCCAAGGTCCTTGAGTTCGTGCAGGTCGATCGAGAACAGCACCGACGTCTGCACCGGCGTGCCGGCCTTGAGCGCGGCCAGCGCCTTGGTGCGCGCGTCGTCGTAGTTGCCCGCGTAGATCGCGTTGACCTTGACGTCCGGATTGGCTTGCTCGAACTCGCCGACCAGCTTGTCCACTACTTGCGTGAGCGGACCGCCGACGGAAACGGGGTAGTACATCGTGACCTGCGTCGGCGCGGCGACGGCCGACATCGACATCATCGACGCCAGGCAGGTAAGCGTGCCCAGCGCGGTGGCCAGGCGGGTCTTGAACGACATGAAGGCTCCTTGAGGGGTAGGTTCAGGGCAAAGCGGAAAGACGGGCGACGGCTGCTTCGGTGGCAACTGCAGCGGCAAAACGATGCTCGCGGGTGGCATCCCACTTCAACATCAGGCCGGCGCCGGGGGACAACGCCACCCGGCCCGGATGGCGCACGAGCACGGGCTGGTCGTAGAGGCGCACCTCCACCAGCGTGTCGGCGCCGTGATATTCGGTGCGCACCACCGTGCCGGCATGCGATCCACCCAGTTCGATATGTTCGGGACGCACGCCCAGCCATTCGTCCGTACCAGGCATGCGGATCAGGTTCATCGGCGGCTGGCCGATAAAGCGCGCCACCACCGGCGTGGCAGGCGTGTCGTAAAGCTGCGCCGGCGTACCGGTCTGCGCAATTTCGCCCTGGTGCATCAGCACGATACGGTCGGCCATGCTCATCGCCTCCACCTGATCGTGCGTGACGTAGATCACCGTCAAACCCAGTTGCTGCTGGAGCTTGCGCAATTCCGCGCGCATCTCGGCACGCAGTTGCGCGTCGAGATTCGACAATGGCTCGTCCATCAGGCACAGCGGATGCTGCGAGACGATGGCGCGCGCCAGCGCCACGCGCTGCTTCTGTCCACCCGACAGCGCGCCGGGCTTGCGCGCCAGCAGCGCGCCCAGGCCCAGCAGCTCGGCCGCATGCGTGAGTCGGCGCCCTTGCTCGTCACGCGGCACCTTGCGCGCGCGCAGCCCGAACAGGATATTGTCTGCCACGCTCAAATGCGGGAACAGTGCATACGACTGGAACACCATGCTCAAGCCGCGTTGCGCGGCTTCCACCGCAGTGATATCGCGACCATCCAGATGAATGCGGCCGGCGTCTGGCTGATCCAGTCCGGCAATCAGGCGCAGCAGCGTGGTCTTGCCGCAGCCGGACGCGCCGAGCAGCGCGATGAATTCGCCGCGCTCGATGTCGAGGTCGATGCCGCGCAGTACCACGTTATCGCCGAAGCGCTGCGCAATCCGTTCGAGTCGCAGATAGGCCATGGAGGGTGTCTTTCGGGGGCGATGGAGGCGGTGGAAACGACAGGTTCAGCAGGCATGCAGCGTCACGCCTGCGGCTTCGCATAACGCGGACAGCGCGGGTTGGGCATCCGTGGCATCGGTATCGGTGAACAGGTGGTCGATCTGCTCGAACGCCGCGACGCGGCATGGCGCGTGGCGCCCGAACTTGCTGCTGTCAGCCAGCAGCATCCGCTCGTGGCTGTGCGAGAGCAGCGCATGGCTCAGTTCGGCTTCCTCGGGCTGGAACTCGTACAGCGTGCCGTGCTCGTCAATGCCGGCCGCCCCGCATATCGCCACATGGGCACGGAACTTCCGCATGAAATCCACCGTGGCACTGCCCATCACGTCGAAATCGCCCGCGCGCAGGCGTCCGCCGGCCACCCAGGTTTCGACAGCGGGCTTGTCCGCCAGCGCCAGTACCGCGCCGAGGTTGGTGGTCACCACACGCAGCGGTCGGTCAGCCGGCAGTGCCCGCGCGAACTCTGCCACGGTGGTGCCATATCCGAGGAATATCGTGGCATCTGGTTCGATCATCTCCACGGCGGCCTGCGCGATCCGGCGCTTGCGCTCCACCTGCGCGGTGCTGCGCTGCAGATAGCTGATGTTGTTCTGGCTCGCAGGCAACGTCAGCCCGCCGTGCATGCGGCGCGCCAGCCCTTGCACGCTCAGCTCGTTGATGTCGCGGCGAATGGTCTGGCTGCTAACCCCAAAGCGGCTGGCCAGCTGCTCGGTACTGAGGTAGCCGGTATCGTTCAACCATCCAAAAATTTCACGCTGGCGGGCAGTCAGGCTCATTCGATCACTCTATATGTTCGAATGAAAATGTAAACGCGCAATGTGTCACATCCGTGACATCGTTTACCCCCACGCGGGTGGGTATCCACATGCCGCGCCGCAGCAAACCAGCGTGCGCGCTGTTCTCGCAATCAGGCAGCTTCTCCTAAGTCGGCTCACGAAAACATTCACTTCGAGGTCCCGGCGGGATCGTGGAAGATCAGGTTTTCATGCCGATATGGGAGCGCACCAATATGCCCGCTGGCGGCCGCCCCTTTCCCTTTCTTCGCGTTGCGCGTGGCTGCCTGATTACGATGGGGCTGGCGCTGCCCGTTACCGCTTCGGCATGGACCGCGGGCGGCAGCGGCGGTGCGGCGGCAGCCACGGCATCGCCCGATACCCACTCCGGGCCGTATCGCGGCATCGTCGGGCCGGTCGGTTCCCCGGAGCCTGCACCGGAGGCGCCAAAGACCTGGGACCGCGCATTGCCCTTCTTCGCGCAGCGCGTGATCGACAAAGGCTACAACCTGCCCAATCCGTACGACATCGGGTACTCCTACTACGATGGCTACCAGCGCTATCAATTGAGCGGCCTGCAGGTATCCGCGGGCGGCAACCCGCTGCGCGGCGCGGATTTCGTGCAGTTCCAGCAATCACGCATTCATAACAGTTCGAACCAGGTGCAGATGGGTGCATGGCTGTTTCCGTTCATGAATGTGTACGGCATCGTTGGCAACGTGCAGGGCAGCGGCAACATCGACATCAGCTTTTCTTCGCTCACCGATCTCGAGCGGTTCTTCGGGGTCAACATAGGCTGCGGGGGGCGGCGTCCCCGCGACGCCTGCAGCAAGCCGATCAAGCTGCCCACCCAGCATGCCAGCTACAGCGGCCATACCTACGGCGGCGGCTTCACACTGGTGGGCACCTACCGCGACCTGTTCTTCGCGTTGCCGGTGACCTACACCGTGGCGGATATCTCGATGTCGGACACGCCGGTCAAGTCGATCAACATCGGACCGCGCGTGGGATGGAATCTCCGGCTGGGCCACGGACTGGGGCTGCTCACGCCCTTCATCGGCGCCACCTACTTCCGCACCCGCGCCACCATCACCGGACACTTTGACGTACCGATCCCCGATACCGACGGCCAGACCGAGCGGTTGAACTATCAGATCGCGGAACGGGTGACGGGTTACTGGAGCGGTTCCGTAGGCGCCAACTGGACCATCAACCGCAGCGTCGGCGTCTTGTTGGAAATCGGCTACGGGTACAACCGTAACAACATCATCGCCACCGGCTTCTTCCGGTTCTGACGATCATGCGCGCCACCTTCCCTCCCTTGCTCGCCGCCTTGCTGACCATGCCCGTGGCGGCACAGGAAGCCACGCCCGACACCCCGCCCAAGACCGCCTGGATCGACAAGATCCTGAACAAGCTTGGCGCCTCGAAGGAGGTGGACCTGAGCCATGGCGTGGACTGGGGCATCCTGCCCGGGCCGTTCTACAACCCGGAGATGGGGCTGGGACTCGGCGCGGCAGCCATCGGCCTGTACAAGCCGAAGAACGCCGAGAAGGACACGCAGCTCTCCACGCTCACGCTACACGGCTTTGTGACGACGACCGGCGCATTCGGTATCGGCGCGGACAACAACACGTTCTTCGGCGACGACAGCTATCGCTTCGTGTTCTCGGGCGGCCTGTTCAACATGCCGACCTCCTACTGGGGCATTGGCTACGACAACGCCATCAACGACGCCAACAAGGAGGGCTACACGCACCGGGGGGTCTCGCTGCAACCGCGCATGATGATGCGGATCATGCCGAATACCTACATCGGCGGCGGCTACGACTTCGAGTACGACGACGCGGCCAACATCGAACGTGGCAGCGCCAGCGCGTTCGCCGCCGATCCCCACGGCACGCATGTCATCAGCAGCGGCCTCACCGCGCATTTCTCTTACGACACGCGCGATTTCATCCCCAACCCGTACAAGGGCCAGGCGCTTTTGATCAACGGTACGGTGTATCGCCGCGGCCTGGGCAGCGATTTCGATTTCGAAACGCTGGAGATCACCTACGACAAGTACTTCGCCATGCGCGAGCGCGACGTGCTGGCCTTCGACATCTACGGCAAGTTCAACTGGGGCGACGTGCCATGGAGCATGATGTCCAAGCTCGGCGACAACCGGCGCATGCGCGGCTACTTCATGGGCCAATACCGCGACAAGGCGTTGCTGACCGCACAGGTGGAATATCGCTGGCACATCGCGGGCCGGCAGGGCATGGTGTTCTGGCTGGCCACCGGCGCCATCGCCGGCAACCCCGGTGCGTTGCGCGATGCGCACTGGCTGCCCAATGGCGGCGTGGGCTACCGCTTCGAGTTCAAGCCGCGCGTCAACGTGCGCTTTGACGTAGGCGTGGGCAAGAACACCAAGGGTGTGTATTTCCAGATCAACGAGGCGTTTTGAGCGAAACGTTTCGCGAATTTCTTATCACTTCAGCAATCTATTGACGAGTGCACCAACACGGTCGCATTTCCATGACCGAGGTGTAACCGGCCTGCCATGGGCACTCCATGTCGCGTCATTAGACTCAGCGAGCCCCCCGAAAAATCGTTCAGCTCCTGAGAACTACCAATGAAGAAATCTCTCGCCACGCTCGCCACAGGCGCAGCACTGATCGCGATCAGTGCGACGGCCAATGCGAGCCAGACCCCCATCGTGGTGGATGCATCGTTCGAAAAACAAGGACAAGTGCATCGTCCTCGTGATCCCTACACCGATGGTGGCCGCATTCAACAGCGTGATGTCTACACAGACGGTGCACGCACCGCCAATGGCACTCCCCACTGAATCCACGTCGCCATGAAGACAAAACCAGGCCGCCTCCGAGCGGCCTGAAGTCTTTTTATGGGCCGTGAATTTACTTTTCACCACCTTGATTCCACTGAGAACCAAGTGCGTTTTATTTAAGGAAGCGCAATGAAACTCCGTTACGGCTTTGCCGCGGCAACTCTCAGCATGCTGTCTGCCGCCACCTTCGCCCAATCCCATGTCACGCTTTACGGCATTCTCGATGTGGGTATCGAATATCTCAACAATGTGCCAACTGCCACAGGCGGCGCCAATCAGGTGCGCATGAGTTCGGGCAATATGTCCACGTCGCGCTGGGGCCTGCGCGGTCAAGAGGATCTCGGCGGCGGACTGAAGGCCATCTTTCAGCTCGAAAGCGGATTTGCGCCGGACAACGGCAGTCTGCTCACGAACCGGTTGTTCGACCGTGCGGCGTATGTCGGTCTCCAGAGCCGGTACGGCACTGTGGCGCTTGGCCGGCAGAACACGCCGATCCACGACACGGGTCATATCCTGGACCCGATGCGATACGCGCCCCGCTACTCGCTGTGGACAAACGACGATATCCTCGCCGGCCGCGCCGATAACGCGATCCGGTACGACGGCAAGTTCGGCGGCCTGACGATGAGCGCGATGTACAGCCTGGGCCGCACCGGCACTGGCGAGATCCCGGGCAACTTCAAGGTGGACCGCAACTACGGCGCCTCGGTGATGTACGAAAACGGCCCGCTGGGGATTGGCGCCGCGTATGACGAATTCCAGGGCACCAGCGTGGCCACGGCGGACCGCAAGGATCGTCGTGCCCTGATCGGCGCCAGTTATGCATTCGGCGCAGCCCGCGCCTTTGTGGGCTACCGCTGGTTCAAGGGCGATGTCGGCACGCTTCCGGGTAGCGGTTCGAACCTCTACTGGGCGGGTATGCGTTACGCGGTGAACCCCTCCGTCTCCCTGATGGGCGCCGCGTACTACACCGACACCCGCAATTCGAGTGCCGACCCGATCATGCTCGTCGCCTCGGCGGACTATGCGTTCTCCAAGCGTACCGACGTCTATTTCAATATCGGCTACGCCATCAACCGCGACGGCTCCCAACTGGGCATGAACGGATTCAATGGGCCGGCGGGTAGCCCGGCCAATGTCGTGGCCGGTGACGACCAGATCGGCATGGTGATGGGTGTCCGTCACCGCTTCTGATCGCCGGAAGATCGTCTGAGTTATCGGTACTTTCCTTACCGGTATGCTTTGTCGATGAAAAACGCCGCGGACCTCACGGACCGCGGCGCTTTTCTTTTCTACAGACCGAACGGCTTACTTCGCGGTCTTGATGCTCGTAGCGTCGGCGGTCAGGTAACCCACCGAGGCGCCCAGGCCGTTCTTGTAGTTGGCGAACACCAGCGGCTCCACTTGCGCCTTCACGGCAGCCTTGATGCCATCGCCGGCGTGCTGGAAGTTGCTCATGATGTACGTCCAGCCGTTGATTTCGTCGACGGCGTGCAGGCCCGTCGATTCACCACCGGCCGGCACCGACATCAGGCGCGACAATTTCTTCGTATCGACGTTGTACGCCCACAGGAAGTTGTTGGTGTGGTTGCTGCTGTCCTCGCCGATGAACAGCGTGCGCAGCTTCTCGGAGAACTTGAGGTTGTCCGGGTTGCCGATGGTCGTCGGATCGGCGGTGTTGCCCAGTGCATCGGCGGCGATGTCCTTGCCGACGATCAGCGCCTGGGTGTGGATCGGTACCCATTCGCTAACGATGGCCGCGCCCGACGTATCCTTCTGGCCGCCGCCCAGCTTGTGCTGCATCACGCCGCCGGCGTTGATGGCTGCCGGCACGCTGATATTGCTCTGCGCGTTCCAGCCCTTGGCGTTGTTCAGCACCATCGAGTCGACGATGTTCTGCAGCGCGGAGTAGGCGATCTTGTCCTTGATGTTGACGGTGGTGCCTTCCATCTTGGTGAAGCCCATGCTGCCACCAGCCACGAAGGCATAGCGGTGCGTTTCCAGGAACGCTGCCACCAGTTCCTTGCCCGGCTTGATCTTGATCCACTGGAACTTGCCGCTGTACGCGATCTTCGTGTACGTCGTGTCCGGCGTGGCATTCAGGGCCGGATCCGTGGCGCTGATGTCCATGATGTCGGCAAACGTGTGCGACTTGGCCCAGCCTTCCACTTGCGCGCTCGTGGCATGGCCCAGCTTGATCCAGGTCAGGTCGGCGCCAGCATCGGCCGGGTTCACGGAGAAGCCGGTGCCCACCTTGGCCACGTACAGCGTACCGGCGGACAGATCCTTTTCCTTGTCAGCCACGAACATGAACAGACCGCTGTTGGTGGCGTCGTCGCCCATCAGCACGGTGCGGTTGTCCGGCATCACCTGCACGAGTTCGTGCGAGATACGGCCCATGCAGTAGTGCTTCTTGATCGAGCCCGTGCCGTCGGCATTGACCGTGACTTCCGGCAGGTGACCGTACAGGTACGGGTTGAACGGGATCGTGCTCGTGCCGTACAGGTTCTTGGCGAAGGCCAGGTTCTGCACCGTGTTCGGATTCGAGGCATCCGGCTCGTACTCTTCGCTCGACAGGTGGGTGTTCCACGGCGACAGGCTGGCGCCGCACGTGATCCACAGGCCGTTGGCCGACGACGTGTCGACGTTGTGGTACTTCACCAGCGACAGCTTGCCGGTGGCCGGGTCCTGGTCCAGCGTCAGGATGGCGATCGGCGACGGCAGCTTGCCGTACATGTCCGTCACCTTGGCCTGGTCCCACGTGGTGTATTCGAACTGCACCACGGCAAAGACCGTGTTGCCCTTCACGCCGTCTACCTTGGCGCCGTCGATCTTCAGCAGCGACGTGCCGTCCGGCGAGTCCGAGAAGAACTGGGCAGCCGTGCCCGTGGACGAATCCATGATCGGCTGGTTGTTGATGTCGAAGTAGCCGCCGGCCAGGATCGTGCCGCCCTTGCCGTCCGACACCTTGTCGCCGGTCATGAAGAACGGCTGGTACGCCAGCTTGAAGTTCTGGCTCGTACCATCGCTGAAGTTCACCTTCAGGCTCGAACCCACGGTAGTGGTGGCCATTTCGGCCGCATTGGCCAGCGAAGGTGCCGGCATGCCGGTGAACTCGGCGGTCGTGAACGTGGCCGTGGAAGCCGGCGGGTTCGTCGTCACGGGAGGGGTAGCGGGGGCGTCGTCGCCGCCGCCACAACCTGCCAGCAGCGAGGTGGAGGCCAGGCCCAGCGGCAGCATCGGTGCGCCGGCCAGGAACTTCAGTGCCTTGCGGCGCGATGCGTCAAGTTTTTCGGACATTTTTTGGATTTCCCCGTCGATCTAGTGTTTTCATCAGACCGCCCTGCACATGCGTACATGGCAACCCGGTCAGCTCTTGTGGAGGCAACCGCACAGCGGTCAAGCCGGGTGGCATCGTATGAACCGAATGTGACAACACGTTGAACCCGCAACAATTCGCGAGCAGCCGGGAGCGTCACTTCTTGCCGGGTCACACAGCGGACGAAAAAAAACGCCGCGAGCCATGTATGGTCGCGGCGTCGTGAAAATGCCGGTCCGGGCGACACCCACTTCTGTCACCCGTGTATTGGCGATCTGCAGCCCACCTGCAGGTCTGACCGGCTTGTCCGAGCAGCGGTTGAGTACCGCCACGGGCAGCCATCCTAAGCGCTCCAGATGTCAGTCTCGTGACGAATTGTCATGACAATCGACCATCCGAAGTGCCGAAACCGGTCCTTCAATATGCCTGCGGACGACCTGCCCGTGGACCAGTTTTTTCTCCGGTCACCACACCGTGTGTGGCGAAAATCAAACGTTACAAACCTGTCATTCGGCAGTTTTGCGCATCAAGCGGCCGATTTCGTGCGTTTTCGGAATATGTCATCTTTAGCCTATTGAAGTGATCAATCGGGCCGGATATGGTTCAGCGCATAATATTTTCCACGGCAATATATGCAATCAAAAACATATATTGTTCGCCCCGATCGGAAAAAACGATGCACGACACCATTCCGGGACGCCTCGCGTCTCCAGCCGCCCTCACGCCCCGCCTCGACGGAGCTCGCCGACGCACGCCCCCGTGCGCCCTGCGTGCGTCCATGACCATCCATTTCCGCTTACCGGTTTTGTAGCAGCTTCGTAGCAACCGTCGCTGCATCCGGGGCAAAACGTCTCTGATATCCCGGAACAGCGACACCTCTGGGGGTAATACATCCAAGGTGTACGGGGTCAACCGACGGGCCAGCCAGACCCGCGGGCGTCGCCAGGCCAGCATGGATGTATTACCCAGGATCCACGTCTGGAGAACTTTCAATGAGCAGTGTGACTAATGGTGGCGGCGCTAAAGCGCCGTTCTTTTCAAAGGAGGCGACCTACGCCCAGCCGGGGTTTTCCCGCTGGATGGTCCCGCCCGCTGCACTGGCGGTGCACCTCTGTATCGGCCAGGCCTACGCGTTTTCGGTGTTCAACGCGCCGCTGTCGAAAGTCATCGGCATTACCGAATCGGTGGCCGACGACTGGAAACTGACCACGCTCGGCTGGATTTTCTCGCTGGCCATTTTCTTCCTCGGCATTTCCGCCGCTTTCGCCGGTAAATGGCTGGAGCGCGTGGGTCCGCGCCGCACGATGTTCACGGCTGCCTGCTGTTTCGGCGGCGGCTTCCTGATCTCGGCCCTCGGCGTCTACACGCACCAGATCGCCCTGCTCTATCTCGGCTATGGCGTGCTCGGCGGCATCGGCCTGGGCCTGGGCTATGTGTCGCCCGTCTCCACGCTGATCCGCTGGTTCCCGGACCGCCGCGGCATGGCCACCGGCATGGCGATCATGGGCTTTGGCGGCGGCGCGATGATCGCCGCCCCGCTGTCCGTGGTGCTGATGAACCATTTCAAGAGCGCAACGTCGGTAGGCGTGGCCCAGACCTTTCTGGTGATGGGCGTAGGCTACTTCATCTCGATGAGCATCGGCTCGCTGGCCATCCGCGTGCCACCGCCCGGCTGGAAGCCGGAAGGCTGGACCCCGCCCGTGGTCGAGAACAAGATGATCACGCGCAACCACGTGCATATCGATGAAGCCCTGAAGACGCCGCAGTTCTATCTGCTGTGGTTCGTACTGTTCCTGAACGTGACCGCCGGTATCGGCGTGCTCGGCCAGGCATCGCTGATGATCCAGGAAAGCTTCAAGGGCAGCGTCACCGCCGCCGCCGCAGCCGGCTTCGTCGGCCTGCTGTCGCTGTTCAACATGGGCGGCCGCTTCTTCTGGGCTTCCTCGTCGGACTGGATCGGCCGCAAGAACACGTACTTCATTTTCTTCGCGCTGGGTGCCGTGCTGTACTGGCTGGTGCCGCAACTGGGCGCCGCCGGCAATATCGCGCTGTTCGTGCTGGCCTACTGCGTGATCATGTCGATGTACGGCGGTGGCTTCTCCACCATCCCGGCCTACCTGGCCGACATGTTCGGCACGGCATTCGTGGGCGGTATCCACGGCCGCCTGCTGACCGCCTGGGCCGCTGCAGGTATCGCCGGCCCCGTGCTGGTCAACTACATCCGCGAGTACCAGGTAGCCCACGGCGTGACCGGCGCCGCCGCTTACACCATGACACTGCACATCATGGCCGCCCTGCTGGTGATCGGCTTCATCTGCAACCTGATGGTGTCGCGTGTCAATAACAAGCACCACATGAGCGACGCAGACGTGGCCAAGCTCGGTGCCGGCACCGGCGCCGCCCACTGATCCCGAGGAGTCGAACATGGAAAACCAGAACCTCAACGCCGCCCCCACCAACAAGGCCCTGCTGGCCGCCTTCTGGCTCTACGTACTGGTGCCGCTGGTCTGGGGCGTGTCGAACACGATTACCCAGGCGCTGAAGCTGTTCCAGTGAAGGGTGTGTTGGTGATGTGATAAGGGGCTGCCGTTGGCAGCCCCTTTTTTGTGTCTGTTATCGCCCTTGGTTAAGCAGATCCCTCCTGCGGACTTCCTGCAGACTCGATCTCCGGCGGAAACTTCGGCTCCACGCACAGCAGCATCGCAAGCCAATGCAGGGTGGCGCGCATCAGATCGAGCGGGGCAAGACACGGCAGCAATACCCACCACAGAGGACCACCGCGCAGAATCCGCTCCGGGTAGAGGTAGAAGACCTCCAGCAACGACATATGCGGCCACGCGCCTTTCCATGGCCGCAGGAACGGTTGGGGCACACTCTCGGCCCCTTCTTCCATATAGCGCCGGATGTACTCCCACCATGCCCGGCCCCGCGCAGCATTGCCTGCCGCTCGACCCACGAAGATCAGGCCGCGCATTTGCGCCGCCTCCATGTCCACCCAACACAGGATCAGGCGACCGTGACCCAAATTGGCCTCTTTCTCGCTAACAGGTTCGGGAGAAAATGCCGCAGGATTGTCGAGCGTGGCCCGGGCATCGTCCCAGTCGTGCACAACAATCCCGCCCGCGCTCGGCCGGTTGTGCACATAGACCTTGCGTGTCACGCGATTGAACCGAATCAAGGGAAAACGGCCTATCCGCCGCGTTAACAGCGGACGATCAAAGAAACTGCAAAATCAATTTCCTGCTATGGATGGAAGCTGTGGGTCATCACGCGCCGCCTATCCTCTTCGACTCCTTACCATCGCCGTGATTGCCGCCGATACGCCCACCACCAGTGCAGTGGTCAGCAGCGGATGTCGTGCCGTGGTCGTGTACGCGCAGCGTTGCATTGCGCGGCTGTTGCCGGTGCGTTCTATCAGCGTGTTGCCGGCATCGTGCAGAGCGTTGTTTTCGATGGGGCCGGCTGGCTCGCGGGTCTGTTGGGCGCGGCCCATGAAGCGGCTCATGAATCGGTCGAAGGCATGCGGCGCGTGATACGCGGCGGCGGAGAACGCCTTGGCGGATGCGCCGACGAACATGTCGCGGCGTGGGTGTTCGGCGACGAAGAGGATGGCTTCCGCCACCAGTGAGGGGTCGTAGAGTGGTGGGGCCTGGCGGGGTTCCACGTGCAGGAAGTTCTTGGCGTGAGTCACCAGCGGCGTATTCAGTCCGGCCGACTTGATCAACGTGATCGAGATCGGCGCCTTTTCCTGCTCCAGTTCCAGCCGCAGGGTATCGGTGAAGCCCTTGATTGCGTGCTGCGAGGCCGCGTACGCGCTTTGCAGTGGCAGCGGCCCATCGCACGCCTCGCTGCCCATGTTGATGATGGTGCCGCCAAAATCCCGTCCGAATTCGCATCGCTGGTCACGCAGATGGCTGGCGGCCACCAGCGAACCGTGGACCACGCCCCAGTAGTTGGTTTCGAACAACCGTCGCTGGTCCTCCAGCGGCACATCGCCGTGCCGCCCGAAGATCGTCACGCCCGCATTGTTGATCCACGTATCGAATCCCCCAAAGCGTTCGACAGCCATGTTCGCCACCCGGACCATATCTTCCTGCCGGCCCACATCGGCGGTGACGGTGATGACCTCGGTGCCGCGCTCGCGCAGTTCCTCGGCAAGTTTGTGCAGCGCTTCCTCGCTACGCGCCACCAGCACGAGCTTTGCGCCTTTCTCGGCGGCCTGGCGTGCCGTGACGAGTCCCACACCGCTGGTGGCGCCGGTCAGGACGATGACCTGCGAGCCGATCTTCTTGAGGGGTTTCATCATGTCTTTCATCGATAGGCCCGGCACGGGAGGCTGGATAGCGCGCGAGATTCCGGGTGAGTCCGGCGCGCCGTGCAAATACTTCTCTCTTCCGCAAGTCCCATTCCCGCGCACGCGCCGCCACGCATCGATGTGCAGCGCAGCATCGGCGTGGACATTTTTACAATGGCGCGTAAGGCCGATAAGCGATGTAGGACGCCTTCCGCTTTCGCGCGCAGCGTGTGCTGCATAAGCTGGAACGATCCCCGACCTGTCGGACGCATCCATGGCCAAGACAACCGCCGCACCCGCCGAAACAGACGCCCCGCTCGGGAAATACCACCGCAAACGCGATTTCGCCGCCACACCGGAACCCAGTGGCAAGACAGCTGGCAAGACGATCGCGCGCCGCAAGACCGCCGCGCTCTCGTTCGTGATCCAGAAGCACGCCGCGCGGCGGTTGCACTACGATTTCCGGCTCGAACTCGATGGCACCCTCAAAAGCTGGGCCGTACCCAAGGGGCCGAGCTACGATCCCGCCGACAAGCGCATGGCAGTGCACGTGGAAGACCATCCGCTCGACTACGGCGGTTTCGAAGGTGTGATTCCCGCAGGCCACTATGGCGCCGGCACCGTCATCGTCTGGGACCGTGGCGTGTGGATTCCCGACAATGATCCGGAGACGGCCTATCGCGAAGGCAAGCTCAAGTTCGCATTACGCGGAGAAAAGCTGCAGGGACACTGGACGCTCGTGCGCATGGGCGGCAAGCGTGCGCGCGATGACAATGCATGGCTGCTGATCAAGGAGCGCGACGAATTCGCGCGGCCTGCATCGGAATTCGATGTGGTGGAGGCACTGCCGGACAGCGTACTCGGCGGCACGGCATCGAAAGCCAAGACCGCATCAAAAAAAGCAACGAAGAAGACAACGAATCAAGCGGGAAAAGCCACCCCTATCGCCCTGCCCGACGGCGCGAAGAAAGCCAAGCTACCGCTTGCACTGTCTCCCCAGTTGGCTACGCTCGTCGACAAGGCCCCTGCCGACAGCGCGAACTGGCAATACGAGATCAAGTTCGACGGCTACCGCATCCTGGCGCGCGTGGATGGCGATGACGTGCGGCTCTTCACGCGTCAGGGACACGACTGGACATCGAAGCTGCGCAGTCTCGCGGCCGAGATTCGCGATATCGGATTGCCTGATGGCTGGCTCGATGGCGAGATCGTCGTGGTCGATGCACACGGCATCACCGATTTCCAGGCGCTGCAGAATGCGTTCGAGACCGCGCACGTCGATCAGATTCAGTTCTACGCCTTCGACCTGCCCTACTACGATGGCCATGATTTGCGCGCGGTGCCGCTCGCAAATCGACGGGCGCTGCTCGCCAGCCTGATGGCCGATCGCACGTCGCAGCGCGTGCGTTTCAGCGACAGCTTCGAGGCCGACCCCGGCGAGATGCTACAGGCCGCGTGTCGCATGAAGCTCGAAGGCGTGATCGGCAAACGTGTGGATGCGCCCTATGTCAGCACGCGGGCGAACTCGTGGATCAAGCTCAAATGCACCCATCGCCAGGAGTTCGTGATCGGCGGATTTACCGACCCCAAGGGCAGCCGAAGCGGGCTGGGCTCGCTGCTGCTGGGTGTTCATGACGCACAGGGCAAGTTGCGATATGCGGGCAATGTCGGCACCGGATTCGATACCGCCACACTCGACAGATTGCGCAAGCAACTCGATGCGCTGACCACGGACACCGCGCCCTTCGATCCGCTGCCACGCGGCGTCAAGGGACATTGGGTCAAGCCA
The DNA here is from genome assembly GCF_039710735.1 of Cupriavidus sp. DL-D2. NCBI lineage: Bacteria > Pseudomonadati > Pseudomonadota > Betaproteobacteria > Burkholderiales > Burkholderiaceae > Cupriavidus > Cupriavidus sp. DL-D2. Next base: position 11,047 of record NZ_JBDKXK010000033.1, on the reverse strand, counting down.
AAGCTCGTGGCCGAAGTCTCGTTCGGTGCGTGGACGCGCGAGGGTCGTGTCCGGCATTCGGTATTCCATGGCCTGCGCAGCGACAAGGCTGCAGGCAGCATCACCGTAGAAACACCAGCGGCGCCAGCGAAAAAGGTCGCAACCAAGACACGCATGGCAGCGAAGAAAGCCGCCACAAAGACATCCGCCCCCCGTGGCAAGACCGTTGTTGCCGATGTCGTCGTCAGCCATGCCGACCGCGTCATCGACAAATCCACCGGACTGACCAAGGGCGATCTCGTGGATTACTACGCGCGTGCCGCCGCATTGATGCTGCCCTACCTGAAGGCAAGGCCGCTGGCGCTAGTGCGCGCACCGTCGGGCATCGACGGGCAGCAGTTCTTCCAGCGGCACGGCGATACGCTCCACATCACGGGCATGAAGGCGCTCGACCCTGACCTCTGGCCCGGCCATCCTGCGCTGATCGAAGTCACCAGCGAAGCGGCGATTGTCGAGGCCGCGCAAATGAACGTGATCGAGTTTCACACGTGGAATGCCACATCCCGCGCGATCGACAAGCCCAACCAGGTGGTGTTCGACATCGATCCGGGCGAAGGCGTGAAATGGCCGCAGATCCAGGAAGCCGCCGGCCTGGTCAGGGCGTTGCTCGAGGCGCTGGAACTGGAAAGCTTTCTCAAGACCAGTGGCGGCAAGGGCCTGCATGTGGTGGTGCCACTGGCGCCACGCGCCGATTGGGAGACTGTGCGTGACTTCGCGCAGGACGCCGTGATCCATATGGCGCGGACGATTCCCGATCGATTCGTCGCCAAAAGTGGCCCGCGCAATCGCGTTGGCAAGATTTTCATCGATTACCTGCGCAATGGTGTCGGGGCTACCACCGCTGCCGCATTTTCCGCGCGGGCGCGTCCCGGGCTCGGCGTGTCCATTCCGGTCAGCTGGGACGAGCTTGCAGAACTGACGAGTGCGGCGCACTGGACCATCGCCAATGTCGGCGCCCGGCTCCAGGAACTGTCGCGGCACGACCCCTGGGCCGGGTTCGCCACCTCGCGCCAGACGCTCACGCGCGCCCGCAGACGACTCGCCGGCGGCTGAACGGATGCATGGGACGCCGCGCTGTCGGCGTCCGTCTGTCAGCGGTCTTGTGACGGCGCGGCACGGTTCTTGCCACTGTGGACCCAAAACGTTGCCCCGAGGGCATCCGCAGCAAGGCAAACAACCAATGAGACAAGACCCCGATCCGTGGTTTTCAAGTGAGTTCTGGCAGCGCGCCATCCTCTGCATTCTGACGCTGGCGCTGGCCTATCTGCTGTCTTCGCCGTTCGATGCGGGCGCGGCCCCTGTCCGCCCCGCCCTGGCGAATCGCTAGAAGCAGCCAGTTCGACACCCGAAAACACGCGAGTCAAAAATACAAAGCATATGGGCAGCAAAAAGGTAAAAAATACAATTCAGGATGTGGCGACGCCACCCGCGACGGCTATCCGTGCAGGCGACGTGGCGTGTCATGCCCTGGAGAGGTCGAATCGCGACATCACGATTGCGGCATTCCCTGCCGCCAGCCAGCCATGAATGCCACGCCGAACCAGCAACCGACGCGCCGCCCGCTGATCCTCAATGTCGAGGGTCGCGAAGGGCCACGCTACGTCAAGAGCCGCATCCTGAACCGGGCGGAGTTCTCGGTACTCGAGGCATCGAACGGCCAATCCGCCCTGGCACTGGTGCGCCAGCACACGCCGGACCTCGTGCTGCTTTCGGGCCAGCTTCCCGATATCGACGGCCTCGACGTCTGCCGCCTGATCAAGGACGATCCGCTGACCGCGCGGACCATGGTGCTGCTGACCACAGCGGGCGTCACCGACTCCCATCGCCGCGTGCAGGCGCTCAATGGCGGCGCGGACAGCCTGCTGGTGGAACCGCTGGAACCCGAGGAACTGGTCTCTAATATCAATGCGTTGCTGCGCATGCGCGGCGCCGAGGATGCGTTTCAGCGCACGTCGCAGGCCCTTCACGAAAACGAGGACCTGTTCCGGCAACTGGCCGAGTCACTGGCCGATGTGGTGTGGATTCTGGAGCCCCGGAGCCAGCGCTTCCTGTTCATCAGCCCTTCGTTCGAATCACTGTGGGGCCGCCCTGCCGATGCGCTCAAGCAGAACGCCACGGAATGGCTGCACTGGCTGGCGCCGGAAGACCGTGTGCGCATGGAAGTGGAGTGGGAGAGCATGTTGCGCGACGGCCGGCTCGATACCGAATTCCAGCTCGAACGTCCCAATGGCGAGATCCGCGAGGTGCATATGCGCGCGTTTCCGGTACGCGGTGCCGATGGCCGCTGCCTGCGCGTGGCCGGTATCTGCCAGGACGTTACGCGCCACAAACGCGCGGAACGCGCGCTGCATAACGAGGAGCGTCGCAAGGACGAATTCCTCGCCATGCTCGCGCACGAACTGCGTAATCCGCTGGCGCCGATGCGCAGCGCAGTGGACCTGTTGCAGCAACTCGCCCCGTCGCGCGAAGACATGTTCCGCGCGCGCGACATCATCGGCCGTCAACTGCATCACATGACGCGACTGGTGGATGAACTGCTCGATATCTCGCGCTTCAATCAGGGCCAGATCACGCTGCGGCGCGACCTTGTTGAATTGCGCGGCGCGCTGAACACCGCCGTTGAGACCGTGCGGCCGCTGCTGGAAACGCGCCGCCACGCGCTGCGGCTGTCGCTGCCCGAGCAGCCGCTGCCCATTCGCGGCGACATGGTGCGGCTGACGCAGATCTTCGCCAACCTGCTGCACAATGCCGCCAAGTACACCGCCGAGGGCGGACAGCTTTCCGTGGAGGCCTCGGTCGCGGAGGGCAAGGTGTACGTGCGCGTACGCGACAACGGCAATGGGTTATCCACGGCGCTGCAACGCCACCTGTTCGATCCGCTGGCCGCAGCCGTCGGCGGCGGCGAGTCGGATGGCGCGGCCGCCCACATCGGCGAGCACGATGACCGTCCGAACACCAACGCCACATTGCCAGCCACACCACCGACCGACCCCGACAACTTTGCCGCACGCGAAGGTGCCGGCATCGGCCTGACGCTGGTGCAAAAGCTGGTCACACTGCACGGTGGCCGCATCACGGCGGAAAGCCCCGGTGCTGGCAAGGGCAGCACCTTTACCGTGGAGTTGCCAGTGGAGCCGTGGCAGAACTGGCATCCGTCTGCCGGCAAGGCGCGCGCCGTGCCAGGCGCGCCGCATACCATCATGCTCGTGGACGACAACGTCGATGCGCTGGAAGCCATGACGATGACGCTCGAAACGCTGGGCCATACCGTAGTGACCGCGCCGGATGGCCAGAGCGCCATCGATCGCGCGGCCAGCGTGCGGCCCGACGTGGTGCTGCTGGACCTGGGCATGCCCACGATGGATGGCTTTGAAACCGCGCGAAGGCTGCGCGAGATTCCCGAACTTCGCAATGCGCGGCTGGTGGCACTGACGGGCTTCGGCCAGCCCGACGATCGCCGCCGCACCCGCGATGCTGGCTTCGACATGCATCTGGTGAAGCCCGCCGATCTCAACGCGTTGACCCGTTTGCTCGACGAACTGGACGCCTGATCCATCGCGTCCCGGACAAGGAACCCCATGCGCATGCATATCACGCCCGAACCCGACATCGTGCCGCCCAAGCCCGAAACCCCGCCACCCGAGCCACCCGATACCACGCCGGAGCCCATCAACGATCCGCCTCCAGGGGACATGCCGCCACCCCCGCCGCAGCGCGCATAGCCGGAGCGCAACGTGTCACGCGTGATCTGGAAAGGGGCCATCAGCTTCGGGCTGGTCAACATCCCCGTCTCACTGAAGGCCGCATCCCGCTCGAATACGCTCGACCTCGACATGCTCGACAAGCGCGACATGGCGCCCGTGGGCTATCAGCGCATCAACAAGCACACCGGCAAGGTCATCGAGAACACGCAGATCGTCAAAGGCTACGCGTACGAGAAGGATGAATACGTCGTGCTCAGTGACGAGGATTTCCGCCAGGCCAATGTCGAGGCCACGCAAACGGTGGATATCGTGTCGTTCGTCGATGCCGGCGCGATCCCGCCCTACTACTTCGAGACGCCCTACTATCTCGAACCCGACAAGCGCGGCGAGCGCGGCTATGCGCTCCTGCACGAGACCATGCGCAAGACCGGCCGCGCGGCCATAGCGCTCGTTGTGCTGCGCAACCGGCAGCATCTGGCGGCACTGTTGCCGCTAGGCAAGGCACTGGTGCTGAACACAATGCGGTTCGCCGACGAGGTGCTCCCCATCGAGGACCTGAAATTGCCCGCCGCCAGGAAACACGCGGCGAGCGCGCGCGAAGTGCAGATGGCCACCAAGCTCGTGGAAGACATGAGCGAAGACTGGAAGCCGGAACAGTTCCACGACACCTATCGCGAAGACTTGCTCGCAGTCATCCACGCCAAGATCAAGGCCGGCAAGACCCATCTGCTGACACCGGCTGGCGACGACACGCCGACGCCGTCCAAGGGCGCCAAGGTCATCGACATGATGGCGCTGCTCAAGCAGAGCATTGGGCAACGCGACAAGGCACCCGCAAGGAAATCGGCGCGGAAGGCTGTGGCGAAGAAAGCAGCAACGAAGAAAGCGGCGACGAAGGGAGCAGCGACGAAGGAGACCGCGAAACCTGGTGCCAGGAAAAAAACTGCGACAGCGAAGAAATCAAAGACAGCGAAGACCGCGACGCGAAAGAAAGCGGCCTGATTCCAGCCTGCGCCGCCCCAAAGAAAAAGAGCCGCGACACGTGGGAGAGTCGCGGCTCAGCGCAGGGCGGCCTGAGCCGCCGCGCATCATCAATCGTTCAGGTACGTCTGCTAGGTCAGCTCCTTAGCGCGACGACACCTTGAGGTGATCCTTCACGGAATCCACGCCTTCCACCGAACGCACGGCGTCCAGCGCGAGTTCATGCTCGGCCTTCGTCGGCACCGAGCCCGTGAGATTCACCACGCGATCCTTCGTCTTGACGTGAATGCCCGTCGACTTCAGATCCTTCGTGGCCAGCAGCTTCGACTTGATCTTCGTGGTCAGCGCGCTGTCCGTCACGACCTGCTTCGCATTGTCCGCGCCGTTCTCCACCTTGTTTTCCATCTTCGCGCCAGTGGTTGCAGCGGGCATCTTCTCCTTGTCGCCGTCGATACGGCCCGGCGTAGCAGCACCTGTGTACGCAGGCGTCTGCGTGGCCGTGGTGTTGCCGGTGGAGTCGGCCACCTTCATGAAGCCGCCGTTATCGAGCGCATGCGCGCCGCCCGCAGCAAATGCGGCAGCGGTAGCCAGCAAGATCGAAGCGATACGAACAGTGCGAGTGGTCGGTGCGTTTTTCATGGTGATATCTCCTTGTTAGCGTTTGAATCGCAATGAATCAAGGTCTGTGAAACAAGATCAGTCACCGGGCGCCGCGTCCTTCCTCACATCACACTGTATGAAGCCGTGGACCCGATAGCGTTACTGACCATCCTGCCCACTGTTCTGCAAATCCCGTTCCACATCTGGCGCCATCGGCCGCAAACCCTTGACCCATCAAAGTTGCGACGCTGTGCGCGAAGCGGTGCTGGCGCCGCCTGCGGAGCGCTCGCACGCGCATTGTGTGAAAACCATGCATGGCTTGTAAAAGCGGCAAAGGCGGTGTCTCGTATCCGCTACCTGTATGTCCGACAGATGGCATCCGTCGCACTTTGTCAGATGGCATGCCGATTGCTGAATACCAACGCGGCAGCCTCGCCGCGATCTTCCGGAGAAAGCAATGGGACAGCAGCAAGGTAGCCAGTCGGGCCAACCGGGCCAACAGTCGGGACAGCAAGGCCAGAAGCAGCAGGAACAACAGCAATCCGGCCAAGGTGGACAGCAAGGCGGCCAGGACCAGCAACGCCAGCAAGGCGGCGGCCAGATGGGAAATCAGGACAAGCGCTCCGGCCAGCCTCAACAGGACGCCGGCCAGAAGCAAGGGCAACAAGGCCAGCAAGGCCAGCAGGACAAGAATCGCCAGCAGTAACGCGATAGCGGCTTCAAGCCATCGCTTTCCGGATCTCGCAGTGACATCTCCACGGTTGTCACACCTCGCCTTAGGTCAAGACGGGGCTCACTGAAGCGAGATCCCGCGCCGGAGCATCTGAGAGGGTGCTTCGGCGTCTTGGTTTTGGGGGGTGCTATGGGGACGCTGATATGGCGATGAGGGCGCCGATATCGGTGGATGTCGGACGGCGGCGCTGCTAACCGCTGAATTACATCACCGCAGGTCCAGATTTTCCGCCAGTGCTCGTACAAAACCCTCGTGCTCGCCGTACTCTAGGGATACTTCCTCTAACTGACGTATCAAGTGCATCTTCTCCTGCTCTGGCAGGTTCTGCAGACGTTCCGCAAGCTGCTCCATCGCCTGGATTGCTGCATCCGTATCAAGGATTTTTTGATCTGCGTATTCCAGGAAGATGGCAAGATCCACCAATGCTCTTGTGATATTTTTGCTTGTCATATTTCGACCTTGTCACAGGTTGTCTGTTAGGAAAATTGACCGTGATCGCAATGTCGACAACCTACTCCGTGCAACGACTGAATGCTAGGTGCGACGCCGCGCCAAATTCCTCCGTTGAACTGCCGGCAGTAACGATGACATCCTCAATCCAATCACCCTTTACTCCGACTCCAGCTATTGTTTCCGTCATGGTGACTGGGGAGAAGACTATATTATCTCTGAGCAGCACTATGCTGCAATTCTTCATTTTCTTGAAAAGAGCTTTCTTGGTTTGGTATCCGTCTATTTCGCAACGCTCACTGTCAATCCTCCAACCAGTCACGAGCTGACGGTCGCACCATCCAAAATTTGTATTTCCCCCTCTTCGCTACATATTCATTCACCAATTCCGTAGAAATATCTATATTCACATATTTACCAGAACCACGAATTTCCTCCACAGTCATCTCCCCCACAATCATTGACAATGGCTTCGTTCCAATCAGTGTGCCAAAAATTCTAGCCCGACAAAAAATTAATGACACGCCTCCCGCCAGCGATGGAATCCTCGCCAGGACTGGATACATTACATCTCCATTCACAAATTTAACTCTTAGTGGATAGTTGATGTCTTCCGGGTAATGATTATCCAGTAAAAACAAACCATCCTTCCGATCTACCAACCACCCGTCCAAGGCAACTTCGCTTCCCACCATTGCATCGGTCAAATTCAACATCGCAACACCTTCCATCGTCCCATCCGCAGATCATGCACTTCTCGTAGCCTCGAGTCCATCAAGGTACCCATCGCACTGGTGTATGCGGCCCCCTCCCCCCGCGTTCGGTTCCCCGCCCCCGCCGTGACAATCGAAATCGCCACCGCCGCCGCCATCGCCACGATCTGGCCGATGATGCCGAAGCCCTTCTTCTCCTTGATGAACCGCGTGTGGATGTCGTCGGCGACCGTGCCTTCGGTGTAGTTCAGCCCCAGGCTTTCCTTGAGCTGCGCCACTAGCGCCGCGCTGGCTTCCGTATCCACCGAGCCGTCGGCGCGCGTGATACGGAACGCATCGTTGACCGCGTGGATACTGTCGGCCTCGATGTCCATGTGCATCGCCGACAGGAAGCCGCCGGGTTGCACCACCGTGCCGGTGACGACATTCCAGCCACCTTGCGCCTTGTATGCGTTGGTGCCGATCGACACCACGTTCGGGCTCAGGTCGAGGCTCCCGTCCTTGACCGACAGCGTGTCGCTGGCGATCACTTGCCCGGTGTTGCGTAGCTGACCGTCGATGGTCAGCTTGATGTTCTCGCCGCTGATCGTGCCGCCCGTGGGGACGGACAGTGCCTGCGCGTAGCCTTCTGGCAGGTAAACCTGCGGGACTAGCGCGTTGACCGGCGCACAGATCGTGCTCGATACCGTGCACCGCGGATCGGGGACGGCTTGCTCCACGTACCAGAGCATCGGCGCGTCCAGCGCCTTGATCTGGTCGTCGCTCAGGGCTGTGCCGAGCGCGATACTGTGATCCTTTGCGTAGTCGGCCGCGTTCTTGTAGAGCGCCAGTTTTTCCTGATCGGTGACCGACAGGTTGTTCTGGCTATCCCATGACAAGCCGCTGATAAAGCTCTCCCGCCCGTCTGGCCGCCCGAAGATCACTTACATGCAATTCATGCCTGTACCAATTTGAGAGCGACTTCCAGCTTCTCCATCACCTTACGCGCGTGTGGCCTACCTCGAAACATTGCAACGTCAATGGCTTGGAGTGAGTTGGGCCCTCGTCGCCCACGCGGAATCTCAACCTCAAGTATCGTCGTAGCGCTGATAAGCACCCAATAGATGTCTTCGGACTGCTCCGGGATCCACTTCAAAACAAACGCTCGATCCAGTGGGGGAAAAAAGTCACGCAGCGCAGATGCGAGTTCCGTCTGTTCATTGTTCGAAAATATCTCTTCGGAAGAGGCAAGGAGCTCTCTACAGATTACCTCGTATTGCTCCGATTTTTTTGGTCTCAATTCAACCTCCCAGGGAGGGTGTCTAACTAAAACAGCAATTGCTTCTAATCCAATTTGTAGGCGACTGCGGGATTGCCGAATCCATCCCAGAATATCCATAGGCGTCCACAGTTTGAGCATTTCAACATTGGCTGCATCGCCCGATAAATGTCTTCGGTATCCACATCGCCTGAGAATTGATCATAGTCCTCATCTGAGATGAGCAGCCACTGATCGCTACACGGTATCGCACCAAACGTGATCCGATGACCGCACTTGCAAGTCATGCTCGGCATATCTATTTTTTTATAACCTTAATGTCAGTAATATTCGTTGCTCCGGCCCCTCTTACACGCTGCAATAAGCTTCCTAGCTGCTCTGGAGTAACTGTTGAGTTTGTCAGGTCTAGGACGATACCCGATGCTTGCGTATTCTTGCTTGCTATCGTGTGCCGCCTGCGGCCAGGCAGTAGCGACTTCAGGCCGGCACTTTACTGGTCTCGCAGCAGCATCTCCATGATTGTCACGCCGCGCCTGAGGTCAAGGTCGAGAGGGGGGATTCGGCCTCTGGGCGATAGGGGTTTCCATCCCATTATCGTTACCAACCTACCATTGAAGGTGCGGTAAGTACAAACACGTCATGCATCCCACTTTCTTTCCGGATGAATGCCGCCGCCTCACGATTGTTCTGCTCGGCCAGTTGGAGATCAACTGGAGGGTTAAATCCGTCCCAAATACAATCCAACCTCGCTTCAAATCCGGGGGCGTGCCAAATTCCCCCTTCGATTCGAGCAATGAGCAACCCGTGCTTTACTGCGCTCTCACAAACGGCCACTGCCGCGTTGGTAGACAACTTCATTACCACGCTTCCACCCAGTTCGAAGAACTCGTCCGATGAGTGGTACAACTGTTGAAGATCAATTTCCATAAACATTACTTCCACTGAATTCGACTGTCAGGAATCCATCCCGGATCGTTTTTTCCGCTTACTTGAACAACCTCACCCGTCCGATCATTCACAACAACGTAGCCATTCTTTGATCCATAGACAGAGGCGGGATCGCTTCTCGGCAAACCATCGGGAGTCTTTGCCGCAGATCGATTGTCACTAGTAGCCCCTACCGCCCCTTGACCAATGACGGTTCGCACGTCTTGTTCCGTCCACCCTCGCCCATCAAGTTGAGCGGCAATTTTGGTGTCAATGGTGACGTTGTTTGCCGCGACGCCATTTTGGATCTGAGCGATCGCTATAAGTCCCGCACATAGCACCGGTGCCAGCATACACCCAGGATTGCCCAGAATCGTTGGCCCCTGAGGACCGTTCGCGGGCGTGTCGGTCAATGTCGAGCCCTGCGGCCCATTGTTTGGTGTCCCAATGGCATTGCCATTGCGGTTCTGCTCTTCCAGCGGGTTCGAAAGTGGATCGGATTTCTGTGGCCCGTTGTTTGGTGTGCCCATGGGCTCATCGGTCACGACCAGCGTCGGAATCATCAACACGCCAAATATTGTCGGGACCGGCCGTGGAACAACCTTCACGCTCAGTGCGTTGTTCAACGACTCATTCTGAGCCGCCAGCGATGCGGAGGTCGCGTCCCGCCCAAGCAATGCTCCAGCAGAGCCACCGATGAGCGTTGCCAGCGCGACCGTCGTGGCGTTGTAGGCCGTGTTCCCGTACTTGACCGTCTGGGTGCCATCACCGTTGTCGACGACAGTCTGACTGCCCTCATAAAACCCATCACGAATCAGCGGCGCGGCAATCGCGCTAGCTGCTCCGCCAATGGCACCGCCCGCACAGTCACCGCCAGTCAAGCCTTGCGCCGCACAGCCAATCAGGGCGTGCGCCGCCGCGTTTGCGACGATGGTGCTCGTTGTCGCACCCTCACTACCAATGCCAGGTAGCTTGACGCCCACCGCATTGGCCGCCAGCGCCGCTGCGTCTCGCACTAGCCCCCCGGCAAAGGCCTGTCCGAAGCTACCACCATATACCGCTGTATTAATCCCCGCGCTGATAGCCGAGCGCACAACGCTCGCCTGGGCGTAGCTGCCGAACTGCCCCATTGCCTGGGTCCAGTTTCCCTTGGCAAGGTTGTCGCCAATGCTGCCGATCCCTGCCTGGTTCAAGTCCAGTGCGCCCAATGCGCCTTGGGTTAGCCCAGCGGTCAGTCCGGAGATTGCACCAGCCTTTAACGCTGAACCGAAATCAAGAGAACCCGTTGTAATAACTTGGCTCACCATGCTCGACAACGTACCCGACACCATGGCGACCATCGCCGCCTGCATCGCCGTCATCTGTGCGACGGCCACACTCATCAAAGCCGCCCCAGCCCCCGCCGTGACAATCGAAATCGCCACCGCCGCCGCCATCGCCACAATCTGGCCGATGATGCCGAAGCCCTTCTTTTCCTTGATGAACCGAGTGTCGATGTCGTCGGCGACGGTGCCTTCGGTGTAGTGCAGCCCCAGGCTTTCCTTGAGCTGCGCCACCAGCGCCGCGCTGGCTTCGGTATTCCACCGAGCCGTCTGCCCGCGTGATGCGGAACGCATCGTTGATCGCGCGGATGCTGTCGGCT
>NZ_JBDKXK010000032.1:0-51311 GCF_039710735.1 Cupriavidus sp. DL-D2 | reverse complement strand
GCGCCGGATCTTCGAAGCGTATCGCGACAAGGTGGTGGAAGCGCGCACGCTGGTCGACGGCAACTGATCCGGCATGGCTCGCATTGCCCTGAAGGTGGACGTCGACACGCTGCGTGGCACGCGTGAAGGCGTCCCGGCGCTGCTATCGATGCTGTCGGCCGTGCAGGCCGACGCCACGTTCCTGTTCAGCCTTGGCCCGGACCACACGGGCTGGGCGCTGCGCCGCGTGTTCCGGCCGGGTTTTCTGAAGAAGGTGTCGCGTACGTCCGTGGTGTCCAACTACGGGCTGCGCACGCTGATGAATGGCGTGCTACTGCCCGGTCCGGACATTGGCCGCAAAGCCGCTGCGGAAATGCGCTCGGCAGCGGCAGCCGGTCACGAGTGTGGCATCCACACCTGGGACCACGTCTACTGGCAAGACAACGTGCGCAGCCGCGACGCCGCCTGGACGCGCCGCCAGATGCAGCAATCGTTCGACCGCTTCATCGACATCTTCGGCGCCCCGCCTCCTACGCACGGTGCCGCCGGCTGGCAGATGAACGACGAGGCGTTCCGGCAGATCGATGACTGGGGCATGACCTACGCGTCCGATGGCCGTGGCACGGCGCCGTACATCCCGACCGTGGATGGCAAACCCTGCAAGCATGTGCAGATGCCTACCACGCTCCCCACGCTCGATGAATTGATCGGCGTGGACGATCTGACGGAAGAGAACGCCCACCACGCCGTGCTCAAACTGAGCGAAGGCGACGACGATCATATCTTCACGCTGCACACGGAAATCGAAGGCGGCAAGCTGGCACCGGTTTTCAAGCGGCTGCTGGCCGGATGGCGTGCGCAGGGGCACGAACTGGTGTCGATGGGTACGTACTACCAGCACATCGACCGGAGCCACCTGCCGCAGTTGCCGGTGACGTGGGGAGAGATTCCGGGGCGGAGCGGTGAATTGATTGTGCAGCCGTAGGGCTGACTGTTCCGACTGGGTTATTCCCCTCTCCCGCATGCGGGAGAGGGGAATTAAACAGGCGGAAGGGGAGCCAGCCAGTGGGGATTTCTAAACCGTCTCTTTCCGCGTCAACCGCAACCCATTAAACACCACCAGCAAACTCGCGCCCATATCTGCGAACACGGCCATCCACATCGTGCCCATGCCCATCACCGTCAGGGCAAGGAAGATGGCCTTGATACCGAGTGCCAGCGCGATGTTCTGTTTCAGGATCGACGAAGTTCGGCGCGACAGCAGCACGAACGCGGGAATCTTGCGCAGGTCGTCATCCATCAACGCCACGTCGGCCGTTTCGATCGCGGTATCGGTGCCTGCCGCACCCATCGCAAAGCCGATATCGGCACGCGCAAGCGCCGGGGCATCGTTGATGCCGTCGCCCACCATGCCCACCTTTTCACCACGGCCATGTGCCTGGGTGGCGAGCGCCGCCAGCGCATCGGCCTTGTCCTGCGGTAACTGATTGCCGCGCGCTTCATCGATCCCCACGGCACGCCCAATGGCCTGCGCCGTATGCGGGTTGTCGCCCGACAGCATCAGCGTCCTGACGCCCAGTGCATGCAGTTGCTCGATGGCCTGACGGCTGGTCTCTCTCACGGTATCGGCCACGCCGAACAGCGCCAGCGCTCGTGCCCCGCCATCGGGCGACACAGATGCCAACATGACGATGGTCCTGCCTTGCCGCTCGATGGCTTCGAGTCGAGCTTCGAGCGCAGGAGAGCAGGCGCCCAGGTCGTGGATCATGCGATGGTTGCCCAGGCGGTAAGCGATACCGTCCACGGTGCCGCGCACGCCCTGCCCCGCCACCGCCTCGAAATCCTGCACCTCGAAGCCGGCCACGCCGTCGGCCTCGGCCGCAATGGCCACCGCGCGCGAGACCGGGTGGTCCGAGCGTGCCGCGAGACTGGCCGCGATGGCGCGCGCCTGCGGCACATCGTCCACCAGCATCGCCATATCGGTCTGGGCAGGCTTGCCATGCGTGAGCGTGCCAGTCTTGTCGAGCGCGAGCCATGTCAGCCGATGGCCCTGCTCCAGATAGACACCGCCCTTGACCAGAATGCCCTTGCGCGCGGCGGCCGCCAGCCCGCTGACGATGGTCACGGGCGTGGAAATCACCAGCGCGCACGGACAGGCGATCACCAGCAGCACCAGCGCCTTGTAGATCCAGGCCAGCCACGGCTCGCCCATCCACAGTGGCGGCACCACCGCCACGCCAAGCGCGATGGCGAACACGACCGGCGTATAGATCTTCGCGAACTGGTCCACGAATCGCTGCGTCGGGGCGCGGCTGCCCTGTGCGGCTTCCACGGCATGGATGATGCGCGAGAGCGTGGAATCATCGGCTGGCGCCGTCACCGTATATTCGAGTTCGCCGGACTGGTTGATTGAGCCGGCGAACAGCGGATCGCCCGGCACCTTGTCCACCGGCACACTTTCGCCCGTGATGGGCGCCTGATCGAGCGCCGACTGCCCACGGGTAACGCGGCCATCTAGCGCCACACGTTCGCCGGGGCGCAGCCGCACGGTGGCGCCCACGCCAACCTCGGCCGCCCTGACGCCGAGCCAGCTACCATCCGGCTGCAACACTGTCGCCTGCTCCGGCGTCATCGCCAGCAGGCCGCGCACGGCGTTGCGCGCACGGTCGAGCGACGCGGCCTCGATACGCTCGGCCAATGCAAACAGCGCCATCACCATGGCCGCCTCGGGCCACTGGCCGATCAGCATCGCCCCAGTCACAGCGATGCTCATCAACGCATTGATATTCAGGTTGCCATTGCGGACGGCGATCCAGCCCTTGCGATAGACACCGAGCCCCGCGATCAGCACCGTGGCCAGCGCAAGCGCTGCGGGCAGATACGGCGTGGCAATCCCGAACCATTCGGCCAGCTCGGCGCCCAGCGCTGCCACGCCGGCCAGCGCCAGCGGCCACCAGGGCTTGGCCGGCTCCGCAACGGCAGCGGCTGCGCGGTCGTGGCTCAGCGGCTCGGCCTTCATGCCGAGCGAAGCAATGGCCTGCACGAACCGATCTGCCGACGGCAGCGTGTGATGGACGGTCAGCACGCGCTGCATCAGGTTGAAATCCAGCGCCGCCACGCCATCCATCCCGCCCAGCTTGCCGCGGATCAGCGTCTCCTCGGTGGGGCAATCCATGGCCTCGATGCGGAATGCTGACGACCGCGTGCCGGGCGGCGCTGCCACCGCCGGGGCCGAGACTGTCGTTGACGCGCAACCTCCACCGCTGCAGCAACTATCGATGGCTGGCGCGTGGGCATGGGGATGACCGTGGTCGTGGTGGTGCCCGTGGTCATGCCTGGCGTCGTGGGAATGGTCGTGCGGATCAGCCGCTGCGGGCGGGGCCGCAGCAGCATGAGAGTGTCCTGAGCAGCACGCGTCAGCCTTCTGCGGCGGCAGGGGCGAAGCGTGGTCTGGGGTGGAGCGGGCCATGACGGAATCCTCGAAGCATCTTGCCTGCCATTGAAGACCCTGTAGCCACTCCAGGGTCAAGCCCGGGCCAGGCGTGCTTCGCCGGACTCAGGCAACCCGGCGAGATCGGGAAACGCGAGTTCGAACCGGGTGTCGTCCTCGACGCTTTGCACCGACACGCTGCCACCATGCAGACGCATGATCGTGTCGACGATAGCCAGCCCGAGGCCCGTGGAGCTTGCCGAATTACGGCGCGACGGGTCGGCGCGATAGAAACGCCCGAACAGTTGTGGCAGCGCCTCGGCGTCGATTGCCGGCCCGCCGTTGGCAACCGTGATGGCCGTCCAGCCCGCCTTGGGCCGCGAGACCACCATCCGCACCGTGCTGCCGGTAGGCGCGTGGCGCACCGCGTTGTCCAGCAGGTTGATAATGGCGCGCCGCAGCAGGGTCTGGTCGGCCATCACCGTCGCCACGCCGGACACCGCCAGCGTGAGATTGCGGTCGGCGGCCACGGCCTCGAAATACTCGGCCACCTTGTCCAGCTCGGCGCGCGCGTCCAGCGAGCGGGCGCCGAGCGCCACCTGTGCGTTGTCCGCGCGCGCCAGGAACAGCATGTTCTCGATCATGCGCGACAAGCGCTCGTACTCTTCCAGGTTCGATTCGAGCACGGCCTCGTACTCGGCAGGCGTGCGGCGCTGGGCAAGCGCCACTTGCGTGGTGCCAACAAGGTTGCTGATGGGCGTGCGGAAGTCGTGCGCGAGATCGGCCGAAAATTGAGACAGCCGCGTAAAGCTGTCCTGCAGACGCGCCAGCATGGCATTGAGCGCACCAGCCAGCTCACGCAGTTCCTCGGGCGCGCCGCCGACGTCGAGCCGCGTTGCCAGCCGGCTCGTCGTCACGGCAGCGGCATCGCTGGCCATGCGGCGCAGCATCCGCAAGCCCCGTCGGGCCAGCAGGAAACCCAGTGCGGCTGCCACGATGGCCCCGCACAGTACCGCGCCGAGCAACTCGCTCCGATACTCGCGCATCAACGCCACGCGGTAACCCGCATCACTGAGCACGATGATTTCGACGGTACGGTCGGTATTGCCGATCTGTCCCAGCGCCGCCATGCCCCGGGATGGCACGCCATTGCGCGGATGCCAGGTTTCCAGATGGGATTTATCGGGAGCCGTGGCGGCAGGCAGCACACGCAGCGGTGGCAGCGTCTCGTTATGGGGATTGAGCGTCATCAGCGGTTCGCCGTCACGCGTGCGCACAACGAGGATCAGGCCCTCATGGCCCATCGCGATATCGGCAAACCGATGGGTATCGGTGCGAATCTCCATCTCGTCGGTTACTTCGCGCAGCAAGTGCCGCACGAGCAGGACTTCTCCGACCAGTTCGCTCTCGTCGCGGGATTGCAGCTGGTTACCGAGGGCGGTAGCGAGATAGGTAGCCACGCCGACGAGAATCGCGGCCGTGGTCAGGCCATAGGCCAACGCCAGCCGCGTGGTCAGCGAGGCCGGCATCCAGGCGTCGATGGCGCGGCGCAGGCGCAGCAGGCGCTTCATGCCTTGCTGCTCATGCTTCGTCCGATTCGTCCAGCACGTACCCCATGCCGCGCCGCGTGTGGATCAGCTTGTTCGGAAACGGATCGTCCACCTTGGCACGCAGGCGTCGGATCGAGACATCCACCACATTGGTATTGCTGTCGAAGTTCATGTCCCACACCTGCGACGCAATCAGCGAGCGGGACAGCACCTCGCCCCGGCGACGCGCCAGCAGTTGCAGCAGCGCGAATTCCTTCGACGTCAGGTCGATCTTCTGGCCCGCTCGCGTGACGCGGCGCCGGATGGTGTCGATCTGCAGGTCCGCCACTTCCATGAACTCGCTTTCGCGCAGCGGGCCGCGTCGCAGGATGGTGCGGATGCGTGCCACGAGTTCCGCGAATGCGAAGGGCTTGACCATGTAGTCGTCCGCCCCGAGTTCCAGACCCTTGAGCCGGTCCGACAACTCGTCGCGAGCCGTCAGGCACAGGACCGGGGTGTCCTTGTCGCGGCGGAGTTCGCGCAGTACCTGCCAGCCGTCCATGCCGGGCAGCATCACATCGAGCACGATCAGGTCGTAGTGCTGTTCGCGTGCGTGGGCCAGACCGTCCACGCCGTCGCGGGCCAGGTCGGCCACAAAGCCGGACTCGGTCAACCCCTTGAGCAGATAGTCACCCGCCTTGGGTTCGTCTTCGACAATCAGGATGCGCATGGTCTTTCACTTCGCGCGTCCGGCAGCAATGCCGGCGCACCATCTATCGGTTTATTGCAGAACCCCGACACTATCCGAGGTTGGCCGTAATTGGGCGATCATTGCACGATTGTCATCATATTTGCGCAAATTCTGATCGACAAACAAAGTACAATGCGCGCTTGCCCTGATCCCGGGCACCCATCCATTCTCGCCCCAATGCCTGCGCCCTGCAGGTCGCCTTACGGTTTCGATGAAACGCCTGCTGTCTTGCTTCCTGTTGTGTTTTGCCATGTTCGCGCTGCCCGTGCAGGGTGCCGTGGCGGCAGTCATGATGGTTTGCAGCGCGACCGAAGCCGCAGGGTTATCGATGCCCGAGCGACACGCCGCGATCAAGGCCGTGGCGGAAGCCGAGATTGGCCAGGACATCCATGCGCATTGCCACGAGGGCAACGCGAGCATGGACGACGCCGGCACCCCGGCTCGGCACGATATGTCGGCGCCCGCGGACATGTCGGCGCCCTCCACCGATCACACGTCTCACCATGCCGGCGTTTGCAGCGCCTGTGCCGCCTGCGCGGCCAGCGTCATGCTGTTGCCGGAAATCCCCCTCGTAGCGCTGCAGCACCATCGCCACGCGCTGCCGCTGGCTATCTTCACCAGCTTCGCCAGCCACGCCTCCCAGCCCGCAGACCGGCCGCCCGCGCGCCACTGCTGACACCCGAGGTGCGTCCATCGCACCCCTCGCCTTCCCGCAGATTCGCGTTGCCTTGCGGCCTGCCGCAGTAAGCCGCGCGTTCTCCTGACCGCTACCGAGAATTTCACATGCTTGCCATGCGTTGTATGGCATTGGCATCGCTGTTGACGCTGGTCCCGGCACTCGCCGTCGGCCAGGCGTCCGCGCCTGCCCTGCCCGATCCGACGGACCCCCACATCCCCGTTCCGGCCCTGCCCGATGTCTCGGCACTGGCTGGCTACGTCCCCTATCAGACGCCGCAAGTCAAGCCGTGGCGCGAGTCGAATGCCAGCGTTGCCCCGGCCGACGCAAGCCAGGCAACGGACCCGCACGCCGGCCATCACATGATGAATCATCCGGCGCCAGCCCCACTCGCAGAGCCAGCAGCACCGGCAGCGCCGGCTTCCGGCCATCCCCATCACCACGCGCACTGAGGCCGATCATGCAAATCAAGGCTTT
Source organism: Cupriavidus sp. DL-D2 (assembly GCF_039710735.1). Classification (NCBI taxonomy): domain Bacteria; kingdom Pseudomonadati; phylum Pseudomonadota; class Betaproteobacteria; order Burkholderiales; family Burkholderiaceae; genus Cupriavidus; species Cupriavidus sp. DL-D2. The sequence continues at coordinate 44,469 of NZ_JBDKXK010000032.1, read as the reverse complement.
GCTCAAGCGTGGCGCGATGCCCATCGCCTCGTTGATGGCCGCACTGCTGCTGGCCGGTTGCGCCGGCTTTTCTCCCGATGGCGGGTTCGATACCGTGGCCGATACCACGCGCGAACGCCTCGGCCAGCAAGCAACCTGGGTGCGCACCGATGCCGACCGCGCCGCCGTGCAGGAGCGCACGCGCGAACTACTGGCGCAGCCGCTGGACGCCGAGCGCGCCATCCAGGTGGCGTTGCTCAACAATCGCGGCCTGCAAGCGCAATACGCGGACCTGGGCATCGCAGAGGCCGACTACGTGCAGGCTACGCGCCTGCCAAACCCGGGATTCTCGTTCAGCCGCAAGACCTCGGGTGACGAGCTGAAGATCGAGCGGGCCGTCACGGTGGGCTTCATGAACCTGCTGGCGCTGCCTTTCGCAGCCCGTATCGAACAGGGCCGTTTCGCACAGACGCGGCTGGCTGTGGCCGACGCCACGCTGCGGCGCGCCGAATCCACGCGGCGTGCCTGGGTGCAGGCCGTTGCCGCCGAGCAGGCGGCCCGCTATGCCGAGCAGGTGCGGCGAGCCGCCGAGACTGGCGCACTGTTTGCCCGCGACCTGGCCCGCAGCGGCAACGTCAGCGCGCTCGATCACGCGCGCGAGCAGGGGTTCTATGCCGATGCCGCCGCGCAACTGGCGCGGGCACGCGAGCGCGCCCTGTCTGCAAGGGAGCGGTTGACACGCGAGCTTGGCCTCTGGGGCAATGACCTGGCGTTCCAGCTACCGGAGCGACTGCCCGACCTTCCGGCCAACCGTCCCTCGATGCAGGGCCTCGAGGGCTATGCCATCTCGAACCGTCTCGATTTGCAGGCCGGCCGCGCGCAACTGGACAGTCTGTCGCGGTCGCTGGGCCTTACGCGTGCCACGCGCTTTATCAGTGTGATCGATGCCAGCTACCTGTTCAATTCCGAAACGGGTCGTCCGCGTGAAACCGGCTACGGCATCGACATCGAGGTGCCATTGTTCGACTGGGGCGGCGCCCGCGTGGCCCGCGCCGAGAACATCTATCTGCAGGCCGCATCGCGCCTGGCCGAACAGGCGATCAATGCACGCTCCACCGTGCGCGAAACCTACGCCGGATATCAGGCGCGCTATGACATCGCGCTGCATTACCGCGACGAGGTCGTGCCGCTGCGCAAGCGCATCGGCGACGAAAACCTGCTGCGCTACAACGGCATGCTCGTCAGCGTGTTCGAACTCCTGACCGATGCACGCGAACAGATCAACGCCGTAAACAGCTATCTCGATGCACAGCGCGACTTCTGGCTTGCCGAATCCGATCTGCGCAGCGCCCTCGGCGGACGGCTGCCTCCCAACACTCAACCCCAATAAACATGGTCACCCGACGCAATTTCCTCGGCGGCTCGGCCGCCGCCATGCTGGGTACGGCGATGGTGTCCCGCGCGGGCGCCGCCGTTCTTCCCGAGGCCCCATTGCAATCCAGCGCCGCCACGCAGGCACCGTTGACACCTTCGAACGGGCGGCCATACCAGCCCGTGGTCACCCTCAATGGCTGGACGCTGCCGTGGCGCATGCGCAATGGCTGGAAGGAGTTTCACCTTGTTGCCGAACCGGTCGAACGCGAACTCGCGCCCGGTATGACCGCGCACCTGTGGGGCTACAACGGGCAAAGTCCCGGACCCACCATCGAATGCGTGGAAGGCGATCGCGTGCGTATCTTCGTCACGAACAAGCTGCCCGAGCACACCACCGTGCATTGGCACGGCATGATCCTGCCGGCTGGCATGGATGGCGTGGGCGGGCTGTCCCAGCCGCATATCCCGCCGGGCAAGACGTTCGTGTACGAGTTCGAGATGCGTCATGCCGGGACATTCATGTACCACCCGCATTCTGACGAGATGGTACAGATGGCGATGGGCATGATGGGGTTTATCGTCGTACATCCGCGCAACCCCGCCGCCATGCGCGTGGACCGTGACTTCGTGTTCCTGATTGCCGCCTATGACATCGACCCCGGCACCTACACGCCACGCGTGGCCGAGATGACGGATTTCAATATGTGGACGTGGAACAGCCGCGTTTTCCCCGGCATCGATGTGCTGCCGGTGCGCCTGGGCGATCGCGTACGCATCCGCTTCGGCAACCTCACGATGACGAACCATCCCATTCACCTGCACGGGCATCGGTTCGAAGTCACGGGCACCGATGGCGGCTGGGTACCGCCGTCCGCACGCTGGCCCGAAGTCACCACCGACGTCGCGGTGGGGCAGATGCGCGCCATCGAATTCATCGCGGACAATCCTGGCGACTGGGCCTTTCATTGCCACAAGTCGCATCACACGATGAACGCGATGGGCCACAACGTCCCGACGATGATTGGCGTGAAGCAGAAAGACCTGGCCAGCCGGATGAGCGCGCTGGTGCCCGACTACATGGCCATGGGCGAGGCAGGCATGGCCGACATGGGCAGCATGAAAATGCCGTTACCCAGCAACACGCTGCCGATGATGAGTGGCGAGGGACCGTTCGGACCCATCGAGATGGGTGGCATGTTCACCACGATCAAGGTGCGGGCGGGCATGGCACCTGGGGATTATCGCGATCCGGGTTGGTATCGGCACCCCAGGGGAACGGTGGCGTATGAATACGCGGAACCGGGGACGGAACGGTAATCGCGAGAAAACGATTATTCGACGCGATAGAAATCAATGGACTGGCCGGCGTTGACGGCACGCTGCAGCCAGTCCGGATATTCGCCGGTGCCGTCCCAGGTCTGGCCCATGGCATTGCGGTACACCACGCGCGGTGCGGCGGCAGGGGCTGGCGTGGCTGGAGTGGTTTCACCCTCCACTTCCACTTCTGCGGTTTCTTCGCTTTCGGCAAAGCAGCCTGCTTCGACCAGATGGTCGAAAGTCAGGCCATGGCGATCCATCTGCTCGCGGACCCATGCCACGGCGACGGTTTTGGCTGCTTCAGACTCGGACATGACGTATCGTGCGCGCCCGCCACCACGTGGAGCGGGCTGGAGAAAGGAGTTCGGGGGACGACCCGGGCGGGAAAAGCCGGCAGGTCAGAAACGGATTCTACAGCGTGTTGACCCGGTGCTCCCGGAATCGGCTGGATTCAATGTCCGTCATTATGCACCGCCGTGGATAACGGGCGGCATTCTAGCAAGCATCGTGCGGCCATGACATGGATGTCATGCGCGAGTCATGCTTTCGTCCCCGCTGGATTCCTAGACTTCCGTTCAAGGTCGCCCGACGACCGTTCACATAACCGCCCCAAGTTTCTCGACCCTCGATTTTCAGACAACCACTCAGACAACAGCTCAGACACAGGAGTCCACGAATGCTGAAGAAAGCCCTGCTCGCGACCGCCATTTCCGCCACGCTCGCCGGTGCCGCCGGCCTTGCCAACGCCGCACCGCGCAGCGTCGATCCCTTTACCGATGGTGCCCGCATCACCGCCCCGCGCGACGTCTACACCGATGGCGCCCGCATCACCGCCCCGCGCGATGTCTATACCGATGGCGCCCGCATCACCAGCCCGCGCGATGTCTACACCGACGGCGCCCGCGTGACCAGCCCGCGCGACGCGTTCACCGACGGCGCCTGATACGCATCCCCTGACGTCCTGTCACCTTCACGACAGCGTGGCGGCTTCAGTGCCCGCCGCGATGTTCGTGAACTGCGCTGCAGGCACGGGCCTGCCCAACAGGTAGCCTTGCAGCGTATCGCACCCCAGCCCGGCCAGGAAAGTCTGCTGCTCGGGCGTTTCCACTCCCTCCGCCACCACCTGCAGTTTCAGCGTGCGCCCCAATGCCACGATGGCTGAAACGATGGCCGCGTCTTCCGAATCCTCTACCAGCTCCCGCACAAAACCGCGGTCGATCTTCAGTTCGCTCGCCGGAATCCGCTTGAGGTGCAGCAGGCTCGAATAACCGGTTCCAAAGTCGTCGATGGCGATGCGCACGCCCATGGTGTCGAGCTGCGTCATGATGTCGAGCGTTTCCTCCACATCGCGCATCGCCGTGCTTTCGGTGATTTCCAGCGTCAGGTACTCCGCTGGCACGCTATGGCGCTCCAGCGCGGCGGCTACGGCGTCGATCATCCCCGCATTGCAGAACTGCAGGGCCGACAGGTTGACCGCCACGGACCAGTCCGTATGGCCCATTCCGCGCCATACGGCCAGTTGGCGGCACGCCTCGTCGAGTACCCAGTCGCCGATGGGCAGGATGGCACCCGTCTTCTCCGCGAGCGCGATGAACTGGTCGGGCATCATCAGGCCCCGTACCGGATGATTCCAGCGCAGCAGGGCCTCGGCGCCCACCACGCGATGATGGGTCGCGGAAATCTTGGGCTGGTAGTGAAGCTGCAACTGGCCATTGCGGATGGCCGCACGCAGATCCTGGATCAGCATCTGCTGCGCCCGGGCCTGCTGGTTCATCGACCGCTCGAAGAAGCAATACCCATTGCGGCCCGACGCCTTGGCGTGATACATCGCTGCATCGGCATTGGTCATCAGCCCGTCCTGATCCGAGCCGTCGGCCGGATACACCGCGATGCCGATGCTGCCAGAGACATGCAGCGCATGCCCGCTCACGTACACCGTCTCGCGCAGCGCCTCGATCAGCCGTGCCGCTACCACGCCGGCATCGGCAGGCTCTTCCACGCGCACGAGCATCACGAACTCATCGCCACCCACCCGGGAAATCGTATCTTCCGAGCGCGCCGAGGCGCGCAGCCGATTGCCGATTTCCACCAGCAAGCTGTCGCCCATCTGGTGTCCGTAGGTATCGTTGACGCCCTTGAAACCATCCAGGTCCACGAACAGCACGGCGAACATGTCGTACTGGCGCATGGCCTGCTGGAAGCGGTCTTCCAGCAGCACGCGGTTCGGCAGGTGCGTGAGCTTGTCGTGCAGGGCCAGGAATTCCAGTTCGCGATTGGCCACGTTCAGCGCATCCGCCAGCACGGCCGTGCGCATTTCCAGTCGCATATCGAGCACTGACGTAACCAGCGCCACGGCAATCACGCATACCGTGATGACGATAATCGGCAGCGCCATCGCGTGGCTGTCCACGCCCGAGCGCGCCGCGCCACAGACACTCCCCAGCGGGAAACGCGCAGCCGCCATGCCGATGTAGTGCATCGATGCGATGGCACCGCCCATCACCAGCGCAGCGCCCACGCGTAGCTGATGCACGCGCGGCATGCTCCGGCGCAGGCGGAAGGCGATCCACAGCGCCGCACCCGATGCGCCCACCGCAACGACCAGTGAAAGCAGAAATAGCCACGGGTCATAGTCGATGCCGGGCTGCATCCGCAGCGCGGCCATGCCTGTGTAATGCATGCTGGCGATGGCGGCGCCGAGGGTGACGGCACCCAGCGCCAGCCGTGCGGGTGGCAATTCCGTGCCGCTGACAAGCTTCAGTGCGAAGGCGGAGGCGAGCACAGCGATCAGCAACGAGACGCCCGTGATGGGCACGTCGTATCCGAGGGGAATCGGCAGGCTGAACGCCAGCATGCCTATGAAATGCATTGACCAGATACCGAGGCCCATGGCCATGGCACCGCCGGCCAGCCACATGCCTGCATAGCGGCCACGTGCGGCCGTGGAGATGCGCCCGGCCATATCGAGCGCCGTATACGACGCCAGCACGGCAACAAGCACGGAAAACAGGACGAGAGACGCGTCGTAGCTGGGGGAAATCATGGCAGGCGTGACGAAGCGGTGGCTTTCTGGCCCCCGCAAATTTCGATGGCATCTGGGGCTTGAGCGAAGGTTCTCGCCATCCGCTAGGGATAACGGCACCTGCAGCCCAGACTGAAGCGGGATTGTGCATCACGCCGCTTGGTGCCGCGACGAAATCCACCATAGGGCCCACCATAAGACGGCTTGACATGCGGCATCGAAGCCACACCTGACTCGTCCGATAAATTCCTACAGGGCAATCAGCGTCCGCCGGAAAGGCGGCGCGTGTGCGCCGATCTATGCTTGAGACGTGATGAACAGCAGCCCTCGACGCCACCTCGACGCCTTAACGCGGCAGACACGTCAGGCGATGACGGCTCCGGCTGGAGAATATGACCATGTGGAAACGAATCGCAGGCGCGCTCGCAGTGGGCGCATGTTGCTGGGCTTTCTCGGGCTGCACCGCAACGGGTGCAGTGGCGGGCGGTGTGGTAGGCCACGAAGTCAGTGACGGTAGCGCACTCGGAACCGTGGGTGGCGCAGTGGTTGGCGGCGTGATCGGCCACGAACTGGGCAAATAAGTTTTGTGCCGGTGGCCCTATGAGTAGGGCACCGGCCACGATTTCCGCGGCCTGGACGGCGGGCAGGGTCGTCCAGGTTAGCGCGGCATGGTTTCTTTGATGGGAAGGCCATGCCGCCGCGCGCCGCGCCGTGAGCGTCGGTTGCAAGTGTCCTTCAACGATGGCTTCGGACGTTGACATCGCTGAAAGACACCGCAGCATTCAACGATGTTCATGGCGCGGCAGCGGGAAACCTGCAGTGAGCAAGACGGAACAACCCCGGACGATCGAAAGTCGTCCGGGGTTTTTTCATGGCGCCGCCGGCAACGCAAACCCGAACACCGCCCCTGCTGGCCGGTTCGGCCATGCGTGGAGTTGTCCGCCGTGGCTTTCCACGATGGTCCGGCAAATCGAAAGGCCCATGCCCATGCCTTCTGGCTTGGTGGTGTAGAACGCTTCGAAGATCTGTTCCGGATCACCGGGCAGGCCCACGCCCACATCCTGCACCGTCACCAGTACCTCGCCTGACGCGCCCACGGAAGTGCGCACGGTCAGATCCCGCGAATGGTCGACGACATCGCGCATCGCCTCGATGGCATTGATTGCCAGGTTCAGGAACACCTGCTGCAACTGGACCTTGTCAGCCGCCACCTGCGGCAACACCGGTGCCAGTTCAGTCCTGAGCACGATGCGGTGGCGCGTCAGCTCGCCGCCGAACAACGGCAGCGACTCCTCGATCAGCGCATTGAGGTCGAGTTGCTGCGCGTCCGGCCCCGCCTTCCTGAGCATGGCCCGCATGCCGGCAATGACGCTGCGGGCCCGCTGCCCCTGCCGCGCGATACCGGAGAGCGCGTCGATGGCTTCCTCCACATTGGGCCGCTCACGCCGCAGCCAACGCAGCGCCGCGTTGGCCTCCAGCGTCATCGCCGCAATGGGCTGGCTGACCTCATGAGCAATCGAAGTGGTCAGCGCGCTGAGCGTCATGACCCGACCCACGTGGGCGAGGTCGGACTGCGCCTGATGCAATGCCTCGTCGGCCTGCCGACGCTCCTCGAACAGCCGGCTGTTTTCCAGCGCGCTGGCGGCCTGGAAGGCCAGCAGCTTGATGACCTCGGTGCGGGCAGGTATGAACACACCCGGCGCCAGCGCGTTTTCGAGATACAGCACGCCCGCCAGCTTGGCCTGGTTGAGTAGCGGCAGGCACAGCATCGAGCGCGCCCGTCGCTGGCGGATATAGGCGTCCGTGGAAAACGGACGCTGGACGGCGGCATCGTCGAACACCACATGCTCACGCGCCTGCAATACGTGCTGGATGACGGACAGCGGTATGTCGGCGGGGTCCAGCGCCCGGTCCGCCAGCGAGATCGTGATGGCGCCGTCCCGGATGTCGGCTTCGGCCACCACCTGATATCCGCTGGGGCAAGGCAGGATCAGCACGCCGCGCGAGGCGCCCGCCTGTTCGATGGCGGTGCGCATCAGCATCGCGATCAAGCGGTCGAGGCGCACCTCGCCCGAAACCGCTTCCGAAACGGCCATCACCGTGGCCAGGTCCAGATGCTGGAGCGGCGCGCCGATGGTGCCCATTCCCGCCGCCGATGCGGAAACCTGCGTCCCGGTTGCCAGATGGGGATACAACGTATCGAGCTGCCAGACCTTGGCGTCGGCACCCCAGTGCAGATAGCCGTGGCGGGCCTCGCGCAGGTAGACGACGGCCACCTTCTCCAGCCCGCGATCAGTGTAGAAGCGTCCGGCCAGTTCGCAGGCCAGCGCCTGCATGTGGATCAGGTCACCATCGCGCGCGGCAGCCATTGCGGTTTCATAGCTGCGCATCGCCTCGATGTCACGCCCTTCGATCCTTGCGATTTCCGCCTCCACCAATGCGGCGCGGTGGCCGAACGTGGATGGGCAATGCCGGGCCCATTGCGCAAGCTGCCGACGATGGGCCGCCAGCGCAGGCAGGTGCATCGCCAGATCGTCGTCCAGCCCCGGATTGCAGATTGCCGCACGCGCCAGTGCGGCATAGAAGTGGTATTCGGCCTGCTCGAAATAGGCGGGCGAGGTCCAAAGCAACTGCCCTGCCCGCTCGGCCGCCGCAAATGCGGCAGCGTAATCGCCGGCCAGATAGCGCGCCTGAAGCTTGCGGATCCAGTACCAGCACGCGGCCAGTTGCAGCCCCACATCCTCCTGCATGCGGGATTCGAATGCCTGCTCGTCGAAATCGTCGCCGTCCAGACAGCCGAAGACCGGCGTCAGGCCGCGCAGCGTGCGCACCAGTTGTCGTTGCGGCGCCAGCCTGTCGGCCACCAGTCCGTAGCGCGGCCCCCACGCATACACGCTGCCGGAATCCGCATCGTGCTGCACCCGTCCGAGCGGGTCTCCGATGGCCAGCGCATGGGTCATCAGGTTGCTGCGGAGGTATGCGGCATAGGTGAGATCGCCGATCTCCTGCGTCAGGGCCAGCCCCTGCCGCGCCACGCCGCGCGCCACCCGCAGCGGCTGCGTCCAGTGCAGCAGGTTGCCGCCGACGATCTGGTAGACGCGGGCGCGGATACGATCGACGCCGCGCCGTTCTGCCAGCGCCATGGCCAGCTTGCCGAACGCGGCACCGGCCGGATCGTCGGTAGACGCTGCCACGCGCAGCATCGCCAGCCATGCATAGCCCAGGCAAGATTCATCGCTGTTGCCACGTGCGAGGCTCAGGTTGACCATGCGCAGGATCACCAGCCAGCGCAGGTTGTCGTCGCTGTACCAGGCTGGTTGCAGCAAGGCCGTCAGCACGCAGAGGGTGGCCTGTGCACCGGGATCGGTCATCGCCGGCAATGCCTCCAGTTCGGCAATGGGCCTGCCGTCCATTTGCCGGGCCAGCAGTGCCTCTTCCTCCGCCACAGTCTCGGCACGGGGCGCTGCCGGCCACGCGATACCGGCGCGTGCGAGATAGGCCAGGCCAACCTCCACGGCTTCGGCGCGCCGGCCGCCGGTCATCAGCAACCCGATCTGCAGCTGGGTGACCACGGCACGCTCGGCCAGCGATACGGTGCGGACTGCAAGTTCGGCCAGCCGTTGCTCGGCGCGCGCGGAGTCGCCCGCCAGGAACTCGCACTCGGCCCTGTGCAGCGCCAGCGAGAACGCCAGCGCGTGGCGTCGCGTGAGCGCATCGTCATCCAGCATGGCCATGCCTGACGTCAGGTAATGCAGCGCGGAGGCATTGGCGCAGGTCGCGCGGGCGCGCAATGCGGCCGTCAGGTTCAGTTCGGCCAGCCGGTCGCGCTCATCCGGCGTGTCTATCAGGTCTGCCGCGCGGTTGAGCTGTCCGGCGATGGTAAATACGTTGGCCTCGATCGCGTCGGGTGGCATCCGCTCCAGCAGGAGACGGCCGATGTGCAGGTGGAAGGCCGCCCGGTCCGGTACGGCAATCCGCGCATAGGCGGCTTCCAGGATCCGGTCATGGCGGAAGCGCAGCATGCGGTCCTTGCGCGAGACCAGTCCGGAGCGCACGGCGTCCGCCAACGCGGCATCGAGTTCGCGCGCGTTGCCGTCCCAGGCGTACAGCAGGATATCCACGGACGTGTCGTTGCCAAGACAGGCCAGCCGCTTGAGTGCACGACGCGTGCTGGCAGGTAGCCGGCCAATGCGGCCGATCATCAGCGAGACCACGTTGTCGGTGAACTGCTTGGCCTGGATCTGGCCGATGTCCCAGGCCCAGCGCGCCGCGCCATGCTCGAAGCGCAGCAGTCCTTCCTCGGCAAGTTCGGTCAGGAAGTGCGTGGCGAAGAACGGGTTGCCCGCGGTCTTCTCCATCACGAGCCGGGCCAGTTGCGCGCTGGTTTCGGTGGAATCGTGCAGCGTATCGGCGATTAACTGGCGCAGGTCCGCAATGCCCAGGCTGCCCAGTTCAAGGTGCACGATGCGGGCGCCACGCTCGCGCAGGGTCACGATCCGGCGCAGCAACGCACGCGTGCCATCGTCATCCCCGTCGCGGTAGGTGGCGACGAGCAGCAGATGCCCCACGGCGGGGTCCGCCAGCAGTTGGCGCAGCAGCGCGACGGTTTCGGGGTCCAGCCACTGGATATCGTCGAGACACAGCGTCAATGGCCGCGCCATGTGCGCCAGGGCTGCGATCAGGCTTTGCAGCGCCAGCCGCAGACGAGCTTCCACCTCGCGCGAGGGTGTACCGGGCGTCCAGGGAACGGGGCCGAGCAGCTGTTCGAGTTCGGGCAGCAGCGGTGCCAGCAGTCCGGCATTGGGTCCCAGTGCATCCGCAATGGCCACGCGCCAGGGTGCGAGGTCGGTCTCGCCAAGCGTCAGCAGGTTGCGGAGCAGCCCGCGCAGCGCCTGGGCCAGGGTGTGGTAAGGCAGCCGGTCGCCATGTTCGTCGGACTTCGCGGCGGCATACACACCCGGCCGTTGCACGATCACGCGCTGGAGTTCCTGCATGACCGAAGTCTTGCCCGTCCCCGAGCGGCCCGACACCACCACGCCCTCGCTGTGTCCCACGGACGCCACGCGGTCGAATGCGCCCACAAGCGCGGCAATCTGCCGCTCCCGGCCGTAGAGGTACTCGGGAATCACGAGTGTGTCGGATAGATCCTGCTCGCCCGGGACGAAGGCCTCGATCTGTCCCTGCGTGGCCAGCGCCTGCTGGCAGCGCTGCAGGTCACGCAGCAGGCCGGCCGTGGTCTGGTAGCGCTCCTCGGCGGGCTTGGCCAGCAGCTTCATGACGATGACCGAGAGCATCGCCGGCACCGACGCCAGCCGCTCCGCCGGCGGCACCGGCATGCGCGCCAGATGGCAATGCACCCAGTCGATGGGCTCCACCGCGCTGAACGGCAGCACGCCCGTCAGCATCTGATAGAACGTGACGCCAAGCGCATACAGATCGGTGCGCGTGTCGATCGAGCGGTTCATCCGGCCCGTCTGCTCGGGCGCCATATAGGCCAGCGTGCCCGCGATCTCCTCCGCTGCGGAGAACGGCGCGGCGCTGCGCGGAATCCGCGACGCAATGCCGAAGCCCGTGAGCCACGTGCGGCTCAGGTCGTCCGCCACCAGCACGTGGGCCGGCTTCAAGTCCTTGTGGATCAGGCCGCGCTGGTGCAGATGGCCAACCGCCGTGGCAATGGCCACGGCAATGTCGAGGAACATCGAGGGGAGCATCGGCACCCCGATCATCGCGCTCAGCGGCGTGCCGCCCGGGTCTTCCAGCAGCAGCACGGTCTGGCCGCGCTCGCGCAGCACATCCAGCGGGCGGGCCGACCACGCGGGGTCGAGATCGTCGCGCAGCGCAAATTCGTGCGTCAGGCGGTCGACGGTGGCGGGCAGGCGATGATCGTCCGTGGCCCAGACGCCCATGGCAGGCGCCTTGCCGCCATCGGCATGCAACAGCCAGCCACGGCCGAACGTCCGGTCACCCGCTTCCCAGGTGGTATCGAAGCCGAGATCGATCTCGGCCTTGGGAAAAAGCATGGAAAGCATGAGCGGCGGGCGGGGACGGGGGCGGAAGACAGCCCACATCCTAATCGCTTGCGGCCACCGTGTCCCAAATGGTCAGCATCGCCGGGGTCAATACGACTTCGGCAACCCCAGCACGCGCTCGGCGATATGGCACATGATCAGTTGCGCGCTGACCGGTGCGATGCGCGGGATATACGACTCCCGCAGGTAGCGCTCCACGTGATACTCGCGTGCGTAGCCCATGCCGCCCAGCGTCAGCACGGCGGTCTGGCACGCCTGGTGCGCAGCCTCGGCGGCCAGGTACTTGGCGGCATTGGCCTCGGCGCCGCACGGCTTGCCGTTGTCGTAGAGCCAGGCGGCCTTCCAAACCATCATATCGGCGGCTTCCAGCGCCATCCAGGCCTGGGCCAGCGGATGCTGGATGCCCTGGTTCTGGCCGATGGGCCGGCCGAACACCGTGCGCTCCTTTGCATAGCGCGTGGCGGCCTCCAGCGCCGCGCGGCCCAGGCCCACTGCCTCGGCGGCGATCAGGATGCGTTCCGGGTTGAGCCCGTGCAGGATGTATTCAAAGCCCCTGCCCTCCTCGCCAATGCGATCACTGGCCGGCACCATCAGGCCATCGATAAACAGCATGTTGGAGTCCACCGCGCCGCGCCCCATCTTGTCGATCTCGCGCACCTCGATGTGGTTGCGGTCCAGCGGCGTGTAGAACAGGCTCAGGCCCTGCGTGGGCTTGGCCACGGCGTCCAGCGGCGTGGTGCGCGCCAGCAGCAGCATGCGCGTGGCCACCTGCGCCGTGGAGATCCAGATCTTGCGGCCATCCACCCGGTAGGCGCTGCCATCCGCATTGCGCACCGCCTGCGTCTTGAGGTGCGTGGTGTCGAGCCCGGCATCGGGTTCGGTCACGGCAAAACACGCTTTCTCGTGGCCGGCGATCAGCGGCGGCAGCGCAGCGGCCTGTTGGGCCTCCGTGCCGAACACTACCACCGGGTTCAAACCAAAGACGTTCATGTGGATGGCCGACGCGCCAGAGAATCCGGCTCCCGACGCCGACACCGTCTGCATGATCAGCGCGGCCTCGGTGATGCCCAGCCCCGCGCCGCCAAACTGCTCGGGCATCGCGATCCCCAGCCAGCCCGCGCCGGCCATCGCCTGGTGGAACGCCTCGGGAAACTTGTGCGCGCGGTCGAGCTCGGCCCAGTAGTCGGGTCCAAAGTCGCTGCACAGTTGCGTCACTGCCTCGACGATGGCGTTCTGTTCGGGTGTCCGTTCGAAATGCATGAGGCGGGTCCTTATTCCGGCTGGATGCCAGCGTCCTTGACGAGGCGGTTCCACTTCACCAGTTCGCTGTTCACAAAGGCCGTGAACTGCTGCGGCGTCTGGCCGAACGCTTCGAAGCCCAGCGCTTCGAACTTGGGCGCCACGTCCTTGCTGGTGGCGATCTTCGACAGTTCCTTGTTGAGCCGCTCGACCATCGGCTGCGGCAGCTTGGCCGGGCCGAACACGCCATTCCACGACGTGATGTCGAAGCCTTTCAGCTCGGGCGTATCGCCGATCGGGGGCAGGTCAGGCAGCAGGCGGCTGCGCTGCGCGGTGGTCACCGCCAGCGCGCGCATCTTGCCGGCCTTGACGTTGGCCGAGCCGGCCGCCACATCGACGAACATCATCGGCACCTGCCCGGCGATCACATCGGTCATGGCTGGCGGCGTGCTCTTGTAAGGTACGTGGAGCAAGTCGACCTTCGCCATGCGCCCCATCGTGGCGCCCGACACGATGCCGGTGCTGTTGCCGCTGGCGTACGACATGCCCGGATGGGCCTTGGCGTAGGCAATCAGTTCGCCCATGGTCTTCACGGGCAATTTGGGATTGATCACCAGCATGAATGGCAGGTTGCCCATGCGCGCCACCGGCGTGAAGTCCTTGATCGGATCGTAGGGCAGCTTCTTCATCAGCGACGGATTGGCCGAATGCGTCGTGTTGGTGGTCATGAAGAGCGTGTAGCCGTCCGGCGCGGCCTGCGCGACGATTTCGGCGGCAATCGCCCCGTTGGCACCGGGCCGGTTGTCCACCACCACGTTCTGGCCCAGCGCATCGCCCAGTTCCTTGGCCGTGATGCGCGCCACGGCGTCCGTGCCACTACCGGCCGCGAATGGCACCACGAGCTTGATCGGTCGGCTTGGCCAGGCATCGGCGGCCTGCGCCAGCATCGGCAAGGTAGCGGCGGGCAGCGCCAGGATGACGGCGGCGAGCGTGCGCCGCACGCGGAAATTCGGCATGGTGGTCTCCTCTGATTTCGATGGCGGCACCTGCCCCCGGCGGGCGGCACCCTGGCTGCTGGACTGCGGGATGACTCGGAATCAGGCCGGACGGATCACGCGATCCGGCGATTCCTCGTAAGGCGGGGCATAGACCACGAGCAGTTTCACAGGCTCGTCGCTGATCACCGTGAATACGTGCATCGCTTCAGCCGGGAAGAAGCAGCAGTCGCCGGGACCAAGTTCCTGCACCTGGCCGTTGACTTCGGCGCGTGCGCGCCCTTCCAGCACGTAGCAGACCTGTTCGATACCGGGGTGCGCATGGGGCAAGGCACCCTTGCCCCGCTCGATGGTGCCGTGGATGACTTCGAGTTGCGTGGCGCCGACGTTCTCGCGGCCAATGATGCGGCGATTCAGCGTGCCAACGTGGTTGGCGGGGTGATACCCCTCCACGTCCTCAGTGCGAACAAAATAGGTAGGAACCGCCTTGGAGGCGGAGGAGGATGCGGTCATAAGCGGGCTGTCTCCAACATTCGGCACCTGACCGGCTGGCCGGCACCTGTTTTCATGTTTGTGAAACAGATTTTATGCTTATGAAAACCACAGTCAACTAGGGGTTGCTCCCGATGGCGTCCGGGCGGTCACGCCGGGCGCCGCGCAATTCCATGCATCCATATACCGCCGTGGCAATGACCATCGGCAGCAGGTAGTACAACGCGCGGTAGCAGATCAGTGCGGCCACCACCGTGGATTCGGGCACGACGTGGCCGAGCATGACCACGAACACGCTCTCCAGCACCCCGATCCCGGCCGGGATGTGCGCCAGGGCGCCCGCCACCGCGCCGACAAGCAGCGCCGTCAGCGCGGCCGGCACCGTCACTTGCGGTGGCAGAAGCAGGTTGATCAGCGTGCCGAGCGTGACCCAGTTGACGATCGACAGCACGGTCTGCATGACGGCAAAACGGAAAGTCGGCAACCGAAAGCGGCGCCCGCGCACCTTGATACTGCGTTGCCGAAGCGTCGCGCAGGCCACCAGATAGGCCGCGCCCGACACCAGCATGCCCGCGCCAATCACCTGCAACAGCCACGGGCTGATGCCCCACGACTTCGGCAGCACTGGCGGCTGCCACACGAACATCAGGCCGGCCAGGATCATGTAGCCCGTCCAGTTGGTGACCACGGCAATCGTGTAGACGCCCGCCACCTGGGATGCGCTGACGCCGGATCGCGTATATAGCCGAAGCCGCATGCCGATGCCGCCGATCATCGCGCCCACATTCAGGTTGAACACGTAGGCCAGCCAGGCAATCAGCATCGTTCGCCATGCAGACAGGTGATGGCCCGTGTAGCGGCGGCCCAGCAGATCGAACGACGCGTGCAGCGTGAAGCTCAGGCAGGCCAGCCCGATGGCGGGAAGCAGTGTGACAAACCGATAGGACTTCAGCGCGCCCCACACTTCGTTCCAGTCGATGCCGCTCAGGCTGCGCCAGATCAGGACCACGACGATGGCCACGAACGCCAGGCCCGCAACACGTTTGGCGACTGACCAGCGCACCTGGCGCTTGCTGCGTTGGGGGGAATGAACAGTCGAGGTCATCGGCAATCCTGTCTTGCGCCCGGCGACACCTGCGGGCGCTGTTGCCAGTCCGGCGCGGTCTCCACGGTAGACACCACCAGCCTGGGAGTATGGGCGGGCAACCAGCCGGCCCACGACGGAAACTTGCGCAGGCAATGGAAGATCACCGCCGTGCGCAGCGCCTGCCACGTGCCCTGCTCGGTATCGGCCGGGTCAGACACCTCGGTGCAGCAATCGGCCATCAGCTTGCCGAGTCGCGCGTCGAGCGTGGAGACAAAGGCCGGGTCGCGGATGATCAGGTTGGCTTCGAGGTTGAGCGACAGGCTCAGCGGATCGAGATTGCTCGATCCCACCGTGGCCCAGTCGTCGTCCACCAGCGCCACCTTGCCGTGCAGGGGCCGCTCGCAATATTCGAAGATGCGCACGCCGGCCTCGCGCAGATGGGCGTAGAGCACGTCCACCGCGCGCTTCACCCACAGCATGTCAGGGCGGCCTTGCACGATCAGCCGCACATCGACGCCACGGCGGGAGGCATTGCAGATCGCGCGCAGCAACTGGTAGCCCGGCAGGAAATAGGCATTCGCGATGACCACCTTGTGGCGTGCCGCGCGAATCGCCATCAGGTAATGACGCTCGATGTCGCGCGGATGCTGGTCGTTGTCGCGCGTGACCAGAAGCGCGGCACCATTCCCGAATGGCAGCGCCTCACGCGGCAGCGGCGGCGGGCGACGGTCCCTGCGCTGCCTGCCGTGCGGCGTCTGCGCAGCAGCTTCCATGAAGGCGTGGATCTCCTGCGCGATCGGGCCCTGTACTTCCACGGCATAGTCCTGCTTGGCCAGCGGTCCCGTGGCAATCAGGTGCTGGTCCGACAGATTGATGCCGCCGATGAACGCCGTGGAGCCGTCGATGGCCACGAGTTTGCGATGCAGGCGCCGGAACAGGTTGGTCCGCATGCCGACCAGTCGCCGGCGCGGTGCAAACATGTTCAGCGTGACGCCAGCCTCCACAAGCCGCGCCACGAATGGCTGCGAAAGATCGGCAGAGCCGAAACCATCGACAGTCATCACCACGCGCACGCCACGCCGGGCCGCGGCCACCAGCGCATGGCTCAGTGACTCTCCCACCGAGTCTTCGAAAATGATGAAGGTTTCGAGCAGCACGCTCTCTCGCGCGCCCTCCACGGCGGCGATGAGGCGCGGGAAATAGTCCTCGCCGTTTTCCAGTAGCGTCAGGCGATTGCCTGTGGTCCAGTGTTGTCGCATCCCCGGGACCAAGCAGAATCGATGCCTGCCGATTTCAGGCCGCAGTGCCGTGTCCCAGGCACCCGGCGTTTGTCATTTTTACCGGCGTGCATCCCGAAACGCATATCGACCCGCCAAATTGTTCGTTCCCTTCTGTCAGACCCAGGCGTAGCTTCTTTCGGATACTCACCGATGCAAAACCATGGCAGAAGACAATCCGGGCGCCGCGCGCGCCGCCGCCCACAATCCTCATCCCGCCCCTGCCGGCCACCCGCAGGCGGCCGCCCCTGACGTCGCCACGCTGTTCCAGCGCGCCCAGACATTGCTGCCCGAGATTGCGCGCGATGCCGCACGGCGCGAGCAGGCGCACGAACTGCCCTATGCGCTGGCGCGACAGGTCGCCAATGCCGGCCTGCTGACGTTCCGCATTCCGCGCGCCTATGGCGGGCCGGGTGGCAGCGTGCGCGATGCGTTCCGCTTCCTGATCGATCTGGCAGCCGCCGACGCGAATCTCGCGCAGGCGCTGCGGCCCAACTTTGCGCTGACCGAGGGATTGCTGTTTGGCACGAACAACGAGGATGAACGCCGACGCTGGTTCGATCGGCTACTGGCCGGGCACATCCTCGGCAATGGCGGCATGGAGCGTGGCGGCAAACACGGCGACGTGCGGACCACGATCACGCCGCACGATGACCATTTCATCGTGCATGGCACCAAGTACTACAGCACGGGGGCCCTGTACGCGGACTGGATCACGTCGATTGCCGTGAACGAGGCCGGCGAGGAGACCCACTTCGCCGTACCGCGCGATCGTGCTGGTGTGAATCTCGTCGATGATTTCGACACCATCGGCCAACGCCTGACCGCCAGTGGTTCCACGCACTTCTCGCAGACACGCGTGGAGGCCGACGAACTCCGCCCCAGCCCGTTCTCGCGTGAACGGCGTAATCCGGTAACGCCGGTGCTGCAACTGTTTCTGGCGGCTACCGAGGCCGGCATCGCACGCAATGCGCTGAACGACGCCACATGGTTCGCACGCAACAAGGCCCGCCCGATCAAGCACAGCAGCGCCACGCGTTCGGTGGACGATCCCTACGTGCAGGAAACCATCGGCCAGATCGCCGCGCAGGTCTACGCGGCGGAAGCCGTGGTGCTGCGCGCGGCTGAAGCCATTGACGCCGCATGGGCCGATGACCTAAGCGAAGCGGCATTGGCGCGTGCTTCGGTGGAGGTCGCCCAAGCGCAGTACTTCGCCGTAGCAGCGGCGTTGAAGAGCGCGGAGTTTGTCTTCGATGTGGGTGGGGCTTCGACGTGCGACCGTCAGTACAACCTGGACAGGCACTGGCGCAATGCGCGGACCGTGGCGAACCACAACCCCCGGCAGTGGAAGGCCGCGGCTGTGGGGGCCTGGTTGCTGAAGGATGAACCGCCGCCGACTTCGGGGTTGTTTTGAGCCGAAGGAACATCGACCGCTGCTGGCTTGCTCCCCTCTCCCATGCAATGGGAGAGGGGCTGGGGGAGAGGGCCGGAGGCTCTGCTTGCCGACTTGTCGCAATTTGAACCGTGGGGGGGGGGGCCCCCCCCCCCACGGTTCAAATTGCGACAAGTCGGCAAGCAGAGCCTCGGGGCCCCCCCCCCCCCCCCCCCCCGGGGGGGGGGGGGGGGGGGGGCCCCGAGGCTCTGCTTGCCGACTTGTCGCAATTTGAACCGTCGGCCCTCTCCCCCGCCCCTCTCCCGCACGCGGGAGAGGGGAGAAAACCGATCAAACCACCCTCCCAAACCACCACAACGACAACATCCCCGCACAAGCCGCCAGCAGTGCCCCTAGCGCCGCGAAAAACGCGGTCACCTCCACTTGGTCGCGTTTGTCGAACGCCAGCCTTGTACCCAGCGAGCGGTAGACCTTCTTCATGCCGCTGGCGTCCTCGATGCGAAAGTAATCGGCGCCCGTGGCATTGGCCACCTGTTTCAACACCGTCTCATCCAGCTTGACGCGCGCGGACCAGCCATCGACGGACAGCACCACGCCTTCCGCGGTGCCCACGCCGACCGTGTAGACCCGCACACCGTGCGCGGCGGCAAGCTCCGCCGCCTGCATGGCGGCCGGGCCGGCATTGCTTTCTCCATCGGAGAACACCACGATGGCGCCGGGTGCATACGATCCGGGCGCGACGGCTTCCGTATCGGCGTTGATATCGGCGCCCTGCGGCTTGCGCGGCAGGTCTTCGTCATTCATCAGTCGCTGCACATCGCCAGTGGTCTGAGGCAGCAACGCGGTCAGTGCCACCAACATGCCATTGCCGAGCGCCGTGCCGCCCTGCGGTTGCAGGCGATCGATGGCCGCCGTGGCGTCCTCCTTGCTACGCGTGGGCGCCTGCGCCACCGCCGCCGTGCCGGCCATGGCCACGATGGCTACCTTGACGCCAGATGGCTGCGCGTCCACCAGATGCTTCGCGGCAACTTGCGCGGCGCGGATGCGGGTGGGCGCCACATCCTTGGCGCGCATGCTGCCGGAGAGATCGATGACCAGCACCACCGTGTCTAGCCGCGACGGTAGCGTCAGTACGGCCTGGGGTCGGGCGATGGCGAAGGTCAACGCGGCCAACGCCACAAGGAACAGCAGTGGCGCCACGTGGCGCCGCCAGCCCGCTCCACGCCGCGTCGCCAGCCCCACAGTCTTCAGCGCCGGATACTCCACTGCCGTGCGTCGGCGCCGCCCGTCGAGCCAGACGTACGCCGCCACGAGCACCAGCAGCAGCGCCATGAGCCACAGCATGCGCGGCCACAGGAAGCTCAGCACGGGCAATCGGTTGATGGCGTCGATCATGCCGCCCCCCTGGCCATGCCGGCGCTCGCCGCAGCCTTCGCGCCCGCCCCACCCTGCCGGTGCCGCCGCTCTCTTGCGAATTGCAGCAGCGCCATGTCCAGGCGCGCGTAGGTGGAGAGCGTGAGGCAATCCACCCCGGCCCGCGTGAAGCCCTCGCGCAATTCGGTCTCGCGCGCCTCGGCGGCATCGGCAAAGCGCTTGCGGAAGGCGGGATCGTGCGTATCGACAAACATCTGCTCGCCCGTTTCCGCATCCTGCAGCACCACCAGGCCCAAATCCGGCAAGGCCATTTCAAGTGGATCGACGAGCCGCACCGCCACCACTTCATGCCGCCGCGCCAGCATCGCCAACGGCGCCTGCCAGCCCGGCGAGCTGATGAAATCCGACACCACGAACAGCACCGAGCGGCGCGGCGCTACGGCACGGCCACGGTCCAGCAGATCGCTCAGACGGGTATCGCCCGGCGATGCGGCAGGCGTTGCCTGCATGCGGTCGATCAGGTGCAGCAGATGCCGGCGCCCAGCACGGGCCGGCACCACCGAGGCCGTGGCCTGTCCCGCGCCGCCGTCGAGCACGGCACCCACGCGGTTGCCGTAGCGCGTCAGCAGCATCGCCATGACGGTCGTGAAATCCGCCAGCACGTCGCGCTTGCGCACGGTGCCGGAGCCGAAGTCGATTGACCCGCTCAGGTCGAGCAGGAACCACGCGGCCACCTCGCGATCCTCCTGAAACTCGCGCACATGCGGCTGTTGCAGCCGCGCAGTCACGTTCCAGTCGATATGGCGCACATCGTCGCCGGGCCGGTACTCGCGCAGATCGGCAAGGTCCAGTCCGAAGCCCCGGAACAACGTGCGGTAGTCGCCTTGCAGCAGGCCGTCGAGCCGGCGCACGACCGTCCATTCCAGCCTGCGCAGCAGCGCGTCGGCGTGCCGGCCAGCCGGTGCGGCGGGAGCGGAAGGAACGGGGGCGTCGGGCTCGCGCCGGCGCTTATCGAGCCAGCGCCTGAACATGGGATTCCAGCGGCCGTTCTGGCATCGGCAGCGCCTGCAGGATGCGGTGGACAAGCTGGTCGGCGGTCACGCCATCGGACATCGCCTCGTAGGACAGCACCAGCCGATGGCGCAGCACATCGGGCACCAGATCCACCACGTCCTCGGGCAGCGCGTAGTGCCGGGCACGCAGGAAAGCCAGTGCGCGCGCCCCTTCGATCAGGCCGATGGTGGCGCGCGGGCTGGCGCCGAATGTCACGTAGCGGTCCAGGTCCTCCAGCCCATAGGCGCTGGGCTTGCGCGTGGCCGCGACCACGCGCACCGCGTACTGGATCAGCCCGGGATCGACGTAGACCTTGCGGCACGCCTCCTGCAGGCCCGCCAGCTGCTCGGGCGTGGCGATGGCCCCCACGCCGATACGGGGTCCCGTCACGCGGTTCACGATGACCACCTCTTCTTCCTCGCTTGGGTAGCCCACCAGCACCTTCATCATGAAGCGGTCCACCTGCGCCTCGGGCAGCGGATAGGTGCCCTCGGTCTCGATCGGGTTCTGCGTCGCCATGACCAAGAACGGTGTGGGTACGCGGTGGCTCTCACCGGCAATCGTGACCTGCTTCTCCTGCATCACCTCCAGCAGCGCGCTCTGCACCTTGGCCGGCGCGCGGTTGATTTCGTCGGCCAGCAGCAGGTTGGCGAACACCGGCCCGCGCACCGTGGAGAATTCGCCCGTGCCCTGGTTGTACATGCGCGTGCCGACGAGATCGGCAGGCAGCAGGTCGGGCGTGAACTGGATGCGCTTGAACGTGCCGCTCATGGTGCGCGCCAGCGTGTTGACCGTGAGTGTCTTGGCGAGTCCCGGCACGCCTTCCACCAGCAGGTGCCCGCCGGCGAGCATCCCCACCAGCACGCGTTCGAGAAAGTGATCCTGCCCCACCACCACGCGTTTCACCTCGAACAGCAGGCGTTCCATCAGGTTGGCGCTGTCCACAGCGTCCCGTGCTTGGTCGTTCATAGGCCCCCGCGTTTGTTTAGAAGGGTGAAGATCCGATGGCAGCGCCGGCGCTTTCGATGGTGATCGCAAAGCCGATGCCGATGAAGGTGCCGCTCTGATTCGGGTTGAGGATGGCAGTGACGATGCCCACCACCTCGCCATTCATGTTCACGAGTGGCCCGCCCGAGTTGCCGGGGTTCGCCGCAGCGTCGAACTGGATGAGCTTGTCGAGCTTTTGCCTGCGGTCCGGCGAGACGAACTCGCGGTCGAGTCCCGATACCACGCCCGCCGATATCGACGGCCCGATCCCGAACGGGAAGCCCACCGCCACCACCTCGCTGCCCGGCGCCAGGTCGTTGCTGGAACCGAGCACCGCAGCGGGCAGGTCATCGGGAATGGACACAGGCTTGAGGATGGCGAGGTCTTTCTCGGGAATGGCCTGCGCCAGCGTGGCGTCAGCCGTCTGGCCGTTGTGGAACCTCACCTGAATGCGCCGCGCATCGGCCACCACGTGGTAGCTCGTCATGATCATGCCGCTTTCGGTCACCACCACGCCGGAGCCGATATGGCCAGCCTCGTCACGTTCGGCAGGGCTTTCCTTCTGCGGATCGGCCTGTGCCGATTCCTCGCGCGGGGATGGTGCGGGGGCTGGCGCGGGCGCCGCCTTCTTCGACGGGCCGGGTGAGGCGCGCGGCGGCGACTTATGCTGCGGATAGGCTTGCGGCCCCTTGCGCGGGGGCGGCTCGCGCTTCGCCTCGGGGGACGGCGTTGCCTTGGCTGGCTTTTCCTTCGGGGAATAGCTCATGACCTCGACCACGGATTCGCGTACCGCTTCCGCCGCACGGGCCGGCCGCGATGGCAGGGTCTTGGTCTGTAGGGTGTGGAGCACGGCCGCGTCGATATCGGCCTGCGTCAGGGTCCGCTTGGCCGGCTGGGCCAGGTACAGGGAGGCGCCGCCGGCAGCGAGGGCAAGTGCAAGGGCTGCTGCGACACATCCGTAGATCGTCATCCGCTTCATGGCAGCCCTCCCTTCGTGCCCTGGAAAATACAGTACCATCCTCTTAACCACGCGCCAAGGAGCAGGGCATGCAGTTTCTCTGGCCACAAGTGCTCTGGCTGTTGCTGGCGCTCCCACTGCTGGTGGCCGCCTACCTGTATCTGATCGCCCGGCGCAAGAAGGGCGCCGTGCTCTATGCAAGCCTTGCATTGCCACGCGCTGCGCTGGGTCCGCGCCAGCGCATCCGGCGTCATATTCCTCCTACGCTCTGCCTGCTTGGCCTCGCCGCTGCACTGATTGCGTGCGCACGACCCATGGCGACGGTCACATTGCCTTCGGATGTCATCACACTGGTGCTGGCGATGGATGTCTCGCGCAGCATGGAAGCCACCGATGTGGCCCCGACGCGCATCACCGCAGCGCAACAAGCCGCGCGCGACCTGATTGTGGGATTGCCCGCCAGCGTGCGGCTGGGCATCGTGTCGTTTGCCGGCACAGCCACGGTGGTCCTGCCCCCCACGGGCAACCGGCAGGACATGATCGACGCCATCGACCGCTTTCAGTTGCAGCGCGGCACCGCCACGGGCAGCGGACTGATCCAGTCACTGGCCGTGCTGTTCCCCGATGACGGCATCGACCTGGAGACGATCCTGTTCAGCACCGAAGCGTCGCGCTTCGGCGCCCGCACCGGTCCGCTGGACGAAGCCGCCGCGGCCGATGCCGCCCGCAAGCGCGAGCAGGAGCGCCCGCCCGTGCAGCCCGGCTCCTATCGCCATGGCGCGATCATCCTGCTCAGCGATGGCCGCCGCACCACCGGCCCCGATCCCATCGACGCTGCCCGCATGGCCGCCCAGCGCGGCGTGCGCGTCTACACGGTAGGTTTCGGCTCCGCGCAGGGCGGCGCCGCCGGCGAGCCCAGCCTGTCCTACTTCATGCAACTCGACGAACCTTCATTGCGCGCCGTGGCGACGATGACCGGTGGCGAATACTTCCAGGCCGGATCGGCAGCCGACCTGTCGCAGGTGTACCGCCAACTCAGTGCACGCTTCGCACTCGAACGGAAGGAAACGGAAGTCAGCGCCCTGCTTGCAGCGGCGGCGGCCGCGCTGCTGTTGCTGGCGGGCGGGTTGTCGATGATCTGGTTCCGGCGCTAGGGGCCCGCTGTGGCCCGGATCGCATGCGCGGTCAGCCCGCCTGCCCCTCTCCGTCGTCGCGCCGCCATTGCCGGCGTTGCGTCCACAGCCGTTTCAGCACGGGCAGGCCCAGTCTCCCCAGACGCCACCCGGCCCTGGCGTGCCCGTGCGTGTCCACGAGCAGACTCAGCGCGCGTGCATAGTCGCGCACCAGTCCGGGTGTCCACGCCATGGTCTTGCCGCGCTTGCGGATCTGCGCCGCCAGCCATAACTCCGGCGTCAGCATGACCTGCAGCAGCAAGCCCCACGTGTGGCGATTGCCGCGCTGCCGCATCAGCGCCCCTTCCACCGCAGCCTCCAGCGCACGGGCCACGCTGACCGCACAGTTCCGGTAGGTCAGGTTGTAGGTGGTGTCAGCGCTCCACGCGTGCCAGAAGCGTTCCAGTCGCGCGGCGTCGTAGTTGCGCAGATGCACGCGCGCCGTGGACTCTCCGCGCCGGGCCGCCTCGGACGCGTAATCCGGCTCGAACATGCCGGCCACGTCGTTGTCCGCCGAGGCACGCAACGCCTGCGTCACGCTTTCGGGCGTACGGCTCAGCGGTTCTGCCGGATCAAAGCTGATGTAGATGCCCTCGGGAGACTCCAGCGCCGTGTGCCCTGTCCAGATCGCGCCATTCGCGTCCACAGCCGCGATATAGCGATCGATCAGCGGCCGGCGGCGCAGCCGCTGCCCGGCGCCCGAGGGCGTCCAGACATGAACGGTCAGTGCCGGCGCGCCCGTGTCGGCCACCGGGGGCACGTGGCGGGGCGGCGGAAACAGCAGCGTCTTGGTGACCTTGTGCACGGGCGCCTGTTCGGCATCGGCCGCCCAGAGCGGCGGCGCGGTACGGCGCTCCTGCGGCTCCACCCGGCCCTGGCGGCGACGCGGACCGTGCATCAGGCTTTCGATGGTGGCGGTCTCCGGGACGCGCATGGCCCGGTAGGCCAGCATGACCATGCTCCAGCCGCCGAACAGCAGCCACATCGACAGCGCATAGGGCACGGTGCCCGCGTAATGTGTGGGCCAGGGCTGATAGAAGAAGATGGCAATCAGGATTTCCAGCACGCCCATGCCCACGGCCCAGCGCCATCGCGGAAACCGCACCACGCTGGCCGAGACGCACTGCAGCAGGCCATCGACCAGGAACAGCGTGCCGAAGATCATCGACAGCCAGAAATTGCCGTGATGGTGGCCCGCCAGCACCAGCGATGCTGCCAGGCAGAGCGACAGTGCCTTGAAGATGCGCATGGCGCGCATGCCGCCGGCCCCGACAAAGGCCACCACAAGCGTGCCCACGCCGGCCAGGAGCAGCAGCATGGCGAATAGTTCCAGCGGAAAGAACCGCGCGCTGTCGAGGCCATCGACGAACAACGCCACGCCGGCCGCAAGAAACGCGATGCCGAGCCAGAACATCCCCCGCGCGCGCTCGCGCAGATAGTCGAACCCCAACAGGATCAGCACGAGGCGGATCATCGTTTCCCCAGGCGACGGTCTCCTCGCGGATTCTAGCCACAACGTTGCGCCTGCGCGACCTTGTACTACTATCGTCACATCGCCGCCGCCCGGCAGTGCCGGGCATGCCGGCCCTTCCGATGCAGGCCATCCGTCCCAGGAGAGACCCATGCAGTCAGCAGGCAGCCGGTTCATAGGGGTGGCAACGATAGTGACCGTGGCCTATCTCGCCGTCGGCGCCCTGTCGAGCGCGATGTCCGCCAGCGAGACGCAGGCCATCGCGGTCTGGCTGGCCTCCGGGGTCAGCTTCGGCGCCTGGCTGGCCTGTGCACCGGGCCGCCGGATGGCCGTGCTGGTGGGCACCGCCCTGGCGTCGCTGCTCTGGGGGCTGGCGGCCCATGAC
Organism: Cupriavidus sp. DL-D2; assembly: GCF_039710735.1. Taxonomy (NCBI): domain Bacteria; kingdom Pseudomonadati; phylum Pseudomonadota; class Betaproteobacteria; order Burkholderiales; family Burkholderiaceae; genus Cupriavidus; species Cupriavidus sp. DL-D2. The sequence goes on along the minus strand of NZ_JBDKXK010000032.1, from coordinate 18,865 downwards.
CTGGACGTGGTGGCCGCCGTCGTGTTCGCGGCCATCGAGACGGGCACCATTGCGCTGGGCGCGTGGATGGCCACGCGCGGCCAGCGCGAACCGCCACAGCCCTTGCTGCAGGCGGCCCTGATGGTGACCGGCGCCGTTGTCACCGGCGTGGTGGGCGCCACGCTGGCCAACGAGTTCTGGCGCTGGCTTCGGCCGGATACCCAGACCTTTGCCGCCGAGTGGCGCGCGTGGGCTTTCTCTACCATCGTCGGCATCCTGCTCGTCTCGCCCGTCATTACCGGTTTTCGTGGCTTTGCGATCAAGCGCTCAGGCGGCATGCCGATGAAGCAGTTCGGTGCGGGGGCGGCCATGTTTGCATTGTTCCTGCTGACCACGCTTGTCGTATTTCATCGGAGCATGCACTTCCGGTTCGACAGCATCGCCCCTACCCTGACCTACCTGCCGATGCCGTTCCTGCTGCTGGCGTCGATGTTCTGGGGGCCGCGCGGCGGATCGGTGGCCACGTTGGTGGGCGCGGTGCTGATCATCTGGCTGACCGCCAACGGCGGCGGCCCCTTCGCGGCCAACGAGGGATTCCAGGGCGAAGCCGTGATCGAGGTGCAGGCCTACGTCTGGGTCTGGGCGGTGCTGCTGCTCGTGGGGCGCGCCCTCAACGAGGCGCGCCGGCTGGCGCTGACCACGGCCCGCGAGTGGCAGTTGCGCTACGAGCGCACCTTGCAGGCTACGGGCGTGGCCAGCGTGGAGTTCGATGCCGTCACCGGTGCGGCGGTCGGGGGCGAATCGGCCCATGCAGTGCTGGGACCGGAAGCTACCCAGTTGCGCAATATCCGCGACTGGCTCGACCGTGTGGACGCGGCCAACCGCCCCTTCGCACAGGCGGGCTGGGACGCCGTGGCCAGCGGCCGGCACGACACCAGCAACGACGCCTACGAGGTGCATCTCGACGGCCGCAACCTGCATGTCCAGGCACGCCTGGCGCCGGTACGCGGCCCCGATGGTGCCGTGGAGCGCGTGGCCTGCCTGCTGCGCATGGCCAGCGGAGCGCAGCATGCGTGAACCCGGCGTGTTCCTGATCCATGGGCTCGGCGGCACCCAGTACGACCTCGGGTCCATGCACAAGCGGCTCAAGAACGCTGGCTTCGTCACCCACTCGCTCACGCTGCCGGGCCATGGCACGCAGCCCGAGGATCTGGCCCATGTGCGGGTCGAAGACTGGCTGGAAGCCGTCCGCGCGAAGTACCTGGAAGTGCGCGACCAGCACGACGTGCTGCACCTGATGGGCATGTGCATGGGTTCGCTGCTGGCCGTGGAGACCGCCAAGCGCGAGCGCCACGCCAAGGGCAAGCTTGTGGTGCTGGCGCCGCCGGTCTACATCGATGGGTGGGCCACACCCTGGTATCGCGCCGCACGCGCCCTGCTCTACCACGTACCCGGCGTGCCGGCGCGCATGAAGGTCATGGAGGAAGATCCCTACGGCATCAAGAACGAGCAGTTGCGCGCCATCGTCAAGGCCAAGTTCGAGCGTGGCGAGAACTTCCACTATGGCTGGGTGCCGCTGGCCTGTATCCGCGAGGTAGACCGCCTGCGCGCATTCGTGATGAGCGGGCTCGAACGGATCGTCTGTCCGACGCTGGTCGTACACGCGCGCGAGGACGAACTGACCAGCCTGCGCTCGGCGTCCTATCTCGTGGAACATATCGGCGGCAAGACGCGCGCGGGACTCGCCCGGATGGTGGTGCTGGAAGACAGCTATCACATGGTCTGCGTGGACAACGATCGGGAAATCGTGGCGCGCAACGTACTGGAGTTCCTCGATGCCACCACGGCAGCGTCGCTGGGCATGGGACCGGTGGATGCCGCCATGGCGCCTGCCGACATCGTGACGCTGCTCGGCACGGTGCGCCAGTGGCTGGAAGCCGGCGATTTTGCCGCGCTCTTTGCGGCAGGCATTCCAGACTTTGCATGGTTGCAGCCGGGCGCCAACCGGACCTCGGGTGCGTGGCGCGGCAGCAAGGGACTGGCACGGCTCAAGCGCTGGGCGCAGTCGGACCCGCCGCTACGCTTCAGCGCCTTCGGCATACCAAGCCTGAACGCCGGCGTGGCGGTGCTGCCCGCAACGCTGCAGGCCGGCAACGCACTGGCCTCGCCGGGCGTACTGGCCGTGGCGCTGCGCGCGGGCAAGCTGCTCGAAGTGCGATGGTTTCCGGACGACGTAGCGGCGGAAGACCGTTACTTCGGCGGCGCACCCGCCACCGACGGGCTAACGGCACTGGAGAAGGCGTTTGCCGATGCCGCCGCCGGCTCCAAAACGCTGCGCCAGGCGCCGGACAACGACACGCTGCTGGCGCTGTACTCGCTCTACAAGCAGGGCAGCGCCGGTGACGTCACCGGCGAGCGCCCCGGCATGATGGACATGGTGGGCCGCGCAAAGTGGGACGCGTGGTCGGCCCGCAAGGGCACCGATGCGACGGATGCCATGCAGAAGTATGTCGAGCTGGTAGCGGAACTGAAGGCGCGGGAGACGGTGGCGGTGTAGGGTTGGTTTTGTTTGCTCCCCTCTCCCACTTCATGGGAGAGGGGAGCGCATAACAAGCGGCTTTGGCTTTACGACACGCACATCCCCACAATCGCGGATAATGCCGAACCTCCTTCCCTCCCCTGCTGTCATGCCCAGCACCACCCGCCGCCGCATCGACCTCACCACGTTGTTCCTGCTGACATTCCCGCCGCTGGCCTGGGCTGGCAATGCCATCGTCGGACGCCTCGCCGCTGGCACCATTCCGCCCATCACGTTGAATTTTGTGCGATGGGTACTGGCCGGGCTGCTGCTGGCGCCGTATGCATGGCGCGGCGTGGTGACACACCGTGCCGCGCTCCGGCAGCATGCGGGGGTGCTCTGCGCCATGGGTGCGCTGTCGATTGCCAGCTACAACGCGTTCCAGTATCTGGCGCTGACCACCTCCACGCCGATCAACGTCACACTGATTGGCGCGTCCACGCCGCTGTTTTTGCTGATCATCGGCGCATTGTTCTTTGGCGAACGTGTGAAAGGCTGGCACGTTGCCGGGGCGCTGCTGTGTCTGGTCGGCGTGTCCTTTGTGCTGGTGCGGGGCGAACTGGGCCGCTTGGCGCAACTCGATTTCGTGGCGGGCGACCTGTTCATGCTGGCCGCCACGGTCACGTGGAGCGCCTACACATGGCTGCTGCGCAAGCAGCGCCCCGACCTGCCGTTGCCCGTACTGCTGTTCGCGCAGATCGTGGTGGGAGCCATCGTCAGCCTGCCGTTCACCGCGTGGGAACTGGCCACGCTCGATCATGCGCTGCACTGGAACCCGAAGGTCGCGGGCATCCTGCTCTATGTGGCCACCATCCCGTCGCTGATGGCGTACTTCATCTGGGATCGCGCCATCGCGCGGGCCGGTGCGCAGTTGCCGGTCTTCTTCATCACGTTGACGCCATTGTTTGCCGCCCTGCTTTCCACGCTGCTGCTGGGCGACTGGCCGCGCTGGTATCACGCGGCCGGACTGGTGTTCATTGCAGCAGGCATCGTCCTGGCGCAGCGACGGTAGCCGCGCCAGTCTCCGGACTAGCGGCTCAGCGGCCCAGACTCAGGTCCATGATCATTCGCGCGCCCAGGTAGAGGCGCCGCGGGATGGCATCGATGACGATGTACTCATCCGAGTTGGTGTGATAGCCGACGCCGGGCAGCCCCATGCTTTCCAGCACGGGCTTGCCTGACAGGGCCGCATAGGCGGCATCGCTGCCGCCGCCCGTGCGGACCTCCGAGACGGCGATCTGCCCGCCCACTTCGGCGTAGATGGACCGGCCCTTGGCCGCCAGCGCCCTGCCCGCGTCGGAAGCATTGAACGCCGGGCGTCCCCGCAGCACATCGATCGTGATCTCCGAGTCCGGCAGGAATTTCTGCTGCGCGCGCTCGTTCAGCATCGACGTGATCGCATCCAGATCCTGATTCCTGCCATAGCGCATGTCGGCGGTCAGCGTGGCCTGCGCGGGAATGGCATTCGAGGCCGAGCCCGCGGAAGCCAGTGTCCAGTTGAAGCGGATCTCGCGATCCTTGTTGTCGATATCCTGCGTGCGCAGGATCAGGCTGGCGGCTTCGGTCAGCGCGTTGACACCGGCTTCCGGTGCCACGCCTGCGTGCGAGGCTTTGCCGTGGATGGTAGCCGTGGCGTGGGCGATGCCCGAGGTGGCCAGACCGAAGCCTTCATTGGATGCCAAGGCTGGCTCGTGCGACAGCACGTAGTCATGGTCGGCCGACAACGTCTGGATCAGGTCGCGCGAGCCGAACGAGCCGGTTTCCTCGTCGGTATTGAACAGCACGGTCAGCGTGCCGTAGTCCCGGAAGCCACGCGCATTGAGCAGCGTCAGCGTGTGCAGGATGACCGCGATGCCGCCCTTGTCGTCGGCGATGCCCGGCCCATAGGCCCGGTTGCCTTCCACGCGGAACGGCGCATTCGCCAGGAAACCGGGCGGATAGACCGTGTCCATATGCGCCATCAGCAGGATCTTGCGCGTGCCAGTGCCTTGTAGTGTGCCGACGATGTTCTGGCCCGCGCTGCCATCGGCGGTCTTGTGGCGCGTTACGGTGGCGCCGAGCGCGGTGAGTCGGCCTGCAAGGTAATCGCCCATCGCCAGCAGGCCGGTCTCGTTGCCGGGGCCGCTCTCGATGTTGACCAGTGCTTCGAGCGTGGCGAGCGCGCCCGCCTGCTGGCCCTGCGACGCCGTGTCGAGTGCGCTGTCGTAGGTAGGCGAGGCGGCCGAGGTATCGCCGCACCCACTGGAAACCAGCACCGCTGCGCCGAGCGCCAGCGCACCGAGTATGTACTTCCGCATTGCTTTTCACTCCTTGTCGAACCCTGCACGCGGCAGGAAAACGGGAATGCCGGCGCCGTGGCGCGCGGTTTATCGCGCCGGCGTCGGCGCGGGGCATTTAGCCTGCAATGCGGAATTCGAAACTTGATGAGAAACAAGGGATAGGTCACGGACCCGGCAGATGCAACGTGGCAGCCAGACCGCCCAGCGACGACTTGCCCAGCGCAAGTTCGCCACCATACAGCGTGCAGATATCGCGCACGATGGCCAGCCCCAGGCCGCTGCCCTCTGCGGCTTCGTCGAGCCGAGCGAAGGGCTGCACCGCGTGGCGCATGGCGTCGGCCGGCATGCCAGGACCATCGTCCTCGATGCGGATGTGCATGCGCCCTGCATCGCCGTCCAGCGTCACGCGAATCTCGCTGCGCGCCCACTGCCAGGCGTTGTCGAGGAGGTTGCCGAGCATCTCCACAAGGTCCTGCCGATCACCGGAGAACGCCGCCTCGCCATCGATGCGCACACTTACCGGCCGCTCGGCATGCAGGCGTTCCAGCGCGCGCGCCAGCGACGCCACCGCCGGCCGCACCGGCACGGCCGTGCCTCGCGCGGCACCGCCCGCCCCCGCTGCGCGGGCTCGCGCCAGGTGGCGATCCACCTGCTGGCGCATGGCGTCGAGCTGCTGCTGCACACCGTGCGAGGCAGGTTCGGGCAACGCCGCCGCACTGTTCGACAGGATGGCCAGCGGCGTCTTGACCGCGTGGGCCAGATCGGCGGCCTGCCGCCGCGAGCGTTCCACGGCCTGCCGGTTGCGCTCCAGCAACGCGTTGATCTCGTCCACCAGCGGCTGCACTTCGGCGGGAAATGTTCCCACCAGCTCGGAACTGGAACCCGCATGCAGCCCGGCCACGGCCGCGCGCAGGCGCGACAGCGGGGCCAGCCCGAAACGGATCTGCGCCCACACCGCGCCGAGGATGCCCACCCCCAATACGCCGAGCGAGAGCCACAGCAGATGCCGGAACGAGCGTTTGGCGTGGCGCAGTTCGGTACGGTCCAGCGCCACGGTCACGTCGATGGGTGTATCGGTGCCCGCCAGTTGAAGCTTGCGCGACTTTACGAGCAGCGACTGTTCGCGCGGACCGATGCGGATGTCGGCATCGCCGTGGCCTACGGGACGCTCCACCTGCGTGGGGATGTCCACGTCCCACAACGAGCGCGAGCGCAGCGTCTGGTTGCCAGCAGATGCCTGCCAGTACGCGCCCGAATAGGGCAGGTCGAAGCGCGGCTCCGCGGGCTGACGCGTAAGTTCCAGCGTGCCGTCCGCACGCCATTCCAGCGCACCTGCCAGGCTGGCGAGGTCGCGGTCCAGTTCCACGATGTAGGTGCGATCCACATGGCGACCGAACAGCGCGTCGAGTATCCATCCGGTGGTGCAGAGCGTGCCGGCGATCCACAACGCTGCAATGGCGAGCAGACGCCACGCCAGCGACTTGCGTATCACGCCGAGGCCTCCGGATCGCGCAGGCGATACCCTAGCCCCCGCACGGTCTCGATCACATCGACGCCAAGCTTGCGGCGCAGGCGTCCAACGAAGACCTCGATCGTATTGCTGTCGCGGTCGAAATCCTGCGCGTAGATGTGTTCGGTGAGAGTGGTCTTGCTGACGATCTCGCCCTGGTGATGCATCAGGTAATCGAGCACGCGCAACTCATGCGCGGTCAGCGACACGGGCGCGCCGTGCACGCTTACCTGCCCCGTACCGGGCACAAGCTGCACCGGGCCACAACCCAGCGTCGGCGCCACGCGGCCCGCCGAACGGCGGATCAGGGCGCGGATACGCGCCAGCAGTTCCTCGACGCGAAATGGCTTGGCAAGATAGTCGTCAGCCCCGGCGTCGATACCTTCCACCTTCTCCACCCAGCTATCGCGCGCGGTCAGGATCACTACCGGAACGGTATTGCCCGCCTGCCGCCAGCGCCGGAGCACCGACAAGCCGTCGAGCTGCGGCAGCCCGAGATCGAGCACCACAGCATCGTAGGGGTACTCCGCGCCCAGGTGCGCCGCGTCGATGCCATCCGCAGCATGGTCGACGGCATAGCCGGCCTGTGCCAGCGCATGCGTGAGTTGCTCCGCGAGCACCGCTTCGTCCTCGACGATCAGGATGCGCATGGCGTCAGGGCTTGCGGGCGCTGTCGAGATCGCGGCCCTTGGCTTTGATCAGCTTGCCGTCACGGGCGTCGTATTCGAGCTTGGCCACGCTGCTGGTGGGCAGCAGGAGCTTGACTTCGTAGGTCCAGACGCCGTCGTCGCGATCGAGTTTTACATCGATCACATCGCCGGTGTACTGGCGCGCCACCGTATCGAGAATGCGGGACAGAGGAAGGATTTCGCCGGAGCGCAGCGCGGCGCGGGCGCGGTCGGCATCGGGGTCCGCATGGGCCGGGCCCGCCATGCCCGCCACGCCGAGCATGGCGACGAGCACGCCGGTACGAGCCAGGCGGCTCAGGCTGGATACGTGCGGAAGGAAGGAAAGGTGCGGGGACGTCATGGGGCGCATTGTCGGGGTCGCAACCTGAACAGTACCTGAACAGGCCGCTCAGGCGCCATTCAGGTTGATCCCCGCATCATGCAGCCATGCTCAACGTCCTGCCCCCTGCCATGCCTCCTGCCATGCCCTCTTCCACGACATCAGACCGCCCCACTCGCCATGGCCATCGCATGAACCGGCTGGGCGTGGCGCTTGCCCAGTTCATGCCGCTGGCCGTGGCGATGGCTGTGGCGGGCCTGCCATTCTGGTTCCAGACAGCAGGCTTCTGACGTGGCAAGGCTTCTGTCGATGCGTCAGTAGTAACCGCGCGGACGGGCCGGTTCCACGCCCCCCACGCTGGTCATGTACGTCTTCCACTGGGCAACCAATGCGTCGAGTACCGTCTGGTTGCTGGCGGACACGTCGGTGGTCTCGCCCCGGTCCGTCTTCAGGTCGAACAGCTCCCAGTGACCGTCCGCAGGACCACTCGGCGGCTCGGTCCACAGCGCCTTCCAGCGGCCATCGGCACTGCGCAACTGGGCGCGCCCATACGATTCCTCGCCAAACGCCGTGGTGCGCACCTCGCCCGCTACTTCGCCGCGCAGCAGCGGCAACAGCGACTGACCCGTGATGGGCCACACATTGCGGCCGTTGTAAACCACCTTGCCCTTGTTGGCATCCACGCCTGTCGAAGCATTGACGGCAGCCGGCGCGGCCTGCGTCGGCAACGCGACGCCCGCCACGTCCAGGAAGGTCGCGGTATTGTCGGTCACGTGCGTGAAGGCGTTCAGCGTCGGCTGTTGCGCGGTCTGCCCCGGCAGCTTGGCAATCATCGGCGTGGAGATACCGCCCTCGCCCATGTAGCCCTTCAACTGCCGGAACGGTGCGGCGCTGACCTCGGCCCAGCGCAGGCCGTACTGAAGCTTGGGCACCGATTGCAACCCGTTGTCCTTGCCCAGCGCGGAGAACGCCGGCTCCTGCGCGTTGGCCGTGTCGTAGGCGGTGGGGTCGGTGCTGTTGGGCCAGCCCTCGGCGCCGTTGTCCGACTGGAACATGATGAAGGTGTTGTCGTACTCCCCGATGTCCTTCAGGTGCTGTACCAGCAGGCCGATGTTGTAGTCGAGGTTCTCGACCATGCCCGCGTAGATTTCCATGTAGCGCGCCTGCACCTTGCGCTCGTCGGCAGACAGGCTGGCCCATGTCTTGTTGACGTAGCCGGGGCCGTAGTCCGAATAGCCCTGCGTGGGACCGTTCAGCGCGTTGATGTACTTCGCGCCAGCCGTGCCGTTTGCCGCGCTGCCCGCCGATGCGGCCAGCGTCTCCGGCGCGCCGCCAAACGCATTGAAGTCGGCGGGCAGGATGCCCAGCGTCTTCTGGCGCGCGATCCGTGCATTGCGGATGGCGTCATAGCCCGCGTCGTAGCGGCCTTTGTATTTGCTCAACCAGGGTTCCGGCACCTGCAGCGGCCAGTGCGGCGACGTGTACGCAGCGTACGCGAAGAATGGCTTGCCGTCGGCCTTGTTGGCATCGATGTACTGGATCAGCTTCTGTGTGTAGAAGTTCGTCGAGTAGAACGTGGCAGGCGAGCCACCCGTGCCGCCCGCCTGGCCGGGCTGCCCCGGCTGCACATACTGGCCATCCTCGGTGTAGTTCTTCGAACCGGCAGCCTCATGCGCGAAGTGATTCGACGCGGCACCGCCCAGCAGCGCGTAGCTGCGCTCGAAGCCCCATTGGTCGGGCGTTTTGCCCAGCGATGCGGCCGATCCGGCGATCCCGTTGCCCAGGTGCCACTTGCCGGCCATATACGTGTGATAGCCAGCGTCTTTCAGCAGTTGGGCCACCGACAGCGAGCTGTCGTTCAGGTAGCCCTCATAGCCCGGCAAGCCCTTGCGCTCGTCGTTTGGCGCGCCCATGGTGCCTTCCCCCACGAGGTGGTGATCCGTCCCGGAGATCAGCATTGATCGCGTGATGGCGCAAACGGTGCCCGTGTGGTGATTGGTCAGGATGCGGCCGGATGCCACCAGCGCGTCAAGGTTCGGCGTATCGATCTCGCCGCCGAATGCCTTGATGTCCGAATAGCCGAGATCGTCGGCCATGATGTAGAGGATGTTGGGGCGCTTCTGCGGCGTGGTGGGCGTTGGCGTGGCCGTGGTGCCGCCGCCATTGGATGCGATGGGCGTGTTGTTATCCGAGCCGCAAGCGACCAGCCCCGCCACTGCGGCAGCGCTGGCGGCGACGAGTGCCAGCCGGGTAACAAGCGGAGAAGCAAGCGGCGCGCGGCGGCTCGACCGCGCGGATGGGGATGCGTGATGGAATGTCATTGTTGTGGTCACGGCCATGGGAAAGAGCAGCGATGCTATGACGTGGCGGGGCGCCGACGAAGCAACATTTCCGCATGCCGATCTTCGAAAAACGTGCTTGGGGCAACGCCTGATGACGCGCTATGCTGGCGCCCCTGCTGCCCTTTCCTGCCGATGGCACGCAACCTGCAGCGCCAGGCTCTCCAGACCCATATCACCCACAGAGGAGAGTCCCCATGGCAAAGCAGTCAGCAGGCAAAGGAAAAGGCGCCACGACCCCCGGCGGCCAGCCGCAAAACCCCTCGCACGGCACCGGCAGCAATGACGATGGCACCTATGAAAAGGCCGTGGCAGACCGCCTTGCCGGCAATCCGGGCCATGTGGGGTCGCCCAGCGTCGGCACGCTGGTTTCGAACGCAGGCAAGACGCTGACCACCAATTCGGGCCTGCAAATGCCCGAGGACGACAACTCGCTCAAGCTCGGCCTGCGCGGCCCGACGCTGCTGGAAGATTTCCATCTGCGTGAAAAGATTACGCACTTCGATCACGAACGGATTCCCGAGCGTGTGGTGCATGCGCGCGGTGCGGCAGCGCACGGCTACTTCGAGCTGACCGAGTCGCTGGAAGACGTCACCACGGCCGATATCTTCACGCGCGTGGGAGAGCAGACGCCGGTCTTCGTGCGCTTTTCCACCGTGGCCGGCTCGCGGGGTTCCGCCGATCTTGCACGCGATGTGCGCGGCTTTGCCACGAAGTTCTACACACGTCAGGGCAATTTCGATCTGGTGGGCAACAACATGCCCGTGTTCTTCATCCAGGATGGCATCAAGTTTCCGGACTTCGTCCACTCGGTGAAAGCGGAACCGCATAACGAGATTCCGCAGGCCGCCTCCGCGCACGACACGTTCTGGGATTTCGTGTCGCTGCAGCCGGAATCGATGCACATGGTGCTGTGGACCATGTCGGGGCGCGCAATTCCCCGCAGTTTCCGCACGATGGAAGGCTTCGGCGTGCATACGTTCCGGCTGATCAATGCCAAGGGTGAAGCCACGTTGGTGAAGTACCACTGGAAGCCCGTGGCGGGCGCACATTCCCTGATCTGGGATGAAGCGCTGAAGATCAATGGCAAGGACCCGGACTTCCATCGGCGCGACATGTGGAACGCCATCGAGGCTGGCCAGTTCTTCGAGTGGGATCTTGGCGTGCAACTGGTGCCCGAGACCGAGATGCTCAAATTCGGCTTCGACCTGCAGGACCCGACGAAGATCATCCCCGAGGAACTGGTGCCGGTGCGCCGCATCGGGCGAATGGTGCTGAACCGCAATCCCGACAATTTCTTTGCCGAAACCGAGCAGGTAGCCTTCCACCCCGGCCACATCGTGCCGGGCATGGACTTCACGAACGATCCGCTGCTGCACGCGCGTCTGTTCTCGTACATCGACACGCAGATCACGCGGCTCGGTGGACCGAACTTTCATGAGCTGCCGATCAACCGTCCGCTCTGCCCCGTGCACAACAATCAGCGCGACGGCTTCATGCGGCAGACCATCGTGCAGGGCAAGGAGAGCTACCAGCCCAACTCGGTGAGCGGCGGCTGTCCGTTCCTCGCCGGCGACGCCGATGCGTATCACCACTTCCCCGCACCCGCCGAGGATGGCGCGGTAAAGAACCGCATCCGCGCCCATACGTTTGCCGATCACTTCTCGCAAGCCAACCTGTTCTGGCGCAGCCAGTCGGATGTAGAGAAGAAGCAGATCATCGACGCCTATACGTTCGAACTGTCCAAGGTCTTCTCTCCCGACATCCGCGCACGTGTGGTGGGACAGATCGTACATATCGCGCCCGAACTCGCGCAGGGGGTGGCCGACAACCTCGGCATCGCCGTGGAACCGGTAGGAAATCCTCCGCCCATCGACGACTACGGCATCGACGCATCGCCTGCGCTGAGTCTCGATTCACAGCCCAAGGGCGATATCACGGGCCGCAACATCGCGGTACTGGTCAATGATGGCGTGGACGATGATGCCGTGGCGTCCCTGCAATCGCTCGGCACGGCGGCGCGCGCCAACGTCAAGATCGTGGGCCCTCGCGCGACGGGTGTCACGACGGCTAGCGGCGCCACGTTGCCGGTGGACTTTGCACTGGCGTCGGTGGGTTCGGTGCTGTTCGATGCGGTCTACGTGCCCGATGGCAAAAGCCCGCCCGCCGAGCCCGATCCCAACGCACTGCTGTTCATCAGCGAATCGTACAAGCACTACAAGCCCGTGGGTGCAGGCGGATCTGGCGCGGCGATGGTCTCGGAAGCCGCACGGCGTGTGGGCCTGGCCGGCGGCTTTGCCGGACCGGGCGTGGTGATTTCCCCGACGGAAGACCCCGCCATGCACCAGGATTTTCTCGATGCGGTGGGGCAACACCGCTGGTGGGATCGGCCCGACGCATTGAAGATCCCGGTGTGATGCTGCGATGAAAGGGCCGCGTGTCTGGAGAGCGTCGCTGTCATGACTGCTGCCAATATCGCTCCCTCTGACGCGGCCCCGCAGGATGCGACGGACATGAAGGCGATCGCGCATTTTCTCAAGCGAAATGCGCTGACGCTATCCACTGCAGAGTCTTGCACGGCGGGCCTGATTGCCTCACGCATTGCCGAAGTGCCCGGCTGCGGCGCGGTGCTTCGGCTCGCCATCGTCACATACTCGCCCGATACGAAGACTGGCGTACTGCATGTGCCGCAGGAAACCATCGACCGGCACGGTCTGACCAGCGAGCCCGTGTCGCTGGCGATGGCGCGCGGCATGGCGGACTACACCGATGCCAGTCTGGTCATCGCCAATACCGGGGTGGCGGATGACGGCGCCGACGACGGCACGCCTCCCGGCACGCAGTGCTTTGCGTGGTGGTTCCGCCAGGGCGGCGCCGTGCCGCACGATATCGAGTTCAGCGAAACGCGCCGCTTCGGCGGCGACCGCAATGCCATCCGCATCGCTGCCGCCAGCTATGCGCTATCGCGCGTGCAGCACTATCACGCCCTCGCCGTACGCCGATGACGCCCTGCCCCACCGGGCATTTCGGATAAAAGCAGTAAAGATTGCCGTGCCGCCATGGGAGCATTGCGGCGGCATGACATCCGCCACATACGCCGCCAAGCCTTGCGGGACGCGGCAATCGCGCCGCGCACGTTGCTGGCAGGGAACTTGCGGACGTGGGGCATATCCGCAACACGCTTCCTGGACCCGGATGCCCCCATGAATCCGCGCGAAACCCTCGACACCATCATCGACCAATGCGTCGATGCGAGCGGCATCCCGCTCCCCGGCAAAGGCGACACACTCGCCCGCTGGCAGTTACTGGCGACCATTGGCACGGAGTTCGGCGCCGTAGGCATCAAGCTCTTCGAGGCCCATGCCGATGCCCTCGCCATTCTGGCGGAAGTGGCCGATGTCACGCCGCCCTCGGCTACGCGCTGGGCGGTGTGGGCTGCAGAACCGCCCGACGCGAAAGTTCTCTGCGAAGTCTCTGTCGATACCGATACGCGTGCGCTCGCTGCGTCCACCCGCATGCGCAACGGTGAGCCGGTATTGCTCAATGGTCGCAAGGCGTGGTGCTCAGGCGCCAGCGGCGTGACGCATGCGCTGTTGACGTGCCATGACAGCGAAGGCGCATCGCGGCTCGCCGTGATCGACCTGCACGGACCCGGCGTGACAATCACCACCGATGGATGGCTCGCCGTGGGCATGGCGGCAACCTGCAGCGGCGATGTGTTGCTGGAGAACTGCCCTGCCCTCTGCATCGGCGGCGATCGTGCCTACCTGGACCGCCCAGGCTTCTGGCACGGCGGCGCGGGCATTGCGGCATGCTGGTATGGCGCGGTGTTGCCACTGGCCGATGCGGTTCGTCGTACCGTCAGCCAGCGCAAAGACCCACACGCTGCAGCACATCTCGGGGCTATCGATGGCGCGCTGGAGTCCGCCGCTGCACTGCTGCGCGAAACCGCCGCGTGGATCGACGCGCATCCTGCCGACAACGCCTTCGTGCCTGCCATGCGCCTGCGCACCGTGGTCGAGGCCGCTGCGCAAACGGTCTTGCACCGCGCGGGCCACGTGCTTGGCGCGGGCCCGTTGTGCCGCAATGGCCGTTTGGCCGCGCTCTATGCAGACCTGCCGGTCTTCCTGCGCCAAAGCCACGCCGAGCGCGACCTCGCAGCTTTAGGGCTTGCCGTGGCCGAACCCGTGACCGAGCCCGAAGCCCTTGACAGGTATCGGCTATGAACGCGACCACGAACTTCGACGCCATGTTCGAGCAGGCCGATCCGTGGGGATTCGAAACGCTCTGGTACGAAGCCCGCAAGCGCGACCTGCTGATGGCGGTCCTGCCCGAGAAGCATTACGGACGCGCGCTGGAGGCCGGCTGCGCCACGGGCCGGCTGACCGCCGAACTCGCCAAGCGTTGCGACGCGCTGCTGGCTGTCGACCTGGCCGAGCGCGCCGTGCGCCGCACGCAGGCGCGCATGGCTGCGCATCCGCATGTGAACGTGCGCCGCGCCACGCTGCCCGCCGACTGGCCGCCCGGTTCGTTCGACCTGATCGTGCTGAGCGAGATTGGCTACTTCTTCCAGCGCGACGACTGGCTGGCCACGGCGCGCCATGCGGGCGCCGCATTAAATCCGAACGGCACCATCGTGGCCTGCCACTGGCTGCGCCCCTTTGCCGAGCGCCAGATCGGCACGCGGCAGGTACACAGCGACGTGGCACGCCAGCCGGGCCTGCATCGCCACGTGCGGCATGTGGAACCGGACTTTGTACTCGAAGTCTGGTCACGCAATCCGCAGGCGCTACGGTTCAGGGAGGACATGCCATGATCGGCGTCGTGGTACCCGCGCATAACGAGGAAGATTGTCTCGCGGCATGCCTGACCGCACTGGGTGCGGCGGCGGGCCACCCGGGGCTGTCTGGCGAGCCAGTACTGGTAGTGGTTGTGCTGGACGACTGCACCGACGCATCTCATGCCGTAGTGCAGCGCCACGCCACGACGGGCGTGGCTTGCCTGGCCATCGCGGCCCGCAATGTCGGCGTGGCTCGCCATCACGGCGCCGAGCACCTGCTGGCGCTGAACGCCCGGTGGCTCGCATTCACCGATGCCGACACGTGCGTGGCACCAGACTGGCTGGTCGCCCAGCTCGCCCTGCGGGCGGACGCGGTGTGCGGTCTCGTCACTGTCAACGATTGGAGCCAGCAGCCCGGACACGTGCCCGCGCAGTTCGCCGCGCGCTACTGTCGTGAAGAGAATCACCGGCATATTCATGGCGCCAACCTCGGCATCTGCCCGCGCGCTTACGCCCGCGCAGGGGGCTTTCCGCCGCACGAGAGCAGCGAGGATGTGGCGCTGGTGCAGCGCCTGATCGCCATCAACGCGCAGATCGCATGGAGCACGCAGCCACAAGTGACCACCAGTGCGCGGCGCGAGGGTCGTGCACGCGGCGGCTTTGCCGACCATCTGGCGATGCTCTCCGCGCTACCCGTAGAAGGCGACGCAGGCGTGGTTGCCGCTTCTACACCGCACCGGTAAGAACGGCCGCCGGATTTGCAACGCCGGTCGGTGGCAGGTCGGCACGAACGTCTGGCATGCATCGTGCGATGCAGTCACGTCCGACCTCCCGTTTCTCCCACCAAGCCGAGCGCCAGCATGCCCCAGATCCCCGGACCATTGACCGTCATTTCCCCGCACCTCGATGACGCCGTGTTCAGTTGCGGCGGCCTGATCGCGGCGGCGGCAGACCCTGTAGTGGTCACGGTGCTCGCCGGCATTCCCGATGCAAAGCTTGAAGTACCCGAGTGGGATTGCGCGGCAGGTTTCGACAGCGTCTTGCATGCTGTCATGCATCGACGGCGCGAGGATGCGCGGGGGCTGGCCACGCTCGGCGCACGTCCTGAATGGCTCGATTTTCTCGACGGCCAGTATGGCCGGCCCTACACACCGAATCAGTTGCTCGGTGGCCTGGCGCGGACAGCAGCGCTGCAGCGTGGCGGCACGGTTGCCGTGCCGATGGGCCTGTTTCACAGCGACCACGTGCTGGTGGCCAACGCCTGCCTGCGCATGCACGCCATGGCGCAGGCGATGCACGCGGTGCACTCGGGTGGAGACGGCCAGCCCGATGCGGCACCCGTGCCGCCGCTCCAGTGGATTTTCTATGAGGAAGCCATCCACCGGCGCGTGCCTGGCGTCGTGCAGCGCCGGCTGCAGCACTGGCTGCAACAAGGGCTGCTTGCCACGCCAGTGACGTTTCCGCTCGCGCGTCACCACGTCATCAAGATGCGCGCGGTGGAAGCCTACGAAAGCCAGTTGCCATTGTTCAGCGCGGAACAGCTAGCGGACATCGGCGCGCCGGAACGGTATTGGACGCTGACGACGTAAGCATTCCTTGCTCCCCTCTCCCATGAAATGGGAGAGGGGTTGGGGGAGAGGGTATGAGGCTCTGCTTGCCTAACGCATCGCAATTTGCACCGCCGAGCCCCGCCCCCCCCCCCCCCTCCACTGGGGCGTGGGGGGGGGGGCCCGGCCCCGAGGCTCTGCGTGCCTAACGCATCGCAATTTGCACCGCCGACCCTCTCCCCCGCCCCTCTCCCGCACGCGGGAGAGGGGAGAAAACCACGGGGAAAACCCAATCAACTCCGATTCAGCGTACGTTCGGGCGACGGCGTGTCCATTGCGTCCGAACCACTGCGCTGCTGCACGCGAATACCGTTCTCGATGTCCCGCACGCCTGACACCGACTCTACAATTTCCTCGATGGTCCGCCGCTCATAGCGGTCTTCCACCGTGCCACCGAGCTTCACCACGCCAGCGGCCACTTCGACCGTGACCTCCGACACGTCGACGTCGGACTCCACGGCAAGCCGATCGCATACGTCGCCCAGCACACGGTCGTCCGGACGGTCGTAACCCTTCATGCCGCGCCACCCGCCTACGCTGGAGGAATGCACCGGTCGCGTGGGATGCGCACGATAACCGGGATCGCCGGGATAGAGCCGTTGTGCGCCGTTGTACGACTGGCCGCCGCTATCGCTATTGCCGAAATAGCCATTGCCGCCATAGCCATTGCCTCCATAGCGCGGATCGTTGTCGTTGTCGCTCTCGTCGTACCGCTGGGCGCCTCGATCACGACGGCCATCGTCGGCGCCAAAATCGAAAACGTTCTTCAGGAATTCAAACATGGTGTGCTCCTTGCCATATGCCACAGGGGGCCCCAGATAGTCCCGCGCAAGATCCATGCCGCGAGGAAAAGCCTACTTCGGACGCGGCCGTTTCAACGCATCGCCTACCTCAGGCAACTTACCGTTACGCCGCAGCACGACGGCCTGCGCCACGGCCGCTGCCACGTTCTCGACTTCGCGCTGCACATGGGTATCCGCATCCAGCGTGCGATGCGAGGTGGCATACGGTTCGTAATAGCCGATATAGCGGTCGAGTTGCGACGGCGCTCCGGCCTCGATCAGTCCCATCCATTGCAACCAGTCACCAAGCGAACGGCGCACGCCTTCGATGCCCGCCACATCTCCATGCACGACGAGCCCGAATACGCGGCCATCAAGATGCTTGGGATAGTCCCATCCATCGAGTTCGAGTTGCTTCGCTTCCGCAACAGTCTTGCCATGCGTGCTGCTGGGGTCCGGATTCCCGCCATCGGCACAGACCAGCCGGTCCATCATCAACTTGAGCGGACTCGTAGCCTGATACCAATACGTGGGCGTCACGATCATCACGCCATGCGCAGCCACCCAGCGCGGATAGATCTCGTTCATCCAGTCGTTGACCTGCCCCAGCGAATGGTTCGGATAGCAACTGCACGGCCAGTGGCAGAGGGGCATGGCCGTGGACACGCACCCCTTGCACGGGTGAATGTTCAAGTCCGGCTCCGAGGTCAGACGGCTGAGGTCGAGCGTATCGACCTGCATGCCCAGACCCTCCATGCGTGTGAGCGCCAGTTGGGCCATGCGCCACGACTTCGACATTTCTCCGGGACACGTGAAGTCGTTGCGCGACGCCGCCACGATCAGCAACACGCGCGATGGTGCCTTGGCATCATCGTGTTCGCGCTGCGCGCGCTCGATGGCATTGCGTGTGTCGATCCATTCCACCGCAATCTCGTAGGCAGGATCGGCAGCACCCGCCCCTGCCCGGGTCGTCATCGGCGCCTTGCGGCTATCGCAGTAGGCCTGCCATGCGATCTCTTCCAGCCGATCGATGGCGGCGTCTTCGGTGCGAAAAGCAGGATCGTCGAAGCGTGCGCGGAACCGCTTGCGAAAGACTTCGCGCGAGCACTTCTCGGTCACCTGTCCCTTGCGGATGTCGTGCGCTGCCGCAGCGACTTGTGGTTTCGTGGGTGTCATGTCATGAGGCGGCGTAAGAATTACCACCCGACCTTGCGCTGCGTTGTAGAAGCACCGACGCCAACCGGTATGGAGCCGGGTCGTCGACACGCCATTTCCATGGATGCAACGTTACGCGCAAGTTGCTTGCCAGCCCTGGGCACAGCCGGGCATGCCGGTTGCACGACAGCGGTTTCCCCCACCACTATCAGCAAGGAGTGCTTCCATGCAACCGATGACATCAGACCAGGGCGCCGGCATCGTCGGCACCGGCATAGGTGACGGCCCCGGCCCCGAGGTAATGGCCGCGTCAAGCCTCGACAGCACGAAAGTCTATTCGTCCGACGACGAACATGTTGGCGAAATCAAGGAGATCATGATCGACGTGCAGGCCGGCCGCGTGGCCTACGCCGTACTGACGACAGGCGGATTCCTGGGTATCGGCGACACGTTGCACGCCATCCCGTGGAGCGCGCTGGTCATGGATACCGACGCCAAATGCTTTCGCATCGGCCTGACCGCCGACCGCATCAAGGACGCGCCGGGATTCAACAAGGACAGTTGGCCATCGATGGCCGATCCGCAGTGGGGGGCTGCGGTGTACAAGTACTACGAGAGGGACCCGTATTGGACGGGGGCGGCTTTATGAGATGCCCCTCTTCCGTGTCCTGCTCCCCTCTCCCATGAAATGGGAGAGGGGTTGGGGGTGAGGGCATGACGTTGACATTGCGACGTGTCGGTGATTGCACCGCGGGCCCTCACCCCCAGCCCCTCTCCCGCAAGGCGGGAGAGGGGAGAAAACAAACGCATGGCAGCGATACGGTCAGCCCTTCAAAAACCCCACCACC
>NZ_JBDKXK010000031.1:0-72212 GCF_039710735.1 Cupriavidus sp. DL-D2 | reverse complement strand
GCGGCCATGACGTTGACATTGCGACGTGTCGGTGATTGCACCGCTGGCCCTCACCCCCAGCCCCTCTCCCGCAAGGCGGGAGAGGGGAGAAAACAAACGCATGGCAGCGATACGGTCAGCCCTTCAAAAACCCCACCACCGCCTCGTTAAACCCATCCACCTGCTGCAGATTCGACAAATGTGCCGCGTACAACTCCACGTACTTCGCACCCGGAATCGTCTCGGCCAGGAACCGTCCATCCGCCGGAGGCGTGGGAATGTCGCCCGAACCTGCGATCACCAGCGTCGGCGCGGTGATGCTTGCAATCTCGCCACGCAGATCCGAATCCCGCACCGCGCGGCAGTTCGCTGCATAGCCCTTTGCGTCGGTCGCGCTCAACATGCCGCGCAACTGCGCAACCAGTTCAGGCTGTTCCGCCGCAAAATCCGGTGTGAGCCATTTGTCGACCACGGCGGCGGCAATCGAACCCACGCCATCGCGTTCTACTGCAGCGGCGCGATTCGTCCAGTTCTCGGGCGGGCCGATGTAAGCAGCGGTATTGCAGAGGATCAGCTTCTCAATCCGGTCAGCGTGATTCACGCCAAGCCACATACCCGTGATGCCACCCATCGACAGCCCACAGAAATTCACGCGTTTCAGACCGAGATGGTCGATGAGTGCAATCACGTCGCCACCAAGCTGCGCGATCGTGTACGGCCCTTCGGTCACTGACGACTTGCCGTGGCCCCGCGTGTCGTAGCGCACTACGCGGAAGTGCTTCGACAGTTCGGCGATCTGCGGCTGCCACATCTCGAAGCTGGTACCCAGCGAGTTCGACATCACCAGCACCGGCAGGCTTTCATCGCCATCGATCTGGTAGTGAAGCTTGACGTCTGCAAGTTCGGCAAATGGCATGGCGTGTCTCCAATCAGTTCTGCGCAATGGCCGAGCCGTGCTGCGCCAGCGCGGTGACCTTCATTTCCATATACGGATACAGCGGCAGCCCGGTCAGGATCGTGTGCAGTTCATCGGCGTCCTTCACGTCGAAGATGCTGACGTTGGCATACAGCCCGGCCACGCGCCACAGGTGGCGCCACTTGCCATCGCGCTGCAGTTGCTGCGAGTACGCCTTCTCGTCGGCCTTGATCTTGTCGGCCACTTGCGGATCGAGCGATTGGGGGATACGGACAGTCATTTCGACCATGAACAGCATGGCGGTCTCCTTGTGAATGGTGGGATTCGATTCGATTGCGTCAGACCGTGGCAACCGGCGTCACGGGCGATCCCATGGCGCCGGGCAGCCGCAGCGGCGGCGCCGACAGGAAGAAGTGGTGGCGACCCTCGGCATGCAGCCACGCCGCCAGGTCATGCAAATGCCAGAGTTCGCCGAGCGGCAGGCCGAGCTTGAACAGGCAGTGGTGGTGCAGCGGCAGCATCGCCACCGGGCCGCTATCGGCGGGCACTGCGCGTGCGGGATAGCGTTCGACGGCGTAGTTGTCCGCCGCGATGGCCGCGATGCCGCTATCGGTGATCCACTGCAGCAGCCGCTCGTCACGTCCGTCGAGCGCGCAGCAACTGTTGTGCAGCAGCGCTACGTCGGGCTGGCCCGCCATCTCCACGAGCATCTCGGCAAACCCGGTGCGCAGCACGAGGATGTCGCCCGGTTCCACCTTCACGCCGTCGGCATCGATTACCCGCATCAGGTCGTCGAAACCAACCGTGCGGCATTCCCGACCATAGTGCCGCGCCAGATCCACCAGCACGCCGCGCGCCTGGATGCCATGCTGGGCGAAGGTCTCGATGCCGAGCGCCTCGGCATGGCTGTGGTCGTGCCCGCACGGATGCGCCGCGAAATGATCCGCTTCCGCATAGTCCACGGGGCCTACCACGTCGGTGTTGGGACGGAAACCGTTGTAGTAGACACGCTCCGCCACGCCATCGCCATCCGCATCGAACAGTGCGCCGACGTGGGCGAGCGAATCCCACTGCGTCGAGTACTGCATCGAGAGCAGCACCTGGTCGTCGCTCAGCACATCCACTGCGCGCGGATCGACCTTGGCCAGGGGAAAGTTCACGTAGGCCACATCGTCGCGGAATGTGGGCCGCAGCACCGGCGGATGCCTACGCGGGTTGAGCACGTTGCCACCGGGCAGATCCAGCGGCAGTGACAGGCAAAACGTGCGGCCAGTGCGGATTTCCTGCGCGGCCGCGCGAACGCGTTCGGCAGTGATCAGGTTCAGCCGGCCGAGTTGGTCGTCATCGCCGAAGTCGCCCCAGTTGGCGCCTTCGGGCCGTCGCTTCCATCGCTTCATGAGTGGGGCTACCTTCAGATGTGGCGCACGCCGTCCAGGTAAGCCTTGCGCCAGCGCACGATGTTCACGTCGCGGAACAGTCCGACCTTGAAGAACGGATCGGCTTCGATGAAAGCCTGCGCGGCCTCGCGCGTGTCCACATCGACGATGTAGAGTCCGCCGCCGCCATCGCCGCCGTCATCGCTGAGCTTGGCGCCGCATGCCAGCAGCAGGGCCTTGTTCTCTTCCAGGAATTCCAGGTGCGTGGGCCGGTTGGCCTGGCGCACGTGCTGGTGGTCGGGCTTGTCGAAGGTTTCGATCATGTACGGCATGCGATGTCTCCAGTCGGTTCAACGGTGAGTACGGCAGGTGTGGTCAGTGCGTCATGATGCCCCAGGCCAGCAGCGACACGATGTAGATCGCGCCCACCCAGAACATCATGATCACGGTGTAGCCCATCACGTCCTTGAGCTTGAGCTTCGAGAGCGCCAGCGCCGGCAGGATCCAGAACGGCTGCACCAGGTCATTCCACGCATTGCCGAGCATCACCGACATCGACGTCTGCGCCACCGAGCTGCCGATGGCCTTTGCCGCATCGATCATGAACGGACCCTGGATCACCCAGTGACCGCCACCCGAAGGCGCGAAGAAGTTGATCACGAAGCTGCTCAGCAGACCCCAGAACGGCAGCGTCTGCGGCGTGGCGATCTCGACGAACGCGCGCGAGATGGTATCCACCAGCCCCGAGCCCGCCATGACCGCCATGATGCCTGCGTAGAACGGATACTGCAGGATGATGCCCGAAATCGTCTTGATACCTTCGTTCAGGCGCGCCACGTAATTGGCCGGCGTGCCCAGCAGCAGCACCCCGATGAACAGGATCAGGAAGTTGATCAGGTTCAGGTCCAGCGTACCGCCCTGCACAAAGTACAGCACGGCATAGGCCATGCCGCACAGGCCAATCACCAGGCTCAGCAGACGGCTGTTGTTCATGCGCGTGGCCAGCGTGTTCTCGATGCCCATGCTGTGGCCGCCACCGGAGGCGCCTTCCGACGCCATGTTTTCTTCGCGGATCTCGACCACGTCCTTTGCGTCGCGCGGATGCAGCATGGCGTTGAGCAGCGGCAGCGTGATGATCACGGCCAGGCTTGTCAGCAGCATCGGCACGGAGAAGATGGTGTCCTTCAGCGCGATGACACCCATCAGCTTTTCCATCGGATGCCCCGGCGTGGAGATCAGCACCGGGATGCTGGCCGACAGGCCCAGCCCGTACATCGTGAAGCCGCTATAGGCCGAAGCGATGATCAGCGGGTAGTGCACGCCCTTGACCTTGACCGCCAGCTTGCGCGCGATGATGCCGCCCACCACCAGACCGAAACCCCAGTTCAGGTAGCTGCCGATACCGCCCACCAGCGTGGCGACGATGATCGCGCCGCGCGGCGTGGCCACGCGCGCCACGATGCTGTTGAGGAAGCGGTCCACCAGCGGCGCGGTGGCCAGCACGTAGCCCATGGCCAGGATCACGGCCATCTGCGTGGTGAACGAGAGCAGGTTCCAGAACCCCTTGCCCCAATTGAGAATCACGGCGCTGGGGCCCTGCCCCTCGACGAGCATCGCCATCAGCATGCTGAGCAGCGTGAGGCCAATGGCGAATACAAACGGGTCCGGCAAATACCGGCGCATCAGTTCCGTAAAGAACCCGGCGACCTTGTTCAAGGCGTGTCTCCTGAAATCCGAAATGACCGCATATCGAACCAGCGTTCTATATGCGAACGTCTTTTATGCAAGTCGGCAGCGTATGACGCCGTCAGACGCAATGTCAAGGCAATGAAAGGATCGATTCAGGCCGGGTGACGCAATGGTTCGATGTTGCGGCGCAGCGCAAAGATTACAGCGCCGTCATCTTCCAGGGCGCGTCGCAGCGCGGGCGGCGGGGAGATTTTGCAACGCACAAAACTGCGCGGGATACGCCGAAAACGTCGTCCGGTATCCGCACACTATGCGTGCCGTTGAAAGGTTGCCGCAGGAGTAGTATCGCGGCGTTGGCGTCTCTCGATGCCAGACCACCCATTGGAAGGAGGCTGTAATGACACGCGTGCGGGTTGAGGGATTCACCATTTCGCTCGACGGATATGGAGCAGGCCCGGATCAGGACATCGACAATCCGCTGGGTATTGGCGGGACCGACCTGCACCAGTGGCTGATCCCTACCCGCACGTTCCAGCAAACCCTGTTCGGCAACGACGGCGGCACCACCGGCATTGACGATGATTTCGCCGCGCGCGGTTTCAGAAATATCGGCGCCTGGATTCTCGGCCGGAACATGTTCGGCCCCATCCGTGGCGAGTGGCCGGACATGAACTGGAAAGGCTGGTGGGGAGATCGTCCCCCCTATCAGGTTCCGGTCTTCATCCTGACGCACCATGCGCGCCCCGCCATCGAGATGGAAGGCGGCACCACGTTCCACTTCGTGACGGGCGGCATTCACGAGGCACTCGACCGGGCGCGCGAGGCTGCAGCGGGAAAGGACGTAAGGATCGGCGGCGGGGCGGCCACCATTCGGCAGTACCTGCGCGAAGGACTCATCGATGAGTTGCACATTGCCATCTCGCCAGTGCTACTCGGTCGGGGGGAATCACTGTTCAAGGACCTCGACTTGCGGTCCCTGGGTTACGCATGCGTGGAATCTGTCGCATCGGAGAAGGCGACGCATGTGGTGCTGAGGCGCGGGGCCATGTAGGCAGTTAACGCCCACGGTCGGAGACCTGTCGCAGCAATCCAGTCACTCGACTTCGCCCTTCCGCAATTGTTCGAGCGAACGCGCAAGATGCTCGGCATTGGCCGGTGAGTTGAGCAAATAGATGGTCTCCGCCCAACTGGTGTATTGCTCTTCGGACATGACTACAGCATTGGGAGCCCCCCACCGGGTTATAAGAACCGCCTCCTGATTTTCGACCATCTGGTCGATCACAGCCTCAAGGCTGTTACACGCATCAGAGTAATGAATAGTACGCATGGTAAAACCCGAGAATTCGTTCCACCAGTTGTACAACGGCAGCAATTTATAACGCCATCCCAAAATCTTTAACTTGCCCAGGTTGCAATGCAGCACAAATAATGAATCGTTTGTGCCGCTTCTGACGCGCGCACTTTGCCGCCCCCTCCTGGAGACGTGACCCATGGGCCTTCCCGGCATCGTCATTGCCCTTGGGGCGATGATCTGGATGGCATTTCGTGGCTGGAGCATCCTGCTGATTGCCCCGGCGGCGGCGCTCCTGGCGGCGGCCACGGCGGGCGAATCGCTGCTCGCCAACTGGACGCAGGTCTTCATGGGCAGCGCGGCCGGCTTCGTTGCGCAGTTCTTCCCGCTGTTCTTGCTGGGCGCGCTGTTCGGCAAGCTGATGGACGACAGCGGTTCCGTCACCGCGATTGCCGACTGGATGACGCGCACGCTTGGCCCCCGCCACGCGATGCTGGCCGTGGTGCTGGCCGGTGCGCTGCTGACCTACGGCGGTGTCAGCCTGTTCGTGGCGTTCTTCGTGCTCGCGCCGATGGCCCATGCGCTGTTCCGCGCCGCCGATATCCCCCATCGCCTGATGCCGGCGGCCATCGTGCTGGGTACATCGACCTTCACGATGTCCGCGCTGCCGGGCACACCGGCCATCCAGAATGCGATCCCGATGCCGTTCTTCAGCACCACGCCCTTTGCGGCGCCTGGGCTCGGCATTGTGGCCAGCGCCATCATGCTGGCCTTCGGCATGTGGTGGCTTTCGCGCTGCGAGGGCGTCGCACGGCGTGCTGGTGAAGGCTATGGCGCCGGCGCGGCGGATGCCCATGTGGACGAGGTAGCCGAGCGGCCACTGATCCGGGAACGCGCCAGTACCGCGCGGGAATTCGATCCGGCCGAAACGTTGCACGGCCAACGCAGCATCGAAGCACCTGGCATCGCGGTGGCGATGCTGCCGCTGGCCGTGGTCATCGGCGTGAACCTTGTTATGAGTCTGGGGGTATTGCCGCGAATCGACGCGGCCTATCTAGGGCTGCCTGAGTGGGGCGCCACAAGTCTGCAGGCCGTGGGCGGCGTGTGGTCGGTCATCGTCGCGCTGACCGCCGCCATCGTCTGCCTGGTCCTTCTGAACCTGCGCCGGCTGCCAGCACTGCGCGACACCATGGGCGCGGGCGTGCACGCTGCCGCCCTACCAGTGCTCAGCGTGGCGAGTCTGGTGGGATTCGGTTCGGTGGTAGCGGCCCTGCCCGGCTTTGCGCTGGTGCGCGACTGGGTGCTGTCGATCGAGGGCGGGCCGCTGGTCTCGCTGGCCGTGGCCACCAACGTACTCTCGGCGCTGACGGGCTCGGCATCGGGCGGCCTCACCATCGCGCTCGATGCGCTCGGCGGCACCTATCTGACGCGGGCGCTGGAAATCGGACTCGATCCCGCCGTGCTGCACCGGGTTGCCGTGATGAGTGCGGGCACGCTCGACACGCTGCCGCACAACGGCGCGGTGGTCACGCTGCTGGCCGTCTGCGGCGCGACACATCGCCAAAGCTACGGCGGCATCGTAGTCGTCGGCATCGTCGGGCCGATGCTGGCGCTGGCGGCCGTTATCGCGCTAGGCACGCTGGCGGGGTCGTTTTAACTCCGCCAGCGTATCGGACGATGGACCTTACGCCGACTGCACGCGATAGCGCTCCAGCCAGTGCGCGTACGGCGCAGGCAGCACCCACGACGGACGCTCCAGGCCCAGCTTCATCGCGGTCTGGTACGGCCAGTGCGGATTCGCCAGCATGGCGCGGCCCACCATTACCAGATCCATCTGACCGTCTTCGACCACGCGATTGGCCGCCACGGGATCATCGATGCCCCACGACGATGCCACCGGCAGGCCGGCTTCGCGACGCACGCGCTCGGACACCGGCGCCAGGAACGCCGACCCCCAGGGAATCTGCGCGTTCGGCGTAGAGAAGCCGACGCTGACATTGAGCATGTCGAGTCCGCCCTCGCGCATCGCACGGGTCAGCTCGATGGCTTCGGCCAGCGTCTCTTCGTCACGGCCGTCGTACTCGATCACGCCGAAGCGCGCCGTCAGCGGCAGGTTGGCGGGCCACACTTCGCGCACGGCGGCCAGCGTTTCCAGCAGGAAGCGGCCACGGTTGGCAGCGTTGCCGCCATAGCCATCGGCACGCGTATTGCCGTGGACCGAGAAGAAGCTCTGCGCCAGATAGCCGTGCGCAAAATGCAGTTCGAGCCATTGGAAACCGGCATCACGGGCGCGGATTGCCGCAGCCACGAAATCGGCCTGTACGCGGTCGATGTCGGCCTGCGTCATCGCCTTGGGCATCTTGTTCAGGTTGGCACCGAACGGCACGGCCGACGGGGAAATCGTTTCCCAGCCGCGCGGATCATCCTCGGCAATATGGTCGTCGCCTTCCCACGGACGGTTGGCGCTGGCCTTGCGGCCCGCATGGGCGATCTGGATGCCGGGCACGGCACCGCCAGCCTTGATGGCTTCCGCGATGCGCGCCATGCCCACCGCCTGCTCGTCATTCCACAGGCCCGTGTCTCCCGGGGAAATGCGGCCCTCGGGGGAAACCGCCGTCGCCTCGACGATCACCAACCCCGCACCCCCACGCGCCAGACCGGCGTAGTGGGAAAGATGCCAGTCTGTGGTGAAACCATCGACTGCGCTGTACTGGCACATCGGCGGCACGGCAATGCGGTTGCGCAGCGTGACATCCTTCAGCGTGAACGGAGTGAAAAGTGCAGGCGTAGTCATGATTGAAATCGGTTTCTGTTGCGATGCAGCGAATATAGTGGCGCGCGCCTATAATGAAAACCGCTTTCACGTTATCCCCTCGATAAGACTTTGTTATGTTGAATCCCCAATGGCTGCGGTCCTTCGCCATGCTGTCGCAATCCGGCAGTTTTACCGGCGCCGCGGACGAACTCGGATTGACCCAGGCCGCCGTCAGCCAGCACATCCGGCATCTGGAGGATGCGCTCGGTCCGCTGCTGATCCGTCGCCCCCGCGCGCTGGAACTCACGCCTGCTGGCAAGGCACTGCTCGAGTACTGTGCCGAGATGGAACGGGCCAACGAGCGCCTGCACGCCCGGCTGGCCGATGACGGCGAAGTCGGCACGGTCGGCCTGATCACGCCCGGCAGCATCGGCCTGTTTCTTTACCCCCGACTGCTCGACCTCCAGGGCCAAAACCCGGGACTGGTGATCCGCCACCGCTTCGCACCCGATGCCGAAGTGCTCGAAGCCGTGCTGAACAACCGCTTTGAAATCGGCCTGGTCATGCTCAAGCCCGACGATTCCCGCCTGACCGCCACCGCGTTCAGCGAGGAGCCGCTCGAACTCGTCTATCCGGCCGGCGAAAAGGTAGGCAGCTGGGAAGATCTGGCGCGAATGGGCTTCATGGATCATCCCGACGGCAAGGCCATGGCCAGCCGCCTGCTGAGCCGCCACTTCCCCGGCAACCCCGGCGTGCAGACGCTGCCGTGCCGGGGTTTCAGCAACCAGGTAGGCCTGATGCTCGAACCCGTGGCGCGCGGCTTCGGCTTCACCGTCATCCCGCGCTACGCGCGGCAGGCATTCGCGGATCAGAAAGCCATCGAAGTGGTGCAATGCGAAGTGCCCGTGGTGGACACGCTCTGGCTGATCCACCGCGCCGAATGGCCGCTGTCACCGCGTGCGGCGCGGGTGGTGGAGTATTTGAGGCGGCAGGTGAAGGCGGTTTGAGGGGGCGTTGCAGGAATCGCCAAGACACCCGCACCTCGCCCCGGTAGCCTTCCGCTCCAACCTCCACCAGTCCGCCCAAGATTCGCCGCCCCATGTCCCGCCCCCTCCCCGCCTGGCTGCCCGTCGTAGCCTTTGTCCTGATCTGGTCCACTGGCTTCATCGTCGGCAAGGCCGTCGTGCCCGTGGCCGATACCAGCTTGTTCCTGCTGGCCCGCTTCGCGCTGGCAGCGCTGCTGTTCACTGCCACGGCGCTGGCGGCGAAGGTGGCGTGGCCGCCGCTGGCACAGGTGCCGAGGCATCTGCTGGCGGGGGCGCTCATGCAGGGCATTTACCTCTGCGCGGGATATGGCGCCGTGGCGCACGGGTTGTCGCCGTCGATCATGGCGCTGCTGGGGGCGCTGCAGCCGCTGCTGACCGCGCTGCTCGCCATTCCGCTGCTGGGCGAGCGGCCTTCGGCACGTACCTGGCGCGGACTCGCGCTGGGCGCGCTGGGGGTGGGTCTGGTAGTCTTGCCCGCAATGCAGTCCGGCGCTCCGCACGCGGTGTCGCCTTGGATCATGTTGATCGGGCTGCTGGCGATACTCTCCATCACGATGGGCACCCTGCTCCAGAAGACCTCGATTGCGCGCGCGGATATCCGCGCCAGTTCGGCCTGGCAAAACGCCGGGGCGATGCTGGTGGCTGCTGTGGTCGTGGGTGCCACGTCGGTGACATCGGAAACGTCCGGCGCACTGCGCTGGACGCCAGGCCCGACGCTGTGGATCAGCCTGGCCTGGGCCGCGCTGGTGCTCTCTGGGCTCGGCACCTGGCTGCTGCTCGGGCTGGTCCGGCGCGGACAAGCAGCGAACGCCGCCGCGCTGATGTTCCTCGCCCCGCCGCTTGCCGCCATACAGGCCGCGCTGCTGTTTGGCGACCGGCTCGGTCCCGTGCAGTGGCTCGGCATGGCCGTGGCCGGCATCGGCGTATGGCTGTGCCAGACTCGCGGCAACGCGCGCCATGCCGAAGCTCGTTGAACACGCCTCGCCGCTGGTCGAGCCGCGCCGCTATCCGCGCCAGCCGTTCGGTCACGCGCACGACTATCATCAGTTGCTGTTCGGCGTGGATGGCCAGATCGAACTCGAAATCGAAGGCCATGCCTACCGCGTGGATGCGGAAGTGGGACTGGTCATTCCGGCTGGCGCCCATCACCTCTGCGCCGGATTGACGGACAACCTGCAACTGGTGGCCGACTTCCCTGCGAGTTCGGTGGCCTTGCCCGCACGGCTGATGGCGCGGCCACGTACGTTCTCCATGGACGGCAACTTCGCGACGCGCGTCCGGGCGCTGGCCACGGCACGGGACGCAGATCGCGGCACTAACGTATCGAACCAGCACGCGTGGCAGCAGGCCACAGGACTGGCCAACGGCCTGTCCGCGATGCTCGGATTGCGCGATGCACCTGCCGACGCGGCACGCTTTCCCGTCACCGACATCGACCGCTATCTGCGGGCGCACCTCGACTCGCCGCTACGCGTGGATGCCCTCGCCGCGCATGTGGGATGGGGCGCACGCCGTTTCCATACGCTGTTCTGCGAAGCCTTCGGCGACACACCCCACGGCTACCAGACCCGCCTACGTCTCGATCAGGCCGTGCAGTGGCTCATGGCCGGCACGATGCCGCTGGCCGATATCGCGCATGGCGTGGGCTACCCCGATCAAACCACATTTACGCGAGCCTTCGCGCGCCGCTTCGGCATGCCTCCCGGCGCCTGGCGTACGGCGGCCCGCTGACTGCAATATTTACAAAGGCAAGTAAGCAGCACACAGGGCAAACCACTTGCGGGACGGTCTGACGCGGCCAGGCGCCTCGGTACGAAAATTGCGCGGCGTACCCTTCGCCATGTCAAACACTGCCGACGCCCCCCTGCTTCGCCCTGGTCACAATTGCTGGCGCGTGGAGCCCTGTCACCGCTTCGCGATGCTGGTCGACGGCGACGCCTATTTCAGCGCGCTGCGCGAGGCCCTCACGCGCGCCGAGCACACGGTCTACATCCTCGGATGGGATATCGACAGCCGCATGCGGCTGCTGCCCGATGCCCCCAACGACGGCCTGCCGGCTGAATTGCGCGACTTCCTGAACGCGCTGTGCCGACGCCGCCGCAAACTGCGCGTATACGTGCTGAGTTGGGATTTCGCGATGGTGTTCGCGCTGGAGCGGGAGTTCCTGCCTTCGGCCCGTCAACACTGGCAGACCCACCGGCGCCTGTCCTTTCACCTCGACGGGAATCACCCGGCTGGCGCCTCGCATCATCAGAAGGTAGTGGTCATCGACAATCAACTGGCGTTCTGCGGCGGGCTCGACCTGACGATCCGGCGATGGGATTCGCATCACCATCTGGCCAACGAGCCGCGCCGCGTGGACCCCGAGGGCAAGCCGTATCCGCCGTTCCATGACGTGCAGTGCGTGGTCGATGGTGCCGCGGCCGCCGCGCTGGGCGATCTGGCCGCCGACCGATGGTTCTGCGCCACGGGCCGCCATCCGCGCACACCGAAGGCCAGCCAGATGCAGGGCGCCGACCGATGGCCGCAGCAAGTCATCCCCGATGTCACGGACCTGCGCGTGGGCATCAGCCGCACCTTCCCGCAACGCGACGACGCACCCGGCATCAACGAGATCCGCGCGCTCTACGTGGATGCCATCGCTGCCGCGCGCGAAAACATCTACCTTGAAAACCAGTACTTCAGTTCGGGCCTGATCGCCGAGGCATTCGAGACACGGCTGCGCGAACCGGATGGCCCCGACATCGCGCTGGTATCGCGCCGCACCGAAAGCGGCTGGCTGGAAGAAGCGAGCATGGGCGTGCTGCGTGCCCGGCTCTGCCGCGAGTTGCGCGACGCCGACCCCGAGGGCCGTTTCCAGCTGTACTGTCCGCACGTGCCGGACCTTGGCGACGCCTGCATGAACGTGCACAGCAAGGTGATGGCCGTGGACGATCATCTGCTGACTATCGGTTCCGCGAACCTGAGCAACCGCTCATTCGGGCTCGACACCGAATGCAACGTGACCATCGAAGCCAACGGCGACGCGCGCATCGCGGCTGCCATCCGCTCGATGCGCGACCGCCTGCTCTGCGAACACCTCGCCGTCACCACGGAAGAACTGACGCAGGCGCTGGAGGGCAAACCACGTCTGAACCAGGCGCTGGCAATGCTGCACCGTCCCGAAGGCCGCACGTTGCAGCCCTTCACGCCCACGGTGCCGGAAGACGTCGACGCGGCCGTGCCCGATGCCGCGCTGCTCGACCCCATCGAGCCGATCGACACGGACCAGATCATGGCCGAGTTCGTGAGCAACGAGGTACGCCCGCAGGTGGCAAACCGTGTGGCGGTGCTGATGGCACTGGTGCTGGTGGTGGCTGGCGTGGCCTTCGCGTGGCGCTATACGCCACTGCGCGAATGGGCCGATTTCCGCTACGTGCTGGGCGTTGTGCAGGACATCGGCCGGATGCCGCTGGCCCCGCTGGCGATGGTGGCGATCTTCGTAGTGGGCGGGCTCATGATGATGCCGGTCACGGTGCTGATCGTGGTCACCATTGTCGTATTCGGGCCGCTGTATGGAGGCGCGGTGGCGCTGGCCGGCACCGTGATGAGCGCAGCCGCCACCTGCACGGCGGGACGGCTGCTTGGCCGGAATGCCGTGCAACGCTTCGGTGGCCAGCGGCTTAACCGGATCAGCCAGCAGGTGAGCCAGCACGGCCTGCTGGCGATGGTGGTGCTGCGGCTTGTGCCCGTGGCGCCGTTCACGCTGGTGAACCTTGTGGTGGGTGCCTCGCGCATCCGGCTGCGGGATTGCCTGCTCGGCACGGCCATTGGCATCACGCCGGGCATCGTGCTATCGGCATCGCTGGTGAATCGCATTGCGGCGGCGGCGCGCGATCCGAATGTCATGACCTTCGCCTTGCTGGCGCTGGTCCTGCTGATCCCGGCAGCCATCTGGTGGGGTCTGCGACGGCGGCGCCAGCGACGCAACCACCCGCCGATGGGCGGAATGCACGCCACGGGAGGCGCGCGGTGAACGCACCCCATGTGCCAAACGGCGCGCTGCATGCCGATATCGCCGTGGCGAGCTACAACATCCATGGCGGCGTCGGCACCGATGGGCACTTCGTGCCAAACCGCATCTGCGACGTGCTATGCGAACTGCGCGCCGACCTCATCGCGCTACAGGAGGTAGAGACGCGCGGCACCGGCTTCGACATGCTGCAGTTCCTCTCGCAACGTACCGGCCTGCATGCGATTCCCGGCCCGACACTCGTGCGCGACGATGGCGACTACGGCAACGCATTGCTCACGCGCTATCGGCCCCTGAGCGTGCGCCACATCGACCTCAGTGTGCGGCGGCGCGAGCCGCGCGGCGCCATCGACGCCCAGCTTGAATGCAATGCGATCGAATCTGGCACCTTTGCACTGCGCGTGATTGCCACGCACCTGGGGCTGCTGCCGAGCGAGCGGCGCTGGCAGGTGCGACGTCTGCTCACCGCGCTGGCCGAGGCGCCGGAGCAACCGACGATCCTGCTTGGCGATGTCAACGAGTGGTTCCTGTGGGGCCGTCCGCTGCGCTGGCTGCATGCCTATTTCGAGCGCACGCCGCATGTGTCCACATTCCCGTCACGCTGGCCGTTCCTGGCACTCGACCGGATCTGGACCTCGCCGCGCGCGCACCTGCTGGCGGTGGCCAGCCACCGTAGCGCGATGGCGAAACTGGCATCGGACCACCTGCCATTGCGCGCGCGGATGCGGCTGACTTCCGATCCATTGCATGCCTGAAGCACGGAACATGGCGCGGTGCGTCGCTGCTGCGTCGCAATACGCATCGCCCGCGCGCTGGCATCCACCTTGGCCCATACGGAATGCGGCGCAGCGGCAATACGGGTATTTCGCTAGGCGGATGCGCTAGATCGGGGCATCTTGGGTGCCTATACTGACTTCGCGCACCGTGCATCCCGTCGAGCGTGTACGTGTGCGTCCAATAACAAGGGACAGGCCAATGGCGTCCACGGGAGGACGCCGCACCATGGCTCGACAGCGCCTGCCCGTAAACAGGAAAGTGGAGATGGGCATGCCCAGCGAACAGTTCCTCGCCATCCAGGAAACCCGCCGCTCGGGGCTACGTGCCTTGCGCGCGGCGCTGCTCGAGGTGCACAAGGAAGTCATCGGCTACGATCGCGGCCAGTACGAACGGCTGCATGGTCCGATTCCCGCAGGCCAGTTTGTTCAGCTCATCACGGAGGAAGCATTTTTCCGCTGGCTCGATCCGCTGTCACGGCTGATCGTCGAGATCGACGAGGAACTCGATGGCGATGAACACCATGATGAGACCTGCCGCGCCGTGGCGGGCGCCACGCAGAAGATGTTCAGCGAACGCGGGGACGAAGCGTTTCGCAAGCGCTATCAGGAAGCCCTGCAGGATGAGGCGTCAGTCACCGTGGCGCACGGCCGGCTGATGTCCGTCATCGGCCAGCTGCGGCAATTGCCGTGACGCCTGTGTAGTGCCGGGCGGCTAGCGCCGACCCCGGCCGCCGCCACGGGAGCCTCCGTACCCGCCGCGATACCCCCCGACATATCCGCCGCGATACCCACCGTGGTAGCCGCCGCGATAGCCCCCGCCATATCCACCGTGGTATCCACCGCGATAACCGTAGTAGCCGCGATACCCATAGCCCCGGTAGCCGTAGTAGCCCCGATATCCGCAGCAACCGCTGCCGATCCATACACTGCCGTAGATGGGCGCGCCGTAATAGGCGTAGGGATAGCCGTACGGGTAGCCGCCATAGTAGTAGCTCGACGACCCCGCATATCCCCCATACCCGGTGTATCCCGAAGATCCCGAATATCCCGCGTAACCCGAATAGCTGCCATAGCCATATCCGGGGGCCACGTCGTAACCAGGGTAGGCCACGCATCCCGCCAGCAGGGCGGCGAGCGAAAACACTAGGCCCTTTCCGATCCCCGGCATCCTTCCTCGCATGCCTCGCATGTCCCGCTCCCCTCGTTGGCGGACCACACACGTGGCGCTCCGCAAACGTTAGACAGGTATCTGCGAAAGAAGTCCTCATTTAAGGGTTTTCCGATTTTTTTCTCAGAATCGTCTTAATAGACTCCACTTCGCCCATGCCATACGGGCATCCGAGATGGATTGCGGGGAACCCTTCCCCTGCAACTCCTGATTCCAATGCCACGTTGCTCCCCGCGCGTGGCATCTTTTTTTCGCTCCCGTTTTTTCGCTCCCTTTCCTTCACACGGCCAGCAGCCCTTTCTCCACCATTTCCAGCAGGCGTGGGCCGAACTTGGCGGCGTTCTCGTTCGCGCCCTCGCGTAATGGCCCGTCGATCAGCATGATGGCCAGGCCGTGCACAGCCGCCCAGGCGATGTATTCGGCGCCGGGGCGGCGCGCAGCCGGGAGGATTCCGGCATCGACCCAACGGTCCAGCGACGCACCAAGCAATTCGAATGGATTCATGCCGCTGTTGCCGGCCTTGTCCGGATCGGTATCGTTCTCCACCTCGTCCGGCACCGAGAAGGCGGTCCGGAACAGTCCGGTTTCGGACAGTGCAAAGCGCAGGTACCCGGTGCCCACAGCGCGCAGGCTGCCCCGTGCACGCTCCACGGCAGATGCATCGGGCGGAATGGCGGCAAGTTCAGCTTCCATGGCCATGGCCAGGCTCGACAGCGCCGAGGCGCGTACCGCCTGCAACAGGTCCTGTCGATTGGCGAAGTGGCGATAGGCGGCGTTGGGCACCACGCCGGCGCGGCGCGTGGCCTCGCGCAACACGATGGCATCGGGACCACCGTGCCGCGCCAGGTCCACGCCCGCTTCCAGCAGCGCACGGCGCAGGTCGCCATGCCGATAAGTGGTTCGCGACGGCGGAATGCTGGCGGCTGCGCGGTTCATGCTTCCCCTCATGTGGACAGCGTCCATCTTGTTGGCATTAATAGTAGACAGTGTACACAAATAGTGCCAGTGCCCGATGCGGCGCAGCACGCGCCGTGCGGCGCGTCAGAGAATCGGTGCAAACAGCTTGGCCACGTGCATGGCCACGCGCAACACGGCTGGGGATGCGAGAAAGTCGCTGGTATCGATCTCTCGCGCATGCGCGAAATCGGCCTCCAGCATCTTTTCCACATCTGCGGCAAAGGCGGAATCCGCCGTCATGATCATCAATTCGAAATTCAGCCGGAACGAGCGGTTGTCCAGATTGGCCGTGCCCACCGCAGCCGCAATATCGTCAATCAGCACCACCTTCTGGTGCAGGAAGCCCGGCTCGTAGCGATAGACCTTCACGCCGGCAAGGATGGCCTGGTAGGCATATATCGTGGAAGCGCCGTAGACCACGAGGTGGTCGGGCCGGGACGGAATCAGGATGCGCACGTCCACGCCGCGCAGCACGGCGAGCCTCAGCATCGCGAACACAGCCTCATCGGGCACGAAGTACGGCGATGTCACCCACAACCGGTGTCTGGCCGACCGGATCGCTTCGACGAAGAACAGCGAGCAGGTTTCCTGCGCATCGGCCGGACCGGACGGCACCACCTGGACCGTCATCCCGCCCCCCTCCCCCTGGCCCACCTTGGGGTCCGGCGGCATCATCAGGTACGGCACCTCCTTCGCAGCCCAGTACCAGTCTTCGGCAAACGCCATCTGCAGTGTCAGCACCGCAGGACCACGGATTTCGATATGCGTGTCGCGCCATGGAGACAGCGGCGAACGTTTGCCAAGGTACTCGTTGCCAACGTTGTGGCCGCCCACGAAAGCGCGTCCGCCATCCACCACGACCAGTTTCCGATGATTGCGGAAGTTCAACTGGAAACGATTGACAAAGCCGGGATGCGTGGAAAAAGGCCGGGCCTGCACGCCCGCCGCGTGCAGCACGCGAACATACTCGCGGCCCAGCGCATGGCATCCGATACTGTCGTAGAGGAAATAGACCCTGACACCGGCCTGGGCCCGCTCGCACAATCGACGCTGCAACGCACGGCCAAGCTCGTCGTCATGCACGATGAAAAACTGCACGAGCACCTGCTCCTTCGCGGCGTCGATGGCCGCGAAGATCGCGTCGAACGTGGCATCGCCGTTGATCAGCAATCGCACATCGTTGTTGCCCATGCACGGAATGCCGGTGAGGGCCGGCAGTGCCCGCATGCATGCCTGCGCGGGCAAGTCCACCACGCTGGCCCTGAGCGCCTCGCGCTCGTGTGCGGTCATGCCCTGGCCGATCTCGCGCAGGCGGTCGTTGTTGAAACGTCGGGCGTTGACGTAACCGGCGAACCGGCTGCGCCCAAAGATCAGGTAAGGCACCAGTGTCAGGTACGGCATCATCACCAGCGATCCCGCCCACGCGATGGCGCCCGGCGCGGTACGCACCGTCATGACGGCGTGCAGGGCCGCCACGACTCCCACGGTGTGGAAGGCGACCACGATCACGGCAATCACGCTTGGACTCAGCATCGGCAACTGGCAGCCCGGAGGCTTCCCTGACCCAGAGGGCCCTATTCTGGCATGGCACGTCACATGCGCGCATCCACACCATGGTACAGGCCGGAGTTGCCCATTTTTTAATCACGCCGATGGGTTCCGCATGCGGACGGCGGGTCGACACCCGTTCGGGCGTGGTTATCCACAAGTTCTGTGGATAAGCAGCCGCCACCCGTAAACCCATACAAAACATCGGATTAGACGCCGCAGGCCAGCGTGCCTCGCCGCAAGCCGCGACACCTGTGACGCCACTGAAGCCTTTTTAAGGAATCCGCGATTGTTGCAGCGCTCCCTCGTCGATACGCTGCCACCAACGTTTTGTCCTTTTAATGTGTTTTGCAGGATCGATAGTGCCGTATGAATGAGCGTGCCAACATTGCGCTGCTGGGCAGCAGCGCCTCCCCCCTCCATCCCATGCAGGAATTGCTCTCCATTGCCGGGTTCCAGTGCAGTTACTTTCAGGCCGGCCGCGACCTGATCCACGGCCTGGGGCACGACAATTACGACATGCTCCTGATCGACCGTGAACTGCCCGATATCTCCGCCATCGATGTCATCCGCGCTGTGCGTGCCGTGCGCAACCGCGACGTGCCCATCGTGCTGATCGCCGGACAGGGCAGCGACGACGACGTCGTGGAGGCGCTCGATGCCGGCGCTGACGACTACGTGGTCCGTCCGCTCAGCGCCCGCGT
This sequence comes from Cupriavidus sp. DL-D2, assembly GCF_039710735.1. Lineage (NCBI taxonomy): Bacteria > Pseudomonadati > Pseudomonadota > Betaproteobacteria > Burkholderiales > Burkholderiaceae > Cupriavidus > Cupriavidus sp. DL-D2. The sequence goes on along the minus strand of NZ_JBDKXK010000031.1, from coordinate 53,995 downwards.
GCTGCTGGCTCGGCTCAGCGCATTGCGCCGTCGCGTGGTGGATACCCGGCTGCGGACGCCCCTGCCCCTGCGCGCGGGCGGCTACGAGCTGAACAGTCCCGGCCGTTATGCCACGCTGCACGGCGTACGGATACCGATGACACCCAAGGAGTTCGACCTCGCCATGCTGATGTTCGCCAATGCCGGCCGTATCCTGGCCAGCCAGCGCATCGAGAATACGATCTGGGGCCACGACCTGCCGGGAGACCCCCGCGCGCTGGCCGGGCTGGTGTCTCGCATGCGGCGGACCCTGAATCTTTGCCCCGAGAACGGCGTTACCGTTTCCGTGGTCTATGCACAGGGCTACCGGCTCGATGTGCTCGACCACGCGGCGCGCGAAGAACTCACCGCGCATCGCGAGCACGATTCGCTGGCCCTCCACTACTGAGCCATGCGTCAGGGCGCTGCATCGGCAACGCGATGTAGCGCCCCTCTGACATCCCTCCTCCAATGACGCGGCGTCACGCCAACGTCACATGCGTCGCGGACCATCACACCGCGCCGCGGCGTCACGGGTTCCCTGGTTCCTTGCCAGACATCGAGAGACCCGGAAGCTGCCGCGCATGGGTCATGGCATGGCGGGGCATTGCCCCGGAGGAGTGTTTTTCGTGTTGCAAGCCATCAAGATCGGGCTGCCCGCCCGGCGCGGCCAATCCGTGTGGCAGGGATTGGCAAGACTGCCGCTGGTCCTGCGGCTTTCCGCCGCGTTCGCCCTCATCTACGCATTCGGTGCCATCGTCGGCCTGACCGGCATCGTCAACCTCATCGAACTCAAGCAGGACACCGACACGCTCTACCAGCGCGATATGCGCGGGGCCATTTCCGCCGAGCGCGCGCAAGCCTCGCTCGCCACGCTGGGACGCGCGCAACTGGCGTTGACGCTGGCCACATCGAGCGCGGAGCGGGACACGGCGACCAACGATATTGCCGCCGCCATGAAGAATCTGGCTACCGCCGTGGACGGCGTGCGTACCGCCGCGCCCCAGCAAGCGCAGGCGTTGCAGACGGAACGCGCCGCTGCGGGCGAACTGACGGACAAGTATGTCGATCTCATGCGCAAGCAGCCGCTCGATGCCTTGCAGTTCGATGCCTCGGTCTCCATCGAAAGCCATTTCCTGGGCCAGCAACTGCAGAAGCTCGGCGCACTGATCGAAACCACGCGTACCGCGCTCGCCCAGCAGGCAGCCGACACGGTGGCCGGCGTGGCCGCCGCGCAGACGCGCGCGCAATGGGTCATGGCCGGCCTGCTGATGACCAGCCTGCTGGCCGCCGCGTGGCTGGCCTGGATCGCCGCACGCAGCCTGACGCGCGAGCTGGGTGGCGAACCACGCGATGCCGCAGCCGTGGCGAACAGTATCGCCGGTGGCGACCTGACCGCGCACGTCGCGCTGCGCAGCCACGACCGCAGCAGCCTGCTGTTTTTCCTGGCAGGCATGCGCGAGGAGCTGGCCGGCGTACTGGCCCGTATCCAGCAATGCGCGCATGAAATCTCCGACGCCAGCCACGGCATCACGCAGGGCAACGAGGAACTTGCCACGCGTACCGGTACGCAGGCCGCTGCGCTGGCCGATGCCGCCGCCAACGTGACGCGGCTCACTGCACTGGTCCAGCAGGCTCACCAGCAGGCGCAGGAGTCGAGCGACATGGCAAGCCGTGCGCGGCTGGCCACCGGCACCGGCATGGCTGCCGTACGGGATATGAGCGAAGCCATGGCCAACGTCCACGCCCAGTCGCGCAATATCTCGGACATCGTCGCCGTGATCGAGAGCATTGCGTTCCAGACCAATATCCTCGCGCTCAACGCTGCCGTGGAAGCGGCGCGCGCTGGCGAAGCCGGACGAGGCTTTGCCGTGGTGGCGCAGGAAGTGCGCGCGCTGGCGCAGCGCAGCGCCACGGCCGCGCGGGAAATCAACACCATCATCGGCGCCGCGGCGCGCGAGATTGCACGCGGGGCGGAACTGAGCACGCACGTGGAAACTGCAATGTCCGGCATCGATTCCGCCGTGCACCACAGTCATACGCTGGCCTCTGAGCTTGGCAACCTGGCCAGCGAGCAGGCCGCCGGCATCCGCACGGTAACCGAGGCGCTGGCCCGTCTGGAACAGACCAGCGCCGACAACGCACGGCTCGTGGATAGCGTGACTGGCCAGGCAGCACGGCTGGACCTGCAGGCTGCGGCGCTCGAAAGCGATGTGGCACGCTTCCAGTTCTGAAGCTGTCCGCCAACGATATTGCCGCATCGCCGCAATGCCGCCCGGGGCCGCGCACCTTGCCGTCAGAGAAGGCGCGGCTTCAGGCTGCCCGCGTATTGCCGTAAATAGTGTTGATCCGATTTGCCGATGAAGGTGGCCGCGCTAGCATGGATGCCGGTGCCACTGCCCTTGGCGCAGTCGGCCCCGACCCATCAACGCAGACGCGCAAGTTGCGAAAAGGCAGGAACGACGCATGCTCCGCAAGGCCGCCCAGGACGATTCGTCATTCGAGGAAGACTTCGATCACGCTGGACGCGACTGGGCGCCCCGCCTCAAGCCCTGCGGCACCTGCCACGCCTGCGAGAAACCGGTTGGCGCGACGGACTTGTTCTGCGGCATTCCCTGCCAATACGCCTTCGAGCATTTCGAAATGCAATTGCTGCGCCGCCGCTAATGTCACCCATGTTGCGGCCGCGACCGATTGCCGTACATTTCCTTTCAAATTCCTGTCAACCGGCTGGCCCGACGGCCCGTTGAGGCGATCATTGGGTCAGCATCCGCAAGCCGTTTCGGGCTGCAATCCCAAGCCTGGTGCGGCAGTTGTGTCCGCAGGAAACAAATACGGGAACGGGGTAACCGGCATTTACGAGTGAACCGAGCAAGTTACACAACTGTTGCACTTATGCACATTTTGTGGCCGCTTTCTCGGCAAAAAGCCAGATACGCTAGACCCATCCCATCACGAGTGACCACGAATCATGTCTGAACGCCTCATCATGCTGGACGTACCCGGTGTCCTGTACTCGGACCGCTCCGCTGCCCGTCTGGGCGGTACGCCGAACACGGGGACTCTTCGGGATGTCAGGTTTTTCGATCCCATCGCCCTGGGTTTCCTGCGCCGGCTGTTCGGTATTGCTGGCGCCCGGGTGGTGGTCTCCGACGCATGGCGACGCGGCACGCCTGCCGCGATCTTCCAGCAACTGGACCTTCAGGTGGAAGGCATGACGCCGGCCGTGCATGGCGGCCACGCTGCGGAAATCGGCGCATGGTCTGCCCAGCACGCCATGCCGGGCGCCTGGGTGATCCTGTCCACGGCACCGGCCGCGTCGTTCAGTGCGGAGCAGCGCGCCCGCCTGGTCTGCGTGGACCCGGCCGAAGGGCTGACGGTCGACAACTTCCGACAGGCGCTCGACATTCTGGGTGTGGCCTGCCCGTCCACGGTCACCCCCGATTCGCGCGTCGAGCCGGGCCTGAAGGCCAAGCTGCGCCACCTGCAACGTCTGGCCCGTGAGGAACCGGAGCGCTTCATGCCCTCCCCGGCTGCCGATGGCGCGCGTGAGCAAGCCGTGGCCGTTGCCGTGGCCAGCCTGACCGGCAAGCAGTTCACTCCCTCGGTGATCCACGCCTGAGGCGTCGCACCATGGGACAAAAGCCGCTCCGAGGAGCGGCTTTTTTTACATCTGCGTCAGACCGGAATTAACGCGGATTGAGCTTCACCGCCGGAAAATCCACCGGCACGGCGAATGCCACGTTGATGTAGTTGGTGAACAGGTTCAGCGCAACATGGGCAACGATCTCGACGATTTCCTCGTCATTGAAACCGACTTCCCGCAGACGGGCGATATCGGCATCGCTGCTCTGGCCGCGCGACTCCACCAGTTGCAGCGCGAACGCCAGTGCCGCAGCGGTCTTCGGATCGGTCGATTCGCCACGCTGGGCGGCGGCCATCTGCTCGGCGCTGGCGCCCGCCTTGCGGCCTAGCGCCGTGTGCGCGGCCAGGCAATACTCGCAGCGGTTGCGGTCGGCCACTGCCACGGCGATCTGCTCGCCCAGCGCCGCGGGAATGACGCCGCCGCCGAGCGCACCGAAGGCGCCCCACATCGATTGCAGCGCGGCCGGCGAATTGGATACGGCGCGGAACATCTTGGGAACGACGCCGAAAGCGCCGTGGATCTGAGCAAGGGCGGCCTGGCTGCCAGCGGGGGCCGATTGCGTGTCGGGTACGGGGATACGTGCGGTCATGATGGACTCCTGATGCGGATGCGTGGTGGGTTCGTTACGTTCGGACTGGTGTGTCGCTGTCCTTGGGTTCCACTATGGCCGCTACCGCCGCACGTTGGGATACTATCCGTCCAGCAAACATACCCATTCGTCCAGACGCCATGGCAAGCCTCACCACTCCCGTTCTCGCTCCCATCGACCGGCTCTCGGCGTTGTTGGAGCGCTTCCGCATCCACGCGCACCTGTTCCATAGCGGCCCGCTGTGCGGCATTTCGCGCTTCAACGAGCCGGCGCGCGGTTTCCTGCACGTCATGCGCGACGGCGAGATGACTGTCACGCATCGCACAAAGGGACTGCCGAGGGAGTTGTCGATCCGCGAGCCATCGCTGCTGTTCTATCCGCGCCCGGCCATCCACACCTTCCACAATCCGCCCGCCGAGGGTTCGCAGTTTGCCTGCGCCACCCTCGAATTCGCGGGCGGCGTGCGCAATCCGCTGGCACGCGCGTTGCCGCCGCTGATCGTGCTGCCACTGGCGCAAGTCGAAGGGTTGGGCCCTGCCCTGTCACTGCTGTTCGCCGAGACCGAGCGCGTGCGCTGTGGCCAGCGGCTGCTGGCGGATCGGCTGTTCGAAGTGGTGCTGATTCAGCTACTGCGATGGATGCTCGATCATCCCGACGCAGCCGGCGTGCAGCCCGGATTGATCACGGGGCTGTCCGATGCACGGCTCGCGCGCGCACTGGTGGCGATGCACGAGGCACCGGGAGAAAGCTGGAATCTGGAGCAGATGGCGGCCTGCGCGGGCATGTCGCGCAGCGCGTTCGCCGAGGCGTTTCGCAATGTCGTCGGCCAGACACCGGCCGACTACCTGACCGACTGGCGCGTCAGCCTGGCGCAGTCGCGGCTGCGCGAAGGCGCGCCGCTGAAACTGCTGGCCGACGAATTGGGCTATGCCAACCCGTCGGCGCTATCACGTGTGTTCCTGGCCCGGGTGGGCCAGTCTCCGCGCGACTGGCTGCGCACGGAGCAAATGGCTGCAACGGCCGATCAATGATCAGTAGTCGACCGTCATCGAGAGCTTGAAGGTACGCGGCGCGCCAACGAACAGCACGTTGTTGGAAGTCGAAACACCTGCCCAGTAGTCCTTGTTGGCGATGTTCTCGACCGCAGCGCGCATTGTGTAGCGCATTTGCGAAGCCTTGAAGGTGTAACGAGCACCAAGATCGAAACGATTCCAGGATGGCAGGCTGATCGTGTTCGACGTGTTGGCCGCCTGACGTCCGGTCTGGATATAGCGGGCCGATACGGTCGAGCCCACCAGGAAGGGCAAATCGTACTCGCCGCTCAGCGTCACCGTGTAGTTAGGCACGCCAACGCCCTTCTTGCCGTCCAGCAGCGGATCGTTCTGGTACTTGGAGTCGATGTACGACACACCCCCAAGCAAGCGGAAGCCACGCAGCGGCTCGCCAAACACGCTCAGCTCCACGCCGCGGTTACGCAGTTCACGCAGGCCGAACACGCTGCCCGACAACGTCGTTCCCTGAGGCTGTTCGATCTGAAAGATCGCCAGCGTCGTGCCGAACTTGCCGGCGTCATACTTCACGCCCGCTTCCTGCTGCTTCGACTTTACCGGCGGGAAGATCTCGCCGCGGTTTACAGCGGTATTGCCAGCCGTGGGGCCCTGAGCCAAGCCCTCAATGTAGTTGTAATACACCGACACGTTCTGTAGCGGCTTCACCACGAGGCCGAACATTGGCGAGGTGGCAGAATCGTTGTAAGTGGATGTCTGCGCGCCATCGGCGGTGGCATAGCCACGCACATTGATCACTTGATGACGTACGCCACCAGTCAACAGCACACGGTCGTTCAAGAAGCTTAGCGTGTCGGAGAACGAAACGCCGTTCAGGTTCGTGCGGCCTGTGGTGTATGGGTCAGCAAAGTTGCCGGTGATGTTCGCTGTCGGATAGGCGACGGCCGGCGCATTGTAGAGGTTCGTCGGGAACGTACCGGAAGACCCAAATGCCGAAGCCTTTTCCTGCTTCAGGCCAGACCAACTGAGGTTGACCGTGTGTTTCACCGGGCCGGTGGCAAACTTGCCGCGCACACCCACTTCACCCGTGATCGTGTCCTGCTTGAAGGGCACAGAAAGGAGCGACGCCGTTCCGAAACCGCTATTACCGACGTTGGCGCCGCTGTAGTTACCAAATTCATTACTGTGGTGCGCACCAAAGGCGGCATAGGTCGTCCAGTCCTTCGTGATGTCGTACTCGGCGCGGATCGTCCCGTAGGTATCTTCCAGCTTCGAGTTCGTCCACTGCTGCGCCCAATTCGTTGTGGAAGACGGCACTGGCGGTAACGCCGTCGCAGTGTTGGCAAGATTAATCGTAGCGCGGCCCTGGAATACCGACTCCTTCTGGTAGCCAAAATCAGCGTTCACGCGGAACGCGTCGCCCTGATAGTCAAGGCCCAGCGTAAACAAGCGCTGCTGGCGGCTCTCGTTGTCGACCGCGGTATCGCCGCCACGCGCCATTGCATTGACGCGCACGCCGAACTGCTTCTTCTCGCCAAAGCGACGGCCAACGTCAATGTGGCCACCGACCTGGCCATCGCTCGTGTAGTCGATCGTGCCCTGCGTGATCGGCGCAGCCAGCGCGTACTTCGGCACCAGATTGATGGAACCCCCGATTGTCGTACCTGCCGGCGATACACCGTTCAGGAACGCGTTGGCGCCGCGGAACACTTCCACGCGCTCCAGGCCCTCGGGCGAAACCAACTGGCGCGGTGCGATGCCGTACAGGCCGTTGTAGCTGATGTCGTCGCCAGTCAGCGTGAAGCCGCGCACGACGAAGGCTTCGGAGAAATTGCCAAAGCCCGAGGTCACACGCACGGCGGGATCGTCAGCGAGCACGCCACCGAGCGTACGGGCCTGCTGGTTCTGGATCTGCTGGGAGGTGTACGACGTGATGCTGAATGGCACGTCCATGAAATCCTGGTTGCCGAGCACGCCGAGACGACCGCCCCGTGCCACTTGTCCGCCGGCATACGCCTCGGGCAACTGGTCGGGAGACGCTGCGCCCTTCACGGTCACGGCCGGCAACGTGGTAACGGGATTCTGCGCCGCCGCATCGGCGGCTGCCTCCTGTGCGAAGGCAAGCGTCGGCAGCAGGCCGGCAGCAGCCAGTGCGGTGACAAGGTGACGCAACGGGGTACGCGAGACGGACGCTCGCGATTGGTTCGTGAAAGACAAGGTGACACTCCCAAAAGAATAATTTTTGCGCCGCGCAATCCCTCCGCGCGTGCAGGCTTAACCCGATTCCAGAAAATGAAGGCAACGCTCTGGTGGCGTTGCTCGAAGACCATCCGACAGATGGGGAAGACTAGCCGTGGACTGGCGCCAGCAAGGGCGATAGCGTTGTTGCGAGAACCCCGACGATCACCGCCGTCCGCGCCACGCGTGGCGACGCGTGCGGTGCCCAGGAGAACGTTCCCGCCACGGTCAATGCACCCAGCGTGAGAAGCCCGCCCCAATACACCACGCCAAACGCCCAGCCTTCGGCCAGCACGCAAGCCGCAAGTGCCAGGGCCAGGGCAAACGCCCCCTGCCAGCGCAGGCGCCTGGCGCGTGCCGGTTCCGGCGACGTGCCGCGTCCGAACATGTCCGCGTGATGGCGATCCATTGCGGTCGCCAGCCACGTGAAACCGGCGACGGCGAACCCCAGGCCGGCCACGCAGGCAGGCCCGATCGGCAGCATCCCGACATCGCTCATTGCGGCACCTCGATACCCTTCACGTTGCTCGGAGTGGCCTTGGCCGTTTTCGGGGCTGCGGCCTTGCGCGGCGCCTTGCGTTTTCCGACGAGCCACGCGGCACTTCCCAAGCCAATACCCAGCGCGAGCACGGTCAGGTCGAAGCCCGCCACCACAGCCGGGCCGTGGAACAGCGTGACGCCGAGGTGCGTGGACGTGGTGAAGGCATTGAGCACCGGCAGCCCGGCAAACAGCGCCGCACCGATCCATAGCTGCACGCGCCACATGCCGCGCGTCGGCCGAATCTGCGCGAGCACCGCAGCAGCCGCCCAGGCGGCAAAGAATGCCTGGATCTCTGCGGCCGAGCGTTGCGGGATATCCACGGGCAGCAGGCGATTGGCCCAGAAGTACGTGGCGAAGGCGATCGGCAGACCGGCAATCGCACCCAGGTTCAGGGCCTCCACCAGCCGCAGGCCGAACGGCGTGCGTCCCGTGGCGGCGATGCGCTTGGCATGGTGCTGTCGTGTCTTGACGGCCCACATCACGGCACCCGTGGCAACCATCAGCGTGCCGGCGATGCCGGACAGGAAGAACAGCACGCGCAGCAGCGTTGGCGCGAAGTGGGCCACATGCAGGCCCACCATCGTGAAGCGCGTGGCGCTGGCACCGGCCATCTCCTCGCCCAGCGTCGCCTTCAACTCGCCGGTGGGTCCGGTGAAGACCATCGACGGCGGCGTGGTCCGCATGCTGCGTTCATCGCGACGCGTGAGCGCCACGGTGGCGCTGGCATTGTTGGGCTGTTCGACGGTAATGCGCTGGATGCCGCTATCGCTCCAGCGCGCGTTGGCCTGCGCCATCATCGGCGCGATGGGCGCCAGTGGCGCGCTGTCCTTCGACGCCTTCAGGTTGCGCGGCGCACGGGCGGCCAGTTCGGTGTTGAACGTGCGCTCGTCGCCCTTGTACACCGACTGGATCCCCCACGGCATGTACAAGAGCATCAGCGTGACCAGGCCCGTGTAGGTGATCATCAAGTGGAACGGCAGTGCCAGCACGGCCACGGCATTGTGCGCGTCGAGCCAGGAGCGCTGTCCCTTCCTGGCGCGGAACGTAAAGAAATCGGCAAAGATGCGCCGGTGCGTGATCACGCCGCTGATGATGGCCACCAGCATGAACATCGTGCAGAAGCCGATGATCCAGCGCGCCCATATCGCCGGCATGTAGTGCAGGTCGAAGTGCAGCCGATACAGGAAATCGCCGCCGCGGGTTTCGCGCGCACCGGCAATCGGCTCGCCGGTGGCCGGGTCGAGCGTTCGGGTTTCAAGCCGTGCGCGGTTGTTCTTGCCCTTGTCCTCGGCGGTCGGCTTGCGGAGCCAGAACAGCGAGATCGTGGGATTACGCTCGTCGGGCAACGAAATAAACCAGCGCTCCGCATTGGGCGCCTCGCGCTGCAGGAAGGTGTAGGCGCGCTGCGCGGCATCCACCTCGGACACCTTGCTGTTCAGCGACGCATGCAGTTCCGGCTTCATCCACACCGAAATCTCGTCGCGGTAATAGCTGGCCGTGCCGCCGCAGAACACGAGGAACAGGAACCAGCAGACCAGCAGGCCGGACCACGTATGGAGCCACGCCATGGCCTGGCGCAGCCCCTGACCTTTTCTGAGTTCAGTCATCACGCACCACCCAGGGCAAACCAGCCCAATGCCAGGACCGCAGCAGGAATTGCCAGACCGATCCACGCACGCAGCGCCGAATCGGCGGCAAACACCCAGATCACGGCCAGCGCAAACCAGAGGAACGACAACAGCGTGGCGGTCACCACAGCCTCGGCCCGCGCCATGCCCACCCACTGCGCCAGCACCAGCGACAGGCAGCCGGTAGCCAGCGCCGCAACGCCATAGCCGCCCAGAATGGCCGCGATGGCGCGCGAGGCAATGCCTGCGCGGTATGCGACCGTAATCCCCTGCTTCATGTTTCTACGATGTCTCAAAAAGTAACGCACATGATAATCGTTCCCATCTCCGATGTCTGCCGCGTTATGTGACGAGTAGGGTTTGGGATGAGCAGACATTGGCAGACATGTCGCGATTTCCCACAAACTGCCGACCATCCGAGCGTGCCTGGCGATAGACACAGGACGGCGATATTCGCACAAAACTTGCCAGTTGATTCCGTCAGGCAGAACCATCATTCCGCCACGCGGTTGACGCCCGCAGGATCGGGATGGGACGATGCACCACATCGAATACCGGCGGACTCACGCCGGAGCCTTGCCTGGAGACAACATGAGCAGTACCGCCGCACCGGCGGGCCAGTCTGGCCCGGCGTCCGCCATTCCTGTATCGCACCCCCCCTTCCAGCCAGCATTCGCTCGCCTGCACCAGACCATGGCGCCATGGGTGGCCAGCCATCCCGACCGCATTGCCGTGATGGACGCACACCGCGCGTTGCGCTATGCGGAACTTGATGAAGCCGTCCGCGAGACCGCCCAGACCCTGACGCAACTCGGCGTGCGGGGCGGCGATCGCGTGGTGCTGGTGACCGAGAACAGCGTGGGATGCGCCGTGCTGCTGCTCGCGCTCAGCGCCATCGACGCGTGGTCCGTACCCGTCAACGCGCGGCTCTCGGCGCGTGAAATCGCCAACATCGTCGAGCACGCCGGCGCGCGGGTGACGCTCTATCTCGACAACGATTTCCCCGAAGCGCGCGAGCATGGCCTCGCCCGTGGTGCGCAGTGGACCGAGTGGACCCATGTCGGACGCCTGCTGGTCAGCGCCGTCGATGACGCGGCGGTCACGGAGCCGGTGGAGGCCGACCCACGCCAGCAGGTGGCGGCGATGATCTACACCACGGGCACTACGGGCGCGTCGAAGGCTGTGATGCTGACGCATGCCAACCTGATGTTCATCGGCCATTCCAACCGGCTGCAGTCGCGCGTGGCACCCGGCGACCGCGTCTACGGCGTGCTGCCGATCTCGCATGTGTATGGCTTGTCGGTGTTGCTGGTCGGCCCGGTGTCGAACGGCGCCACGGTGTATTACGAGCCGCGCTTCCGTCCCGAGAAGCTCGCTCGGGCACTCGTGGATCAACAACTGACGGTGCTACACGGCGTGCCCGCCATGTACGCCAAGGTCATCGAGTGGAGCCGTGCCAACGGCCAGTCCCTGCGCACGCCCGCGCTGCGGATGGCGCAGTCCGGCGGCGCACCGCTGACGGCCACGCTGAAGGCGGCCTTCGAAGAGGCATTCGGCATCGTGTTGCACAACGGCTATGGCATGACGGAGACATCGCCGACGGTCTGCCAGACGCGCGTGGAGACGCCGCGTAGCGATTGCTCCGTGGGCGCGGCCGTGCCCGACGTGGAGATCATGCTCGGCTCGCCCCTGCCCGATGGCAGCGGCGAGTTGCTGGTGCGCGGCCCGAACGTGATGAAGGGCTACTACAAGCGCCCCGACCTGACCGCGCAGACCATCGATACCGATGGCTGGCTGCATACCGGCGACCTCGCACGAATCGACGCCGATGGTGCGGTGTCCATCGTGGGCCGCTCGAAGGAAATCATCATTCACTCGGGCTTCAACGTGTATCCCGAGGAAGTCGAGCAATCGCTGAACGCATTCCCCGCCGTGCTGCAATCGGCAGTGGTAGGCCGGGCGATCGAGGGAAACGAGGAAGTCATCGCGTTCGTCGAGGTACGCGGCGGCATGACGCTCGACGAGGCCGCGCTGCGCGCCTTCCTGCGCGAGCGTCTCTCGCCGTACAAGATGCCCGCCGAAGTGCGCATCGTGACGCAACTGCCCGCCGCACCGTCCGGCAAGATTCTCAAGGCGAAGCTGCGCGAGCAGCTTGCAGCCGGCAACCTGTGAGCCACGCCATGGAACATATGAAACATATGGAACAGACACTGACCACCGCGCCGGACACTTTCGACACCACGCAGGCCGCCACCATCCCTGCCACGCCAGCGAAGAAGGAAAGCGTGCGCAAGGAAGACCGCCACTTCGTCACGGCCCTGGCGCGCGGCCTTGACGTGCTGGCCTGCTTCCGCGCCTTCGACAGCGAACTCGGCAATGCCGAACTGGCGCAGCGCTGCGGCCTGCCCAAGTCCACGATCTCGCGGCTCACGCATACGCTGACCGAACTCGGCTACCTGCAGGCATTGACCGATCCTGTGCGCTACCGCCTCGGCAGTTCGGCGCTCGCGCTGGCCCCAGCCGCGCAACAGGGCGCCGATGTGCTGGCCGTGGCGCGTCCGTTCATGCAGGAACTGGCCGATCTGTCGAAGGGTGTGGCCTCGCTCATCGTGCGCGATCGTGGCCGCATGCTGATTTTCGAGAACTGCCAGGCCGAGAGCTACCTGACGCTGCGCGTGCCCGTGGGCAGCCGCGTATCGGGGCTGACCACGGCGGCGGGCCGCGCCTACCTGCTGGCGCTGTCGAACACGGAGCAACGTCAGGCACTGGCAGCGTTCCGCACCGATGACAAGACGCCCGCGCCCACGGCCGAGAGCATGTTGATGCAATGCCGCGACGAGCATCGCCGGCTGGGCTGCACCACGTCGTTTGGCGAATGGCTGCCCGATATCAACTCGATTGCGCTGGCCTTCCGCCCCGGCCCGTCGCTGCCGCCCATGACGCTGAGCTGCAGCGGACCCAACGCGCTGGTGCCGCCGGCGCATTTGCTGGAGAAGGTCCGCCCGCTGCTGCAACAGCACGTCCGCAGGATCGAGGCCACGTTCGGCGTCACCGCCTGAGCGTTATTCCAGTACAGCAGGAACCCCGCGTTTGCCGTACGATGCGGGTTTTCTGCGCACTCACTCGACCCGATCCCATGCCCCACCTCATCGTCGAAATCACTGAAAACACCCGCCTGGCCCGCTCGAAGGAAGAACTGCTCGACGAGTGCAATGCCGCACTGCTCGCCAGCGGCCAGTTCGATGAACCGTCGATCAAGTCGCGCGTGATCATGCTCGACACATATCGCCGCGGGACCGAACAGGGTGATCGTGGCTTCGTGCACGCCACGCTCCAGATCCTCGACGGCCGCGATCAGGCCATCCGCAAGGATCTTGGCGAACGTGTTGCCAGCGCCATCGCAGAATGCGTGCGGCCCGGCACTGAAGGACAGTCCGTGCAAGTGACGGTGAATGTCGTGGAGATGGAACGCGCGACGTTCGCCAAGCAGGTGATTGGCGGCTGAATCGCCCCTGCTACCCCAGGCGCGAGACCTTCGCGCCTGCTTCCCTGATATGGGTGGCGAGGCTATCCAGACACGGGCCGAATGCTGCGGAAAAGCGGCGTTCGGCACGCAGCCCGCTCAGGTAGTCTTCGGCCATGCTGTACGCACGCATCCAGATTGCATTCGGCACACTGGAGCGCAAGTTGGCCGGCAACAGCGTGTTAGACAAGGCGCCGCTCGCGCGCGGCGCGAATCCCATCGACAGCATGTCGTAGGCCGGTGCCAGCACGTAGGGACGCGCGTGCAGCGCTTCGCCGTTGGTGAAGGACAAATTGCCGTTGTGCATATCGGTGTTCCCGATCAGCGTGCCGAACGCATAGAGCAATGCGGCGTTTTCTGCGGACTCCGGCGTGATATGTCGCTCGTTGGCAAGTTGCGCGGCAATCACCGGCCAGATGGCGCTGCCCTGACCGGCGAACTCCGCTTCGACAGATTCCAGCGAGAACAGCGCCCGACGTCCCAGCGGCCCGACCCGGTCGAATCGCTCCACCTCCAGGAATCGCTGCGAACCGTGATCGACGACATGCGATCGTGCCGCGCGGATGCCTGACGCCGCGAGTGTCTCCAGCGCGTGATGCTCCGTCAGCAGCAAATCGCGCCAGCGCTCGGTCATCGCGTTGTCTTCGGGGAGCGTGAACTTCACTAGCACATGCCGTGGCCCACGCGTCGTATCGACATAGGCCGTGAATTTGGGCTGCTCGCCACCCGCAGATGATCCCGGTAACTCACCCCGCGCAGCCTCTTGCGCCAGCCGCACGTAGACCGATCCCTTTCCGGCTTCCGCGAGCGGCTTCGGCACCTTGGCACTCAGGAAGCGGTCGCGCGCGAGGTCGCCCAGCAACAGATTGCCCACGGCGTCCTGGCCCTGCGCGATCAGACTTCGCATGATCTGGCTATCGTTCCACTCGGCCACATTGGCGGGCAGGCCCAGCCCCTGCGCATATCGCGCGGCATAGGCGCGACCGAGAAAACCCTGCGGCCGCATATCCAGCAGCCACCACGGCAGGCTGTCGCTGAAACGGGTAACGCCCCCCTCCACTTCGCGCATCACGAAGCCGTCCGCCCGCACGGGAATGAGATCGCCCAGCGCGCGGATCGTACCGTCCGAACACACGCGATAGACCGGCACTTCGCCAAACCCGCGAGCAGTGTCACGCAAGGCATATTGAATAGATCGGGCAGCGCCTAGTCGAACCAGTTCGCCATCCATGCCCTGGATGGCGCGCGACAGCGTTGGCTGACTAACTCCAATATTTCCAATGAGTTGGCGCGCCGTGGCCGGGCCACCGGCGAGCCGGAACCGGATCTGATCGGGGAGCGAAGCCATATCTGAATAGATTCTTGAATAGAATCATGAATAGATACTGGACTATACCATTGGCTGCGACACATGCGACCGGGCTTACTTGAAGTGTCCTAAAAAGCACAAGAGCGATGTCGCGCTTACGCAGCGACATCGCTCTGTTTTTTATTGTTTGTTAAGACCCCTCCCGCACTCCCCGATCAGGTCACCGGCGCCGGGTTGAACAGTGCCAGGGAGTTCTGCAGGCCATGGTGCTCGGCCCAGGTTTTCTTCCGGCCACTCGCCACCTCGATCATCAGGTTGAACAGTTCCCAGCCCACGTCCTCGATAGTCGCATCGCCGGTGGCGATACTGCCCGCGTTGATGTCCATGAGGTCATGCCAGCGGCGTGCGAGGTCGCTGCGCGTGGCTACCTTGATGACCGGCACTTCGGCCAGACCATACGGCGTGCCGCGCCCCGTGGTGAACACGTGCAGGTTCATGCCGGCGGCCATTTGCAGCGTGCCGCAGATGAAATCGCTGGCGGGTGTGGCGGTGTAGTTCAGGCCGCGTGTCTTGACGCGCTCGCCCGGCGAGACCACACCGGCGATGGGTGCGCTACCGGACTTGACGATCGAGCCCATGGCTTTCTCGACGATGTTCGACAAGCCGCCCTTCTTGTTGCCTGGCGTGGTGTTGGCGCTGCGGTCCGCGCGGCCGCGGTCCAGGTATTTGTCGTACCAGTCCATCTCGCGGATCATCGCCTCGGCCACTTCGGGTGTAGCGGCGCGCGAGGTCAACTGGTCGATGCCGTCGCGCACTTCGGTCACCTCCGAGAACATCACGGTTGCGCCGGCGCGTACCAGCAGGTCGGTGGCGAAACCCACGGCCGGGTTGGCGGTCACGCCAGAGAACGCATCGCTGCCGCCGCACTGCACGCCCACCACGAGCTCGGAAACGGGCACCGTTTCGCGCTTGCGTGCATTGAGCGTCTTCAAGTGGCTCTCTGCCATCGCAACGATCGAATCGATCATCGACGCGAAGCCCACATGCTTGTCGTCCTGCAGGCAGACCACGCCCACCTGCACTTCGCCAGCGCCGGTCTGGATCGGGATGGTTCCCGGCGGCATCAGGCGATCCGGCTGCAGCTTTTCGCAGCCCAGGCTCACCATCATCGCGGTGCCGCCGAAATTGGGATTCAGCGCGATGTTGCGCAGCGTGCGGATCGGGATGATGGCGTCGGGCGCATCGATGGCCACGCCACAGCCGTAGGTGTGCTCCAGACCCACTACGTCATCGACGTTCGGGTACTTCGGCAGCAGTTCGGCCTTGATGCGTCGCACGGCAAAATCCACCACGCCGGACACACACTGCACGGTCTCCGTGATTGCCAGGATGTTGCGCGTACCCACCGAGCCATCCGGGTTGCGGAAACCCTCGAACGTATAGCCGTCGAGCGGCGGCAGCGGCTCGGGCAGGCGCGTGGAGATCGGCAGGTCGGTCAGGCCGGGCGCCACGGGCATCTCGATGACACGCTCGTTGACCCAGCTGCCGCGCGGCAGATCCTTGAGCGCATAGCCGATGGTCACGTTGTAGCGCGTCACGGCATCGCCCTGCTTCAGGTCCACCAGTGCTACCTTGTGGCCCTGCGGCACATGTTCCACCAGGGTCAGGCCACACGGGAACACGGTGCCGGCGGGCTGCCCGCCGTCGTTGGCAACAATGGCCACGTTGTCATTCGCGTGGATGCGGATGTAGAGCGGCTTGGGCGCCGCCGCCACGTTCTGAACCGACAAGTCCGACATTTGGGGGATTCCTTCTTTATTGGGGGTGCTTCAGTTCCACGCGGCGAATGTCCTTGACGATCACCAGGTAGCTCAGCACACAGACCAGGGCGTTGATACCGACGAACACCAATGCGCCGTTGAACGAGCCCGTCGTGCTCAGGATATAGCCGATCACGATTGGCGTCACGATGCCGGCAATGTTGCCGAACGTGTTGAAAATACTGCCGGCCATGCCGATCACTTCCTTGGGCGCCGTATCGGCCACCACGGCCCAGCCCAGCGCGCCGATGCCCTTGCCGAAGAACGCCAGCGCCATGATGGCCACGACCAGCCACTCGGCATCCACGTAGTTGCAGGCCACCATCGAGATCGACAGCGCCATGCCGGCGACGATCGGCACCTTGCGGGCCAGGGTCAGCGAATGGCCGCGACGCAGCAGCGCGTCGGAGATCACGCCGCCCAGTACACCGCCGAGGAAGCCGCAGATCGCGGGCAGCGAGGCCACGAAGCCTGCCTTCAGGATCGACATGCCGCGCGCTTGCACCAGGTACACGGGGAACCATGTCAGGAAGAAGTACGTCAGCACGTTGACGCAGTACTGACCCAGGTAGACACCTGCCAGCATGCGATTCGTCAGCAGTTGCTTCGCGTAGAACCAGCCGGTCGGGCTGGCTTCCTTCGCCTTGCCCTCGCCCTCGTTCATGTGGATCAGGCCGCCGCCCTGCTCGATGTGCGCAAGTTCGGCGGGATTCACGGCCGGATGCGTGGCCGGGCTGCGCATGACCTTGAGCCAGACCAGCGCCAGCAGCATGCCCATGATGCCCATCCACAGATAGACGTGGTGCCAGCCCCAGCTATGGACGATCCACGCCATCAGCGGCGTGAACACCACGGCAGCGAAATACTGGGCCGCATTGAAGATGGCCGATGCCGTGCCGCGTTCATCCGTGGGGAACCAGCTCGCCACAACCTTGGCATTGGCCGGGAACGCCGGCGACTCCGCGAGGCCCACCGCAAAGCGCAGCGCGAACAGCGCGGACAACGTGGCGCCAACCGTGCCGAAAATGCCGATCCAGCCTTGCAGCAGCGTGAACAGCGACCAGAAGAAGATGCTCACCGCGTAGATGCGGCGGGCGCCGAAACGGTCGAGCATCCAGCCGCCCGGAATCTGCGCCATCACGTAGGACCAGCTGAACGCCGAGAAGATGTACCCCATCTGCACAGCCGTGAAGCCGAACTCCTCGCGCATGGCGGGGCCGGTGATGGATAGCGTGGCCCGGTCGGCGTAGTTGACCGTGGTCACGATGAAGATCAGGGCAAGGATCCAGTAGCGGACATTGGTGCGGCGGGCGCCGGAGGCGGCAGCTGCGCCGGTGGTGGGTGTTGCGGTCATCGGGTCTCCTCACAACCGGGGCCTGATGCAGGAATGCGTTGGGACCGGCTTGTGATATGTCGTCGTACGACCAGAATTATAGTGATCGGGTTCCCCCTGACACAGCGCGCGTTTACCCTGAGTCGGTGCACCGCGCCCTCATGCCGTGCATCGCGCCCAAAAACGGCTGCTTTCAATTAGCTTGCGGTCTGGCGGGTGATGCACCCCTTCCGGACGGTATGCCGAAATGGACCTGGCAAGGTGCCCGGATGACAGGTTAGCAGCAACCTGAACACGGGGTTTTCCCTCAAATCCGACCGTATTGCTTGCATGGTCAAGTTGATAGTTGTACGATGACTTATCTCGAAGCCATCGACACGGTGGAACGAGCTACAAGACGCCCTTGTTCCACCCCAACATCACTATTTCGCCATGTGGCGATCAGGAAGAGCGACATGACTACTCCGCAAGAACTCAAGCAGATCATCTCCGAGGGCCTGCTCTCGTTCCCCATTACCGATTTCGACAAGCAAGGCAACTTCCGCGCCGATACCTACGCAGAGCGCCTGGAATGGCTGGCCCCGTACGGCGCCACCGCCCTGTTTGCCGCTGGCGGCACGGGTGAGTTCTTCTCGCTGACGCAGCAGGATTACTCCAACGTGATCCGCACGGCGGTGGAAACCTGCCGTGGCAAGGTGCCCATCCTGGCCGGCGCCGGTGGCCCGACCCGCGTGGCCATCGAGTACGCGAAGGAAGCCGAGCGCCTGGGCGCCCACGGCATCCTGCTGATGCCGCATTACCTGACCGAAGCCAGCGAAGACGGCATCGCCAACCATATCGAAGAAGTCTGCAAGGCCACCAAGTGCGGCGTGATCGTGTACAACCGTGCCAACTCGCGCATCGGTGCCGATCTGCTGGCCAAGGTCGTGGACAAGTGCCCGAACCTGATCGGCTTCAAGGACGGCGTGGGTGACATCGAAGCGATGGTGCGCGTGCGCCGCAAGCTGGGCGATCGCCTGTCGTACCTGGGCGGCCTGCCCACCGCCGAAGTCTACGCCGCCGCCTACAAGGCACTGGGCGTGCCCGTGTACTCGTCGGCCGTGTTCAACTTCATCCCGAAGACCGCGATGGAGTTCTATCGCGCCATCGCCGCTGACGACCACGCCACCGTGGGTCGCCTGATCGACGACTTCTTCCTGCCGTACCTGGACATCCGCAACCGCAAGCATGGCTACGCCGTGTCGATCGTCAAGGCCGGCGCCAAGCTGGTGGGCCGCGACGCCGGTCCGGTGCGTGCACCGCTGACCGACCTGACCGAAGAAGAACACGGCATGCTGGACGCCCTGATCAAGAAGCTCGGACCGCAGTAAGCATCCTCGATTTGCGTTGAGTTGTAGTGTTGAAGTTTGAAAGCCGGCCTTGTGCCGGCTTTTTTTATTCGCTCGGCGCCTGGCTCTGGCCGAGCGAATCCATCGTCAGATCCACAAGGGCGCGCAAGCGGGCGAGCCGCCGCAGATCCTTGTGAAAGCCGAACCAGACATCGCGTCCGGGGGGCGCTTCGCCCAGATCGACGCGAACAAGATCCGGCATGACATCGCCCAGCGGACACGGCAGCACCGCGAAACCGCCGCCCTCGACACACATGCGCGCCTGTACACCCCGGTTGTTGCTGCGATACACGGTGCGCGCCTGCGGCAGCATCCGCCGCGCCCATGCCACGTCTGGCAGCGCATCGAAAGCCGTATCCATCGTGATGAGTGCCGCGCCCGTCCCGTCTCCTGCACGCGGCGCCACCAGTTCGCGGTGTCCATACAACGCATATTCCATGTGCATGAGCTTGCGCTGGATAACGTCGGCTTCCTCGAACGGCATGATGCGGAATGCCAGGTCGGCTTCGCGGCGGGCCAGGCTGTGCTGACGCGAATCCGTCACCAGTTCCAGTGACACCAGCGGATGTTGCCCAAGAAAACGTGCAAAGACCGGCGTCAGCACATACATGCCGAACCAGTCGGACGATGTCACGCGCAGGGGACCGGCCAGTTCGTTGCCATGCCCAGCCAGTGCGCGTGCCAGCCCCAGCGCCTCCTCTTCCATGCGCTCGGCATACACCAGCACGGCGTTGCCCTCATCGGTCAACACCAGACCGTCGGTGGTGCGGTGGAACAGCAGTTGCCCTACTGCCTCCTCCAGCGTGCGCAAACGGCGTCCCATGGTCGGCTGTGTCTGGCCAACGAGCTTCGCAGCGCCGCCAAGCGTCCCGGCTCGTGCGATCGCCAGGAAAATGCGCAGATCACTCCACTCCAGCTTTAGCTCATGCATTTTCGATTGGGTGCCATTCGATATTGTTGATTTTCATGCGATTCCGCATGGCACATGATGAATGCCATGACACGCGGAATGCAAGACCGCATCGCGTGATGACCGAAAGGAAGGCAGAACATGACATCGACCATGCAAGCTCTGGTGCTGAATCAATACGGCGGCCCACTCGTATCCACCACGCTGCAGCGGCCCGAACCGGGTCCGGGACAGGTGCTGGTGCGCATCGCAGCGAGCGGCCTCAATCCGCTCGACACCAAGATCCGCGCTGGCGCCGCCGCGCACGCCCGGCATCCGTTGCCGCTCGTCCTCGGCATCGACATGGCCGGCACGGTAGAGGCAATCGGCGCAGGCGTGACCGCTTTCCAGCCGGGTGACGATGTCTATGGCATGACAGGCGGCGTGGGCGGCATCCAGGGTTCTCTTGCCCAGTACGCAGCCGTCGACGCCGCCCTGCTGGCCCGCAAGCCGGGCAATCTGTCGATGCGCGAGGCCGCCGCGTTGCCGCTGGCCTTCATCACAGCCTATGCGGGCATCGTCGATCGTGCACACCTTGGGGCCGGTCAGACCGTGCTCGTGCAGGGCGGTGCCGGCGGCGTCGGACATATCGCGGTGCAACTGGCGCGTGCTCTCGGTGCGTCGGTATTCGCCACTGCCAGTGCGAAGGATCTCGATCTGGTCGCCGAACTGGGCGCGACGCCCATCGACTATCGCGCGCAGACGGTTGAGCAGTACGTGGCCGAGTTGACCCAGGGCGAAGGATTCGATCTCGTTGTCGACACGGTCGGCGGCCCCACGCTCGATGCCTCATTCGCCGCTGTCAGGCACTTCGGCCATGTGGTCAGCGCGCTGGGGTGGGGAACGCATGCGCTGGCGCCGCTGTCCTTCCGCGAAGCCACCTACTCCGGTGTGTTCACGCTGTATCCGCTATTGACCGGCAAGCTGCGTGCGCATCATGGCGAGATGTTGGCCGAGGCCACGCGTTTGGCGGAATGCGGACAGTTGCGTCCCGTCGTGGATCCGCGGCGCTTCACGATGGTCCAGGCAGAGCAGGCTTACGAAGTCGTTGCGGGGGGCACGGCACGCGCCAAGATCGTGGTCGAACTGGATTGAAGGCGTCACGGTCAAGCATTGGCATTGCACCGTTCCGGCCCATTCCAGCGCACCAACTTGCAACGTGCGATGCGTCATTCCGGTGATTTCAGCGTATGTGCCATTTGCCAGGACCGGCTTTACGCACCAAACCGGCTGGCCCGAAACCTGCTCAGTGCATAGCGAAGAGTAGAAGCGTTCAACCGCCCCATCCCTTCTTTCCGAAGGGCGGCAGGAAATTGCTCTTGATGTCCGCGCCACGGCGGAGATCGAGAGCCTTGTCCTGGCATCCCGCTCCCCCGTCGGCCGGCCCGTTCACCTTTCCTGAACCCGGAACGACATGACTGACACCACCCTCCCCCTTCACGAACTGGCCCGCGAATCGCGCATGGGCGCGCATGGCTTCGAGACCGATGCGCGCGAGATCCGGCGCATCGACCTGTCGGACTTCGACCAGCGCAAGGCGGAGATCAGCGACCAGCTCTGGCAGGCCGCCACCGATATCGGCTTCTTCCAGCTTGAAAGCCACGGCATCGAACTGGCCGCCGCGCGTGAGGCCTTTGCGACGACCGAACGGTTCTTCGCGCTGCCCGATTCGGTAAAGGCCCAGTATCCGCTGCAGAAGGCCAACAACGCCGGATGGGAATCGCGCGCGCAGGTGCGTCCCTCCACGGGAACGCCGGACCAGAAAGAGTCATATCAAATTACGCGGCCGCATATGGCACCGCTATGGCCGACTGACGAAGAACTGGCAGGCTTCCAGGCCACGATGCTGGCCTTCGAGCGGCAAGCCTGGGAAGTGGGCATGAAGGTGCTGTCGTGCTTTGCGGACAAACTCGGCTTCGACAGCGACTTCTTCACGCGTGCGCATGACCCGTCCGCGCCCGACTACCAGAGCACGCTGCGCCTGCTCCACTACTACGCCATCCCGCCCGAAGCGCAGGACAAGCTCGAACTGTGGCGCGCTGGCGCGCACACCGATTTCGATTGCCTGACGCTGCTGTTCCAACGGCAGGGTCAAGGTGGCCTGCAGGTTTGCCCCGGCAAGGAAATGGAAGCGCAGGCATGGACCCCGATCCCGCCCGACGAGGACGTCATCACCTGCAACATCGGCGACATGCTGATGCGCTGGAGCGACGACCGCCTGCCTTCGAATTTCCATCGCGTACGCAATCCGGTACCGGGCGAATACATGGGACCGCGCTACAGCCTGGCGTTCTTCTGCCAGGCCAACCGCAACGCCATGATCGAAGGCCCGTCAAAGTTGTATCCGGCGATCACTGCGGGGGAGTTCCTGAAGCAACGGGTGGCGGCTAATTTCAAGGCTTATTGATTCAAGCACCGATGGGCTTGCTCCCTTCTCCCATGCAGTGGGAGAGGGGAGAAAAACAGGGCAAACACAAACCAAACCCCCAACAAAAAACCCCACGCCTTCTCAAGCGTGGGGTTTCAAGCCGTCCACCCGAAGGTGGACAGGCGACTACCAAAGGGATCGGGCTATCAGGCCGCAGCGTCCTTCAGCTTCTTCAGCGGACGGACCTTGACCTTGACGCTGGCCGGCTTGGCCGGGAACCAACGCTCTTCACCCGTGAACGGGTCCTTGCCGAAGCGCTTCTTCTTGGCCGGCACTTGTTGTGCGGTGACCTTCAGCAGGCCCGGCAGCGTGAATTCGCCAGCGCCCTTCTTGTTCAGCGCGCTAACGATGGTGTTTTCGAGATGGGCCAGAACCGTCTTCACGGCCTTGGCTTCGAGCTGGGTTTGCGCTACCAGGTGAGCGACCAGGCTCGACTTGTTGAAGGTGTCCTTCAGCGGCTTCGGAGTCGGAGCAGCGGCCGGAGCAGCCTTCTTGGCCGGAGCGGCGGCCTTCTTTGCGGCAGCCTTTACGGGTGCCTTGGTTGCTGCTGCCTTCTTGGCAGGAGCCTTGGTTGCAGTCTTCGCGGTCGGTTTCGCTTTGGTCGCCATGTCGATATACGAGAGTTGAAGATTGTCGTTCCGGCCGATTCGCAATCACTGCCTGACGCTAGTCGTTTGCAGAGTCGTGAACCATGCTGGCCGGCACGCACTGAATCATAGCGGAAACGGCCAGAAGTAAAGGGGTTTTCTCACATGCGGCAGGTCAAACCAAGTAAAAACCCCGTGTTTTGTCGCTGCTTTGCGTCAGGAAACTCTCTGCGGAGCGCTACGTACCCCCACTTTCGCGTCTGACAGACGCTGCAAACGCGCAAAAGTTTCCGCGAATCAATGCGCGTGCGCAGCCATCGCGTCGCGTGTTTCGTGCGCCAGGCCCAGTGCAAAAGCGGCTTCCGCCACGAGGAAAAGCGGGCCGACCAGCAACCCGACAAGGTCGTCGACGAAAGCCGGCTTGCGTCCCTCGTAGTAGTGCCCCACGAACTGGATGATCCAGCCGAGCACGAACAGACCGATGCCGCTGGCCAGCCATGCCGTCGTGGAAAACGCCGCGATCCACGCGCCTGCCCAGACGAACGCCGCGAGGATCACGGCCATCGCCACGCCGAATCCGAGCGACAGCCGCAGATAGAACAGGCAAGCGAGTGCGTAGACGACGATGGCCGGTGTCAGTGCCACGCCCCCCTCGCCCAGCGGCATTGCAGGGCGTCCCAGCAGCGCGGTCACGGCCAGCACGATCATCGGGATACCTACGAAGTGGGTGACGACGTTGCGTGAGTCGCGGTGATAGGCGGCGTACTGGGACAGATGATCGATCAGGGTTTTCACGTGGGGTCTCCTGGAATGTATGCCGGTCTCGAATGCTGCAACGTAGCGAAACCACGATGCCCGCCGGGTTTTGAGGTCGATTTATAGTAGTCACGCGAAAAGCGCTGCGGAATAGCAAAAACCCGGCGTTAACCCGCCGTTCGAGGCACTCCACTAATCTTCCTTCTCCCCTCGCCATGCTCGACGCCGACCAGATACCTGCCCTGACTGCCGATCAACGCGAAGCGTGGCTGCGGCGCATCGGCTTCGATCAGCCCACGCCACCGACGCTGGAAACCCTCGACGCGTTGATCGCCAGCCATCTGCGGCATCTGCCATTCGAGAACCTGAACTCGCTGACAGGTCGCCGCGTAGCCATCGACCTGCCGTCAGTCTTGGAGAAGCTCGTGTATCAGGGCCGCGGGGGCTACTGCTTCGAACTCAACACGCTTTTCTGCGCGGGCCTGAAATCGCTGGGTTTTTGCGTAACGCCGCTGGCCGCGCGCGTGCGCTGGAACATGCCGGCCTCGGCACGCACAGGCTTGACGCACATGCTGTTGCGCGTGGAAGTGGCCCACGAAAGCCATATTGCCGATGTCGGGTTCGGTGGTCCCACGCCCGCATTTGCGCTGCCGCTGTCTTCGCCGATCGCGCCGCAGAAGCTCCATCGGCTGCAACCTGTGCCACCTGCAGAGGCTGGCGGAGCCTTTCACCTGTACGACATGACCGTCGGCGATGGCGGGGAAACGGCGGACGCCGACGCATGGCGCGTCATGTATCGCTTCGACCTGACACCGCAGCCGCAAATCGATTACGTGGCCCGCAACTGGTACGTGTCCACCCATCCGGAGAGCCACTTCACAACGACGCTGATGGCGGCCCGCATCGAGCCCGATGGCACACGGCTCGCATTGGCGAACGCCGATTTCACCGAGCGCACCTCGGACGGACAGGTCCGCAAGCAGGTGCTGTCTTCCGCCGCGGCCGTGATCGAGTTGCTCACCGGGCGCTTCGGCATCCGCCTGGACGACGACCTTCGCGCCGCCCTGACGGCCCGCTTGCCCGAGATCCTCCCGGCATACCGCACAACCTGAACCGACGAACCGAAATTCTGCGCTGCAGGATATAGCCATGCATCGCGCGCATTGCCCGCAGAACATTTGCTGATAACGGGTCGGTCGCGGCCCTTGGCCGGTGGACTGGGCGGCGGGTGGTTGCCCATAATGTTCCGGCTCATTCACGAATCAGGTGGCGGCCAGGACCGCTGCCATCCATCAGGAGACATCCACCATGTCATTGTTCGATCTGTCGGGCAAGGTAGCCATCATCACGGGTTCTTCGCGCGGTATTGGCCGCGCCATCGCCGAGCAACTGGCCGTGCAGGGTGCCAAAGTCGTCATTTCCTCGCGCAAGATCGAAGGCTGCCAGGAAGTGGCCGACGCCATCAATGCGAAGCACGGCGCGGGCACGGCGCTGGCGGTTGCGGCCAATATCTCGTCGAAGGAAGCACTGCAGCATCTGGTGGACGAGACCAACCGCGTGTTTGGCCGCGTGGACGTGCTGGTCTGCAATGCGGCATCTAACCCTTACTACGGGCCGATGAGCGGCGTCACGGACGAGCAGTTCCGCAAGGTGCTCGACAACAACGTGATTTCCAATCACTGGCTGATCCAGATGGTGGCGCCGCAGATGATTGATCGAAAGGATGGTTCGATCATCATCGTGTCGTCCATTGGCGGCCTGCGTGGGTCGCCTACGATTGGCGTCTACAACGTCTCGAAGGCCGCCGACTTCCAGCTCGCCCGCAACCTCGCCGTGGAGTTCGGGCCGCACAACGTGCGCGTGAACTGCATCGCCCCGGGCCTGATCAAGACGGACTTCGCGCGCGCCCTTTGGGAAGATCCGGTCCGCTACAAGCAATCCACGGAAAACGCGCCGCTGCGCCGCATTGGCGAGCCGGTGGAGATTGCCGGTGCTGCATGCTTCCTGGCATCGGCAGCCAGCACGTTCATGACCGGACAGGCGATGGTCGTGGACGGTGGCGTGACAATCTGAGTCGTTACCTGAGTGACCTGGGGAGGGCCGCCGCCCGGCTGCCCTCCCGCTCGTTCATGGGCAGTTTCTCGCGGGAGGCCATGCATGTCGCATCAACCGCAGCAACCGCAACACGCAACACCTGCCGGCCAGTGGCCGGTCATGTCGATTGCCGAGGCCCACGCCCGGCTCACTGCGCCTGGCGCGCCGTTCGAAACTGAAACACGCGTGATCCGGGGCGTGCCCACCACCGTGTGGAAGAACGCGCCACCCACGCTGCGCGACCTGTTCTTGGTAGCGGCCGCGTGGGGCGAGCGCACCTTCGTGGTCTATGAGGGGGAGCGCGTCAGCTATCGCGCGTTCGTGCTTGCCGCCACGGCGCTGGCGCATCAGCTTGTGCGCGACGGTGTGCACCGCGGCGATCGCGTGGCCGTGGCCATGCGCAACCTGCCTGAATGGCCCGTGGCCTTCTACGCAGGCCTGCTGACCGGCGCCATCGTCACGCCGCTCAATGCCTGGTGGACCGGCCCCGAACTGCAATATGGGCTGGCCGACTCGGGCAGCAAGATCGCCATCGTCGATTTCGAGCGGCTCGACCGCATTCTCGAACACCTGCCGCAATGCCCCGCGCTGGAACGCATCTATGTCTCGCGTGCGCCAGAGGATGCCAGCTTCGACGATCCACGCATCGTGCCGCTGGCTTCAGTGATTGGCGAATCCCGCACGTGGGGCACCCTGCCCTCGCAATCGCTGCCCATCGTCCCGCTCGACCCCGAGGACGATGCCACGATCTTCTACACGTCAGGCACCACCGGGAAGCCCAAGGGCGCCGTGGGAACCCATCGCAACGCGTGCTCGGTAGCGGTCTGCGGGCAGTTCAGCCCGCTGCGCAACCTGCTGCGGCGCGGCGAACCCGTGCCGGAACCGGACCCCAATGCGCCACAGAAAGCCGCGCTACTGGCCGTGCCGTTCTTCCACGTCACGGGCTGCATGTCGGTCCTGAATGGCGCGCTGGCCGTGGGCGGCAAGATCGTGCTGATGCATCGGTGGGACACGCTACGTGCCATGGGCCTGATCGAGACCGAGCGGTGCACTTCGGCAGGTGGTGTGCCTACCATCGCATGGCAGATCATCGAACATCCACAACGCGCAGCCTTTGACCTGTCGTCGCTGGAGAACATGCATTACGGTGGCGCGCCCGCTTCGCCGGAACTGGTGCGGCGCATCCAGGAAGCGTTTCCAAAAGCTGCGCCAGGCATTGGCTGGGGCATGACGGAAACGTCGGCCACGTTCACGAGCCACAGCGCCGAGGAATACGTGCATCGCGCAGATAGCAGCGGCCCGTCCCTGCCAATCGGCGAGATGAAGATCGATGACGGGTTCGGCAACGCGCTGCCCGTGGGCGAGATTGGCGAGTTGATGGTGCGCGGCGCCAATGTGGTCCACAGCTACTGGAACAAGCCCGAGGCCACGGCCAAGACGTTTTCCGACGGCTGGTTGCGCACTGGCGACGTGGCGCGTCTCGACGAAGACGGCTTCGTGTACATCGTGGATCGCATGAAGGACATGCTGATTCGCGGTGGCGAAAACATCTACTGCATCGAGGTGGAAAGCGCGCTGTATGCGCATCCGTCGATCATGGATGCCGCTGTGGTGGGCATCGCGCACCGGACGCTGGGAGAGGAACCGGCCGCGGTGGTGAGTCTCAAGCCGGGGATGGCGGCGAGCGAAACCGAGCTACAGGCGTTTGTGCGCGAGCGGATTGCGGGGTTCAAGGTGCCGGTACGGATCATCGTGCTGGACGAGATGTTGCCGCGCAATCCGAACGGGAAGATCTTGAAGTCGAACCTGCGCAAGCTGTTCGATTAGGTCCAGCGGGTCGGGCGGGCTCTCGGGTCCGCCCTCATTCGACTCGCTTATTTCACCGGGATCGGCGTCCCCGCCGGCACCGGCACGGCCGTCACCGCATTCTGCGGGCTACCACTGACGATGCGGTCCGAATACGTCAGGTAGACCAGCGTATTGCGCTTGCGGTCCACCGCACGCACCACGTGCAGCGTCTTGAACAGGATCGACATGCGCTCGGAGAACACGTCCTCCTGTGCCTTCAGCGGGCCCTTGAACGCGATGGTGCCCACCTGACGGCAGGCAATCGACGCCTCCGGCGGGTCCTCGGCCATACCGAGAGAGCCCTTGATACCACCGGTGCGCGCCCGCGAGACATAGCACGTCACGCCGTCCACTTGCGGGTCATCGTAGGCCTCAATGACGACCTTGTCGGAACCCGTCATGCGGAAATTCGTCGATACGCTGCCGATTTCCTCGGCATGGACGGCGGCTGCAAAGCACGCCACCATGACGCACAGCCCAGTCCTGACGATGTTCCTGACGCTCATTCCGATGTTGCTCCCTTGATCTCGTCGTGCCTGCGTTCCATTTCCTGGCGCAGCGCGCGGCGTTGCTTGGCGGCCTCGAAGCGCTGGCGCTCCACTTCGTCGCGCGGCTGCAGCGGCGGCACCTCGGCGGGCGCACCGTTGTCGTCCACGGCAACCATCGTGAAATAGCAGCTATTGGTGTGGCGCACAACCTTGCTGCGGATATTTTCCGTCACCACCTTGATCCCGATCTCCATCGAGCTGCGGCCCGTGAAGTTGACGGCGGCCAGGAACGTCACGAGTTCGCCTACGTGGATCGGCTGGCGGAACATCACCTGGTCCACCGAGAGCGTCACCACGTAGCGGCCGGCGTAGCGGCTGGCGCAGGCATACGCGACCATGTCCAGGTACTTCAGAATGGTGCCGCCGTGGACATTGCCGGAGAAATTGGCCATGTCCGGCGTCATCAGCACGGTCATGGAAAGCTGGTGGGACAAATCGTTCATCGCTGAAAATCCAGAATTCGAGCCTGAGGCGCGGGCAGTGTAACGCGACACGCCTCGCAATGGCACGAATAGAGATAGGAATTCCGCGAGAAGAGACCCGGCACAAAAAAGAAAAGCGGCCCCGCAGGCCGCTCTCTGTACTCCGCAGACGTGATGCGCTTACTTCTTCTTGTTCACGGCGTCCTTGAAACCTTGGCCGGCGGAGAACTTCACCGTCTTTGCTGCCGGGATCTTGATGGTTTCACCAGTACGCGGATTGCGACCGGTACGGGCGGCACGCTTGCCCGAGCTGAAGCTGCCAAAACCCACCAGCGTGACGGAGTCACCCTTGGCTACTGCCTTCTTGATACTGTCCAGCGCAGCGTTCAGCGCGCGCTCGGCGGCGGCATTGCTGAGTTCTGCTTCCGCGGCGATGGCCGATACCAGTTCACCTTTATTCATGGCTGTTTCCCTTGTTGGTCGTCGTCACCGGACTTATGCCAAGTGGCAAAAAGTCCGATCGGCGCAGTCTAATCTGCCCATTAAGGCTTGAGCAATCCCCAGTGGCACCAATGCAACGAAAACCGCCGCAAATCGTTCTGTGGCAACACTTAGCGGGCGTTTTACCCCTCTGTTTCCCAGATCGCGACATCACATTATTTGAATTTCATGTAAAGAACGGCGCACTTGGGTGAGAAACCGAGAATAGATCGAAAAAGTGGCGTGTCAGCAATAATATGCTCCCCCGCCTTCGATTATTCCGCCCAAGCGCAAAGCATCACGATGGTGCAGGATATTTCCATGCACCTTTTCGGGTCTGCTGCATCGCCGCAAATGCGTCAATCTGGCGCATAAGGTCTCTCGCATTGCTGGATAACCACCTCCCTTTCCAGCGTCAGCGGCGCCGATGCCGTCCGGAAGCCCGGCTGAAGAGCGCCATCCCAGTGCATTCCGCACCGTGTTTGCGCGAATTTCCCCGTTTTGCCGCCTTTTCAGGAACGCAAATTGCTTATCGCTGCTCCCATTTCGAGCATAAATCGGGCAAAGATAACGATGGATAACCTGAAGACTGGCACGGATGCGCTGTTCATCCTGCTCGGCGCAATCATGGTGCTGGCCATGCACGCTGGATTTGCGTTCCTGGAACTGGGCACCGTACGGAAGAAAAACCAGGTCAATGCACTGGTGAAAATACTGGTCGACTTTGCGGTCTCAACCCTGGCCTATTTCTTCATCGGTTATACGATCGCCTACGGCGTCCAGTTTTTCTCCG
The DNA here is from genome assembly GCF_039710735.1 of Cupriavidus sp. DL-D2. Lineage (NCBI taxonomy): Bacteria > Pseudomonadati > Pseudomonadota > Betaproteobacteria > Burkholderiales > Burkholderiaceae > Cupriavidus > Cupriavidus sp. DL-D2. The sequence continues at coordinate 24,050 of NZ_JBDKXK010000031.1, read as the reverse complement.
GTGCCGAAGTGCTTGCGGAGAAGAACGGCCACGAACTCGTGAAGTTCTTCTTCCTGGCCACCTTCGCAGCGGCCATCCCGGCGATCATCTCCGGCGGTATCGCCGAGCGCTCCAGGTTCAACCCGCAACTGGTGGCTACGTTCGTGCTGGTGGGATTTGTCTATCCGTTCTTCGAGGGTATCGTCTGGAACAACCGGTTCGGGCTGCAGGACTGGCTGGCCTCGGTGACTGGCGCGCCCTTCCATGACTTTGCCGGTTCGGTGGTCGTGCATGCGGTTGGCGGATGGATCGCCCTGCCCGCCGTGCTGCTGCTTGGCGCGCGGCGTGGCCGGTATCAGAAGGATGGCCGCATCAGCGCGCATCCGCCTTCGAACATTCCGTTCCTGGCGCTTGGGGCATGGGTGCTGGCCGTGGGCTGGTTCGGCTTCAACGTGATGAGCGCCCAGACCATCGACAAGATCAGCGGTCTGGTGGCCATCAACTCGCTGATGGCGATGGTCGGCGGCACACTGGCTGCGTGGGCGGCCGGGCGCAATGACCCTGGGTTCTCCTATAACGGCCCGCTGGCTGGTCTGGTGGCTGTCTGCGCGGGCTCGGACATCATGCATCCGCTTGGCGCGCTCGTCACCGGCGCGGTGGCCGGACTGCTGTTCGTCTATCTGTTTACGCTGGCGCAGAACAAGTGGCATATCGACGATGTGCTCGGCGTCTGGCCGCTGCACGGCCTCTGCGGCGCGTGGGGCGGCATCGCGGCGGGCATCTTCGGCACGCGCATGCTGGGCGGCATGGGCGGCGTATCGTTGGTGTCGCAGATCACCGGCACGCTGGCGGGCATCATCGTGGCAGTTGTAGGCGGCACGCTGGTCTATGGCGCGCTGAAGAAGTTCGTCGGCATTCGTCTCGATGCCGAGGAAGAATTCAACGGCGCCGACCTGACCCTGCACCGCATCTCGGCCACGCCAGAGCGGGAGACGAACTGGTAAGACGTTTCCGATGACACGCGCGACCGGCACATCGCGCTGAACGCCGGTCGCGCAGCAACGCCGACATCACAAAGTTTGACTTGAACTTTCGGGCCCGCGCGTCCAATAATGCCCTTGCCCCTCCCCAAACGCCGCAACAGGCGTGTCTCGCAATCCTGACATTCCCGACAGCGTTTTCTCTTTCGCCGTCCCTGGTTTTTTCCTGCCCGTCAAAACTGGAGCGTGTCTCATGGATACCACCTCGCTGCAAAGCATCCGCGACATCATTTACGGCTACGCCACAGTATTCGGGGTCAAGATTCTCGCTGCCCTGGCATTCTGGGTCGTGGGCCGCTGGCTGATTCATTTCGTGGTGCGGCTGGTGCAGAAATCGCTGGCCAAGCAAAGCGTCGATCCCACCCTGCTGCGCTATGTCGGATCGATTGTCACCGTCACGCTGAACGTGGTGCTGGTAATTGGCATCCTCGGTTACTTCGGCATCCAGACCACCACGTTTGCCGCACTGATTGCTGCGGCGGGCGTCGCCATCGGCATGGCATGGTCAGGGCTGATGGCGAACTTCGCAGCAGGCGCGTTTCTGGTGGTACTGCGGCCGTTCAAGGTCGGCGACTTCGTCACCATCGGCGGCGTCACCGGCACGGTGGTGGAGATCGGACTGTTCGCCACCTCGATGAATACCCCCGACAACGTCATGACCGTGGTCGGCAACAACAAGATTTTCTCGGACACGATCCAGAACTTCACGGCCAATGCGTTCCGGCGCGTGGAACTGAAAGCGCAACTGGCCGGCTCCACCGATGTGGCAGCGGCCACCGCGCTGCTCAAGGAAAAGATTGCCGCGATTCCCAACGTGCTGCCTGACCCAGCCGTGGAAGTCGAGATCCTTGAATTCACGCTCGTGGGGCCCGTGCTGGCCGTCCGGCCGTTCTGCCATAACGATCACTACTGGCAGGTCTATTTCGATACCAACCGCACGATTCGCGACACGTTTGGCCAGGCCGGATTTGCCGCGCCGATGCCGGCACAGGTCGTGGTCATGCAGAACTCGCCAGCCGTGCCGATGGCGCCTGCGCAACCCGCCAACCAGGCGGCCTGAATCCCGCCCGAAGTCGTCAGTGAGGTTGCGGCTGCAGGCCAGCTCGTCCATACAGGCGCAGCAGGACGGCGCCGCTTCCACAGATCGCCATCACGACGGCCAGCGGCAACGCCGTGCCGTCGTGCCAGACGCTGACTGCCGCGCCCGCTATCGTGCCGAAGCCGAATTGCAGCGTACCCATCAGCGCCGAGGCCGTGCCTGCGCGATGGCTCTGACGCGACAGTGCCAATGCCGAAGCATTGGGCGTGATGCAGCCAAGTCCGGCGAGAAACACGAAGAAGCAGCACAGCAGCACCGGCAATGAAGCGAGACCGAGCAGCGCCGTCGCGGCCAGCACCAGGCCCGCGATGCACGGTGCAAACAGGGCCGTACGCAATATGTCATCGAGCGCGCGTGCACGCACCAGTCGTGCGTTGACCTGCGACATCGCGATCAGGCCGAACGCATTCGCGCCAAAGACAAAGCCGTAGTGGGAGGGATCGATGCCATGCAGTTCGATCAGCACAAACGGCGAGCCCGCGATATAGGCGAACATGCCGCCCTGCACGCAGCCAGCCGACAGCGAATAGCCCAGGAATTCCCGATCGCGCAGCAGTTCCCAGTAACCGCGCAGCACCGTGCCGGGATGCAGCGTGCGGCGCCGTTGCGGATCGAGCGACTCTTCCATGCGCGAATGGACGAACCACAGCAGCAGGACAGCAGCGCCGCAATGGATCCAGAAGATCGCGCGCCAGCCGGCCGCCGCGAGCACTGCCCCGCCGATCAGCGGTGCGAGGATAGGCGCCAGCCCCATCACCAGCATCAGCGACGAGAACGCGCGCGCCGACTCGCGGGCTTCCAGCCGGTCGCGGATCACTGCACGCGACACCACCAGCCCGGTGCATCCACCGAGCGCCTGCAAGAAGCGCCACAGCATCAGAGACTCCACGCTCGATGCCAGCGCACAACCTGCAGCGGCCAGGCCGTACAGCGTCAAGCCAACATAGAGCGGCGCCTTGCGTCCGTAGCGATCGCTGATCGGCCCATAGAACGCCTGCCCGATTGCCAACCCCACCAGGAACGTGCCGAGCGTGAGTTGCACCTGTCCGATATCGGTACGCAGGTCTGCCGCCAGTGCCGGGAAGGCCGGCAGGTACATGTCGATGGAAAGCGGTGCGATGGCTGTCAGCGACGCGCAGATCAGCAGCCAGAGCGGAAAGCGCGCCGAGGAAGGCGCGCCCGTATGGAACGTCATGAAAGGATTCCGGAAAGTCTGGGCGCAATTGTTGCACAGCGCGGGAACGTGTAGCGGTCCATCCGTCAAGCCGCTGCAAGTACCGTGGAAATTCCGCCTCAACCATTCCGACCATGCAAATCCATGTGTGGCGCGGCTTTCACGTGTGCCAAGGTGGAGGGTACAATGCCTGCCTGTCGGTACGGATGTTATCCAGACCAAGCAGTCAGACGCATCGCGGAAGACGGATCACGGGACCCGTCCCCGGCACCGTTATCCTGCATGACCATACGATCCAAGCCGTTTATAGCCTCGCTCAGCCTGGTTGCCTTAGCAGCCTTGCCGCCGCTGCCCGCATGGGCCGCGCCTGGCAGGCCCGCAGCCGTGGCACCCGCCTCGTCACCCGCGCCCGTGGTGGTTGACGAAGCCGAAGCACTCTCACGCATGCTCAAGGGCGCCGCCACCGGCCAGAACACCGGTGCGGCCGGTGTGCCCGAATTGCTGCGCAGCACGAATCGTCCTGACAGCGTCCTGGCGCGCGCCTGCCGGCAGCTCAATGACGCGTTGCCCATCGAGATCGACGGCGAAACGCGGCTGCGCCGCTGCCAGTCGATTCCGGGCAAGCACGTGCTGTTCCAACTGGAGCTGACCAACTATCGCGGGCCGATGCTGGACCTCGCCAGCTTCGAGGTGAACTACGCCGCCCCGCTCCAGCGCAACATCTGCGCGAACCGCGACGTGGAAATCCTGACCAAGATCGGCGTGAGCATGATGTTCCGCTACATGACGCGGAACGACCGCGGCGAACGCCGTGTGGGCGACGTCTACATCAACGCGCCGATCTGCGTGTCCGCGCTGCGTTAGCGCCCCTGCGTCAGGCGTTTAAAACGCGTCCGTCAATCCCCACGCACCCATAAAAAACGGCAGGCCACTGGCCTGCCGTTCTTCTTGTGGACACCCGCGTCAGAGCGGGCGTGGCCGTAGCGGCAGCACGTTCGGCGCGCGGCGCAACAGTACCCGGGTCTCCTTCCACGCGCTGTCCGCGAGCGGCGATCCCCATACGAGTTCGTGCAGCTTCGACAGCGCAAACGGATCGCCCAGCAACACATGCTTCTGGGCCGGCGACAGCGATCCCGGGCCATTGGTCAACGCATGCTGCACCAGCGAGGCATGCTGCAATCGGGCCGGCTCGGGCTGGATCGTCCGCGCGGTGGCCGTGGCGCACATCAGCGCATTGGTCACGGGGTCCACCACGGCATCGACAAACCCCGGCGTGTGCTGCGCGCTTTCCACATGCTGCTGCGTCTCGACGATCTCGCGCGGCACCAGCGTTTCTTCCGGGATCATGAACAGCCCCGCACGGCGTGCTGCACGGCCCAGTGGCACGCGTGACAGCATGACCGACAAGGGAATCGACAACGCCAGCGACCCGACGATCGGCAGCAGCCACCAGATGAAGCCCGGGCTCAGCCAGTACACGCCGGCGCCCCAGACAATGCCCAGCACCGTGTGCCAGCCGTGTCGGCGGAACGCCTCGCCCCAATGGGTCTCGGCATCCTCGCGCGGCGGCGATTTCCATGAGATGCCCCACCCGCTGTAGGCCGCGATCACGAACTTCGTATGGAACAGCATGCGCGTGGGCGCCAGCAGTGCCGACAGCGCCATCTCGATCAACATGCTGAGGAACAAGCGCACCGGACCCCCGTACTGCTTCGCATCCTTGAGCAACAGAATCACGCTGAACAGTTTCGGCAGGAACAGCAATGTCGCCGTGGCCGAGAACAGCGCCAACGCCTTCTCGGGATGCCATTCGGGCCAGGTCGGGAACAACTGGTAAGGCTTGGTGAAATACTCCGGCGGCACCAGTGCATGCTTGGCCAGCGCAGCCGTGGACAGCAGCAGGAACAGGAACCAGAGCGGCGCCGAGACATAGGCCATGATGCCCGTCAGGAACACGGCGCGGTGCACGGCATGGAAGCCCTGTTTCATCCACAGCCGGAAGTTCATCAGGTTACCCTGGCACCAGCGGCGATCACGTTTCACCTCATCGAGCAGGTTCGGCGGCAGTTCTTCGAACGAACCTGGCAAGTCGTAGGCAATCCACACGCCCCACCCTGCGCGACGCATCATCGCCGCCTCGACGAAATCGTGCGAGAGGATTTCGCCCGAGAGCGGCCCCTTGCCCGGCAGTGGCGCCAGTCCGCAATGCTCCATGAACGGCTTGATACGGATGATGGCGTTGTGGCCCCAATAGTGCGACTCACCAAGTTGCCAGTAGTGCAGCCCCGCCGTGAACAACGGACCGTAGACGCGCGTCGAGAACTGCTGCACGCGTGCGTAGAGCGTATCGCGCCCCACGGCCAGCGGTGCGGTCTGGATGATGCCGGCGCCCGGATTGGCTTCCATCAGGCGCGTCAGCGTGGCTAGGCAGTCGCCACTCATGACGCTGTCGGCATCGAGCACGATCATGTACCGATACTTGCTGCCCCAGCGGCGGCAGAAGTCCGCCACGTTGCCGGTCTTGCGCTTCACGCGATGACGGCGCCAGCGATAGAACACGCGGCCAAAACCACCCACGGCGCGGCACAGTTCCATCCACGCATCGTGCTCCGCCGTGCGAAGGTCCGGATTGCCGCTATCGGACAGTACGAAGAAATCGAAATGCTGCAGTTCGCCGGTCCGTTCGAGCGATTCGTACGTGGCGCGCAACCCTGCGAACACACGCGTCACATCCTCGTTCGCAATCGGCATGATGATGGCCGTGCGCGCGGATGCATCGATTGGCGCATCGGTCGCGGCGGTACGCGAGATCAGATGCTTGTCGCCACCCTTTGCCAGGACGAGGAAGCCCATCATGGCGGTCCAGAAACCGGCGGACACCCAGGCGAACAGAATGGCGAACAAGGTGAGGATCGCCACTTCGAGCGGATCGGCGCCGTGGTACGGCAGCACATTCGACATGAAGTAGGTGGCGGTGATGGTCTGGATCACCACCAGCACGAGCAGCACCCAGCGGCGATGCGAGCCGGCGGGATGCCACTTGCCCTCGGCATCGGGACCATCATGCAGCGTGTCCCAGGTCTCCGGCACCGGCGAGCGGCCCATCAGCTTTCGCCAGCCATTGCGGATGCCGCCCCATACGATATGCGGCGGCCATTGGCGGGGCACCATCGATGCACGCTCGGGTTCCGGCCCCGTATGGACACGCACGGTGCCGTCGTCGTGACGTTCGAGCAGCGGTTCGCCATCGATCTGGGGGTTGCCATAGGCCATCGAGAAACGACGGCCGACCGAAGCGTAGGTGCTCCCACCCGGGGTACTGCGCGCATCCAATTCGGTAGCGTCCTTGTCCTTCGGGTCGCGGCCAGCGAGCCGCGCCTGCAATTCCATCATGGCCGAGGGCACTTCGATGCCTTCGGCAGGCACGGTCGAGATGACGTGCTTCGGGGTGTCGGCCAGCAGTTCGCCACGGAGTTCCGGCGAGACCGGCAAGCGATCGACATAGCGCTCGCATGCCGCGGCCGCCTGAGCCGGGCGCTGCTTCAGCCTGGAGGTAGGATGTAGCTCCATGTCTCGGATAGGGTTGTATTGCCGTTGCGAAGGTAGCCGCGCAACTCAACCGGCTTGCTCTCGTCCTTGCGCCGCATGAACATCGTCATGCGCCAGCCACCCGTGGCTTCGTTACGCTGAACTATTGTTTTCAGCAGCTCGCCGTTGGCATCCGCGGACACCACCGGATTGAGCCGTACATCGTCGGCCAGCTTCTTGAAAGCCGGTCCTTCGAAATCCACCACCAGCGAGAAGCTGGTGTCGTCCTGCTTGCGCGTGAGCCCCTGGCCCCGGCGCGTTTGTGTCACCCACGACAGCGGCGGCAGGTTCTCGCCGTCCTTCTGCCATTTGAGGCGGTACTCGTAATCGAATGCCTGCTTTGGCTTGGGCGGATTCTCGGGCACCCAGAACGCCACGATGTTGTCGTTGGTCTCGTCCGGCGTGGGAATCTGCACCAGCTCGACGCGGCCCGCACCCCAGTTGCCCTTTGGTTCCACCCACGCGCTCGGCCGGCGCTCGTACCACGAGCCGATTTCCTGATAGCTGTCGAAGCTGCGATCGCGCTGCATCAGGCCGTAACCCTGCGGATTGGTGGCACCGAACGAGGTCACCAGCAGCCGCTTGGGATTGACCAGCGGGCGCCAGATCCACTCGCCCGTACCCAGTTGCACGGAGAGTCCGTCGGAGTCGTGCACCTCGGGGCGGAAGTCGGCGCTGCCAGACGGCTGGTTCTCGCCGAACAGGTACATGCTGGTCAGGGGCGCCAGACCCAGCTTGGTGACGTGCTCGCGCAGGAACAGGCGCGACTTCACTTCCATCACGGTCTCGTCGCCAGGTTTGATGACAAACCGGTAGGCACCGCTGATGCGTCGCGAATCCATCAGCGCGTAGATCGTCAGCTGCTTGTCGTTGGCCGAAGGACGTTCGATCCAGTATTCGACAAAGCGCGGAAACTCCTCGCCGGAATTAAGTGCGGTATCCACGGCCACGCCGCGTGCCGACAACCCGTACCATTGGTCCTTGCCCAGTGCGCGGAAGTAGCTCGCACCGAGGAACGATGCAAGTTCGTCCTTGCGCTTGCCCTGGTTCAGCGGATACATCAGCCGGAAGCCAGCAAAGCCCAGCCCCTTGAGCTTGGCCGGGTCTACCTTGTGCGAACCGTAGTTGAACGCGGCCGGATCGAAGCGAAACTCGCGCACGCTGCCGCTCACCACCTCGTTGATCTTCACGGGCTGGTCGAACACCATGCCCTCATGGAAGAACGAAATCTCGAAGGGCAATCGCGCACCGCGCCATGCAAACCGCTCGGGCTTGTACTCGATCTCGCGGTAACGCTCGTAGGACAGCTCCTTCAACTCGCGCGGCAGTTCCTGTGCCTTGGCGGGCTTGTACGGCGAGGCCGAGAGTTGCCGTGCACGCGCCGCCACCGTCTCGAAGTCGAAGGCGTGCGCGGTCAGGGCCATCACGGCCAGCATGCCGCCACCAATCCATCGCCCCAGTGCTCCCCCTCTGCCGGATGAACGGCGCGCGGGCGCTACCGTCTGGCGTTGGGCGGAATGGAACGACGTGGGATGTGCGGTCATGAAGGCCGGTGATCGGGTTAGCGGGGAAACAGGCAGCCGGACGACGCGGCCGCACCGGAATGCGTCAGGAAACTTCAACGTGGATACAACGATGACGACAAGCGATGGTTCAGCGACAACTTTTAGCAAGAGACGGACCAGCACCTGATCTGTTGCGCTACGCATCATCCAAGGTTAGGCCATGGAAGACGGACGACAACGTCGCGGTGACTTGTCCGGATTGTTGCAATGCGAGCCGGAACCTTAACAATTCGAGCCTTAAAAGTCACGTTTCGGCGCCGCAACGTTTGCAACAAAATGTCTCACCAGTGGGGTGAAAGCCGCTCGCCATATGGCTTTGGCGGCAAAAGACACGCATGGAGCATGCACGCCGCGGAGGATTTCGAGCATGTTCCGATGGCAGGCGAGGTCAAGGCTGTGCGCTGGAATCCACCGCACGCCGCGACAGGCGTCTACAATCGCCAGCGTCAGTTGTCGACTTCCATCACCAACAAGGAAACCGTCATGAACGTTCGCCGACCCCGTGGCATCGCCGTAGCCGCCAGCCTTGCCGCCCTGCTCGTGGCCGCTTCACCGTCCGCGTTCGCGTATTTCGAGAATTACCTGTCCGGCAGCATCATCGGCACGCTCACGCAGAAGGAAGCGGCATCGTTGCAGAAGTCCGTGCGCACCGCGCTGGTGGATACCGAGGACAACAAGGCCGTGGAGTGGCACTACCCGGCCGAGAACCGCCGCCAGGCGGTGGATGGCACGATCAGCCCCGTGGAAACGCGCACCGACAAGGGCCAGACGTGCCGCCGGCTGAAGTCCGAACTCAAGCGCGGCAGCGCCACCGAGGCGTGGTCGGGCTGGTTCTGCAAGCAGTCCAACGGCACCTGGAAGGCGCGTCACGTTGGCGAATGACAATCGTTGAACGTTGAATAGTGGCAGGACGCGGGCGGCGCGCGAGACGTGCCACCCGCTGCAAGACTCGAACTCAGTGACAGAGCCGGGTCACCAGATCGCCCGCCAGGGTACCTGACGCAGCCGGCATCGGCATGCCGGCCTGTGGGCCCCGTATCGTATAGAGCGACTCACCGCGTGCGTAGCGCTTGTTGTAGAGCGTTTGCTCGATCACGGCATACATCGAGGTGGCGCAGTTGAACACCATGCGTTTCAGCGACGAACGGATCGTGTCGCCGCTGGCGGTCTTGATGACGCCGGGCGGCGCATTGTGGACCAGCGCCACACCTACCTCGGTGCCACGCCGACGAATCGATTCCTGATCGAGATAGGACACCACGCCATTGCCACCCATCAGGGGCACCCAACGCCGGGGATCGGGCGCGCCGGGATCGGGCGAAGCCAGCAGGACACAGTCTTCACGCGGTGAGGCACGAAACACGGTGCCGCCGCTCGGGCCTTTGCACTGATACAGACCGGCAGCCGCTGCAGGACGCACTGCGTTGGAATTGAAAGGCGCCGCACCGGTGGATTCGGCATGGGCCACGAAACTGAAACACGCGCCAACGAGCAGGGTCGCGCGTGCAAGCATGCGGGAGAACATCGGGGAGTACCCTCGTCAAGACGGGAAAGAAGCCCCGGATTTTCGCACAGCATGGAACCATCACAACAGCCCGTGACGCGCGGAATTACCCATGGGGGCAATACCCGCGCGCGGATTCCGTGCGATTTTCGCCTGCTATTGCGCCAGATCAGCCGTGGATTTCGCGCCAGGCCACGAGGTCGGCAATCGTCAGAATCGGCAACTGATACGTCTGGGCAAACACCAGCGCCTCGGCGCGGCGTGCCATCGTACCGTCCGGATTCATCAGTTCGCACAGCACCGCAGCCGGCGACAGGCCAGCCATGCGCGCCAGCTCCACCGAGCCTTCGGTATGGCCACGACGCTGGAGCACGCCACCATCCACAGCCACCAGCGGAAACACGTGGCCAGGGCTGACCACCGCGTCTGTGCCCGCGCCATCGGCAATGGCGGCCTGGATCGTCGTGATGCGATCCGCTGCGCTGACACCGGTGCTCACGCCTTCGCGTGCCTCGATCGACACCGTGAACGCCGTGCCGTACTGGCTGCGGTTGTTCTCGACCATCGGACGCAGGCCCAGGTCGCGCACCTTGTCGGCGGTCAGGCACAGGCAGACGATGCCGCTGCATTCGCGGATCATCATCGCCATGTTGGACTGGGTCAGCCGCTCGGCGGCAAGGATCAGGTCGGCTTCGTTTTCACGGTCGTCGTCGTCCAGCAGCACGACGGGACGGCCTTCGCGCATGGCATCGAGGGCCTGGGCGATACGCTCGGCGAGCGGACGCGGGTCGGCATCGTCAGCCAGTTCTGAGGAAACTTCGGGGATACCGGGGGTCTTGTTGAGAGTCAGCATTGGTGAAACGCTCCGTGCAAATCAGTTCAAGGGCGTTTCAGGGGAACGATCAAGCGGCAACCGCACGGCAGCCGGCGCACGCGCAGCACCGCCCCATGGCAAAGCCCGGGCCAATGCTCCGCGCGCACGCACGCACCGTGCGGATTCCGCCCATCTTCTTTCATCCGGACTATGACCGTCGGCCCTGGCATCTCACCAGATCTGCTGACCCCGCACGGGAGTGCGGGCGCTCGCGGGCTCGTGGCAACGCATCTTGCAATGGTTTCCACATACCGCCGGTGGGGACTTTCACCCCGCCCTGAAGACGTAACGATGCCGCTGCAGGCGCCCGAAAAACCGGGGCAGCAACGGCCCGGCGATAGTAGCACGGTTGTGCTTTTATGACAGCGGCGTCATTTCAGGCCTCGGTGGCCAGCGCCTCGAACACGTGACGGGTGGCGTCATCGGCAGGGTAAAAGCATTCGATCCGTAACTCCTGCAACGTGATGTCCTGCGGAATGCCAAGCGTGGTCAGCGTCGAGAACAGGGAGATGTGGAAATCGCCCGTGCGCACGACGACGGGCAACACGGGCGGCAACGGGCCTTCGGCAGCGTCGTCTTCGCCCAGCAATACGCCGCCCGGGCCGACCATGTCCGGATGCCACGCCGCAATCCGCTCGAAGATCGCGCGGGCGGTCTGGTCATGGGCCTGCACCTGCAGCTCCTGCGCCACCCGCCGCAGCAGGTAGCGCCCCACCTGCCGGGCGTTCTCGATGAGCGGCCACAGGCCGTCGGGGTCGAATACAGCCAGCATGAGATTGATGCGACCACCCTCGGAACCATCAAGCGTCGCCACGCGTCGGCCCGCCATCAGCTTGCCGAGCATGCGGCGATACGCCTGGTTGGCATCCACGAGATACCAGAAGCGGTCGAGCACCACGGCGGGATACGGCTCCTGCTTGGACAGGATCAGTCCGATGGCGTGGCGCACCATTTCCATCGGCGGCGAGGCCAGTGCGTGTTCGCTGTAGGCGGGCGCGAAGCCGCCCGCCAGCAACAGCCGGTTGCGCTGGCGAAGCGGCACGGCCAGGCGATCGGCCAACGCCAGCACCATCTCGCGGCTGGGGCGGGCACGCCCGGACTCCAGAAAGCTGATGTGCCGCTGCGACACCCCGGCTACCTGCGACAACGCGTGCTGGCTGTAGCCGCGTTTGCCACGCCAATAGCGCAGCATGTCCGGAAAATCGATGGCGGTCTCGGAGTTGGGTGTGAGCGTTTCCATGGCGTCCATTTCAGCATGCCGGTGGCCGTACGGCGACTACCTGGCAGGTAATCGTATTGATTCACGCGGCATCGTCAAGGCCGGTCTGATCGCCGGTTCGGAATTCGGCTGGCTTTCAGAATCGTCCCATATCGTTCGGGTTGCGGCCGACCTAGGATGGGGACTCCCTCACCAACCCTTCATCGAACCGCCCGCCCATGATCCGTACCCTCGCCAACAAGGCCACCGCTGCCGTGTTCCACGGCCATTTCGTCTACACACTACCGATTCCCATCCAGCAGGCCGCGCGCCGCAAGCTCGACATGCTCGATGCCGCGGCATCGCTGACGGACCTGCTGGCGTCGCCCGCCAACCGGCTCGGGCCCATGCGCGGGCGTCATCGTGGCCACTGGCATCTGCGGGTCGACTCGGGGTGGCAGGTGCAGTTCCGCTACGCCAACGACGGCGCCTGGGACGTGGCCATCGCGGCCTGCGATCCGGAGGACGAATGATGCCGATCCCACGCGACAAGCTATTCCATACGGATTTCAGGCCATTGGCCACCGGCGAGCCGATCTGGCCCGTCCCGCCCGGCACCATCCTGCACCGCGAGTTCATGCTGCCGAACCGTCTCGATTCGCGTGGCCTTGCCGTAGCGTTGCGCGTACCGGTGCAGAGGGTCGAGAGCATCGTGGCCGGCAACCGCGCGATCTCTCCGGAGACCGCACTGCGGCTGGCACGATTTTTCGGCACATCGGATGAATTCTGGACCCGGCTCGACGGAAACTACGCACTGCGCATGGCACGTACCACGGCGGGACCGATCGTGGATCGCGATGTCAAACCGCTGCCGGCATGATTTGTGCGTGCTTGCAAACGCCCTTTTATCGCGTGATGTGTTGGGCACAGCACGCAGGGTCGGTCACATGCCGATGGTATGCTCTGATTTTTCAATTCCCGCGCGCACAGGGCGCGCATCCTGATGGAAATTGCCATACTGCTGGCACTCATTCTGCTGAACGGCCTTTTCGCCATGTCCGAAATCGCGCTTGTCACGGCCCGCAGGGCCCGGCTGCAGCGCCTGATCGAGGACGGCGATCGCGGTGCGATGGAGGCCGTCAAGCTCGGCGAAGACCCCACCCGCTTCCTGTCCACTGTCCAGATCGGCATCACATCCATCGGCGTGCTCAACGGTGTGGTCGGCGAATCCGCCCTTGCCTCGCCGCTGGGACTCTGGCTGCAGGGCTTCGGCCTGCCGGCCACGACGGCCGGCTACACCGCGACGGCAATTGTCGTGGCGGGCCTGACCTATTTCTCGATTGTGCTGGGCGAACTGGTGCCCAAGCGCCTGGGACAGATGGCACCCGAGAAGATTGCGCGTCTCGTGGCCCGCCCCATCGCATTCCTGGCCGTGGCTTCCACGCCGTTCGTCAAGCTGCTGTCGGGCTCCACGCAGCTCGTGTTGCGCCTGCTTGGCGTCAAGATGGACCGCGGCCCCGCCGTGACCGAGGAAGAAATCCACGCGCTGCTGGTGGAAGGCTCCGAAGCGGGCGTGATCGAGCATCACGAGCACACGATGGTGCGCAACGTGTTCCGGCTGGATGACCGCCAACTCGCTTCGTTGATGGTGCCGCGCGGCGACGTGGTCTACCTCGACATGGAGTCCACCGAGGAAGAAAACCTGCGCCGCATCGAGGAATCCGATCATTCGCGCTTTCCCGTGGTCCGGGGCGGCATGCACGACATTCTTGGCGTGGTCAGCGCCCGCCAATTGCTGGCGCGGCGCCTGCGCGGCGAGAAAGCGGACCTGACCGCCGTGCTGCAGGCCGCTGTCTTCGTGCCAGAGAGCGTTACCGGCATGGAACTGCTGGAGAACTTCCGGTCCTCCGGTGGCCAGATCGCGTTTGTTATCGACGAATACGGCGAGGTGCTCGGCCTGGTCACGCTGCAGGATTTGATTGAAGCGATTACCGGCGAGTTCAAGACGGAAACCGCTGGCGAAGAATGGGCCGTGCAGCGCGACGATGGCTCGTGGCTGCTCGATGGTTTGATTCCGATCCCCGAACTGAAGGACCGGATCGGCCTGCGTGCCGTGCCCGAAGAGGACAAGGAGCGGTATCACACGCTGTCGGGCATGCTCCTGCTGCTGCTGGGCCGGTTGCCGATGACGGCTGACGCGGTGCAGTGGGGAGAGTGGAAATTCGAGATTATCGACATGGACGGCAAGCGGATCGACAAGGTATTGGCATCCCGCGTGCCACCGGACGATGGCCCCGAGCCTGAGACCACGGGCTGACGCGTAGCCAAAGCCAAAACCAGAAAAAAACGGGCGCCTCATGCGCCCGTTTTTTCGTTTTTCTCATTTCGCACGTCACGGCTCCCTCGCGCGAATATCGCGATTCAACGGCGACGGTCAAGACAACAACCGCTACAACTTTGGGGCCGTTGCGAGAAATCAAATATCGGTGCGGCGCCCCACGCACCTCGGCATAGCAGTTTTCCGAATCTGCTCGGGCCTGACTTATGATCTGGCTGAACAGCGAGGCGCCGGTATCCACGGGGCCGCAAAGTCACAACAAACCAACCAGCATTGAGAACGAGTGGCGCCACTAGAGCGCCACCGTATGACGTATGAACGGGAATGCAGTCCGGGTATCGCCGGCCAATTCGATACAGATGAACGCGCCAGCATCACTCATCAATGGATCCTGATCGCCACGCCAATCCGCCACGCGGCGAAGGTGCGGACGAGGACCGTTCCGCCGACACGCCGGGTGGCGCCCTGCAGCCGGCATCCTTCCTTGCCGCGCTCGAGGAGCATCGTGCCCAGTTCGGGGCGACGCACTCCCTTGCGGTGCTGGTGATCCGGCTGGATCGCTTTGCACATGCTTGCGACACCATAGGTCCAAACCGCGTTCACGCGCTGCGCGCCCAGGTGAAGTCGCGCGTGGCCAGCGTGGCCGCGATGCCGGTGGCCATGCACTGGCTTGGGCCGGCCGATCTGGGTCTGGCATGCCTGTTGCCGGACGCTGATGCCGAGGCCGACGGCGCGCACCATGTCCGCGACCTCAGCCAGTTGATTGCGAGCGCGCTGACGCGTCCGTACCACGTGGACGGCTTCGAGGTGTTCCTGTCCTGCAGTATCGGCGGCGCGGTCGATCAACCGGACACGGGGGTGGAGCGACATCTGCAACTGGCCTTCGACGCGATGCTGCAGGTGAACAAGCGCGGCGGCGATGGCATCCACACCGCTATCCAGCCTGCCACGCCGCGTCTGGCCACGCTCCTGGCGGCACTGCCCGGCGCCATCGGCCGGGGCGAGATGAGCCTGCAGTTGCAGCCGCGCGCCCTGCTCTCTTCAGGCGTCATCACGGCCTACACCGTGCGGCTACGCTGGCAGCATCCCGTGCTGGGCCGCGTGGCGCCACAGGATTTCATGCCCGCCGTCGAAACGCTGGGCCTGATCAACGAAATCGGCGGCTGGACATTGCAGCAGTTGCTGCAGCTGATTTGCGAAACCGCGTCGATCGGACCGATGCAGTTCACGCTACTGGCCACGAGTTCGCAATTGCAGGCCGACGATACGATCTGCATGCTACGCCGCGCCATCGACGCGTGCGGCCTGCCGCCCGGCCAGATCTGCGTCGAGGTGCCGGTCGGCATCGTACCGGACTCCCACGTCACCACCGAAAAGGCCCAGCGGCTGCGCGACGGCGGCATCGGCATCGCATTGGCCGACTTCACGGATGATGCGACCAGCCGTCGCGCGCTGACGCTGACGCGCCCGGACATGGTGATGCTCGATGCGCGCCACCTTGGCAGCGCTCACCTGCACCCCGACCTCTCGGCCAGGCTGCAGGCGGCCTGCGTGTGGGCGAAAGCCCAGGGCACGACGGTGTGTGCCAAGGGACTCGAAACGCAGGCCCAGCTCGACATCATTCGCGGCTGGGGCTGCGACAGCATGCAGGGATACCTGCTGGCCCAGCCTTTTCCCGCCACGTGGCTGGCGCAGACGCATATGGCCGTGGCGGAACGCGCGCGGCGTCTGCTCGCGCCCTAACCCGATATGGACGGGACCGTCTGTCAGAGATTTTCGTATTTACACATTGGCACACATCATGCATCGACAGTGGGTGGGGCGACGATAAAATGTGCCCACTTCCTACTATCCCTGAAAGGAGCCACTGATGAAGAAAGGATGGATCTGGTGCGTACTGGTTGCCACGCTGATGGCAGGTTGCAACACGATGTCCGGCCTTGGGCAGGACGTGCAGAAGGGTGGCCAGAAGCTCGAAAACTCGGCCGAGAAGTCGAAGTAATCCCCTCGCAGACTTGAAGGAAGAAAGGGCGCCACTGGCGCCCTTTTTGCATTGCCCAACGCGCGCGTCAATCCGTGCGGCGTTTGTATTTTTTACCGATACGGAGATCCCGAACGGCTATCAGGCTTTGCGAAGTTGCGCTGCCTCTTCCGCCAGCTTGCGGATGCGACCCCAGTCCTTGGCTGCGACCGCATCCTTCGGCACCACCCACGATCCACCAACGCACACCACGTTGGGCAGCGCCAGATAGGTGGATGCCTTGGCCAGGTCGATGCCGCCGGTCGGGCAGAACTTCAATTGCGAGAGCGGACCGTAGAGTGACTTCAGCATCGGCACGCCGCCAGCCGCTTCGGCCGGGAAGAACTTCAGGAACGAGAAGCCCGACTCCAGCGCGAACATGGCTTCGCTGGCCGTGGCCACACCCGGCAACAGCGAAATCCCGGCGCCCTGCGCGCCTTCCGCCAGTTTCTGCGTCAAGCCCGGCGACACGGCAAACTGCGCGCCCGCATCGCGCACGGCGTGCAGTTGCTCCAGCGTCAGTACCGTGCCGGCACCCACCACGGCCTGCGGCAAGGCCTTCGCCACCGCCTCCATGGCCTGCAGCGCCACCGGCGTGCGCAGCGTGATTTCGAGCATGGGCAGGCCACCGGCGACCAGCGCCTCGCTGACGGCCAGGGCTTCCTCCACCGAGTGGTACTCCAGCACCGGGATCACCGGGACGTTGGTCAGGCGGGCGAGTAGCGGAGAGGGTTGGATTTGCATGACGTATGAATTCGATTGAGCGATTGTTCGATGAGTGTCTGGACCCGACGATGAAAGGTCAGGCAATCACGGAGATGTTTTGTTCCAGCCGGGCGAGCACGGTGTCTGCATGCGGGATCGGCGCCACGGCGCCATAGCCGGTGGTCGAGAGTGCTGCGGCCACATTGGCATAGCGAGCCGCCTCGAATGGATCGGCGCCGGCGGCCAGCCGCGCGATAAAGCTGCCGCCAAAGCAGTCACCCGCGCCCGTGGCATCGAGCGGCTTCACCGGATACGGCGCCACCAGTGCGCGTGATTCGGGCGTGGCCACATAGCTGCCCTCCTCGCCCAGTTTCAGCGCAATGATCTTCACGCCGCAGGCGAGCAGGTGATCGACGATGGCATCGCGGTCGTCGAGGCCGGTGAGCACGGTGATGTCGTCCCAGCTTGGCAGGCAGACATCGGTCAGCGCAAACGCCTCGCGCATGATGCCGCGCGCGCGGGCCAGGGACCACAGGCGCAGCCGCAGGTTGGTATCGAGCGAGACCTGCACGCCGGCCTTGCGCGCGTGTTCCATCGCGGCCAGCCCTGCGTCGCAGGCGCTCGTGCTGATGGCCAGGCTGATGCCGGAGAGATGCAGGTAGCGAGCCTGTGCGATGGCCGCCAGCGGCAACTGGTCGTGGTGATAGCGGCTCGATGCCGAGCCCGCGCGCAGGTAATCGAAACGATGGCCGTGATTGTCGTGCGAGACGAAATAGACGCCGGTTGGAGAGGCCGTGTCGATGTGCACGTGGCGGGTATCCACACGCTCATGCGTCCAGAGTGCCAGCAGGCGCTCGCCGAAGCTGTCGCTGCCCACTGCGCCGACGAAGCCGGCGCTGGCGCCCTGCCGCGCGGCGGCAATCGCAAAATTGGAGGTATCGCCACCGAAGCCCTGCAGGTAGCGCGAGGGGTCGTCTGGCTGCTGGTTGAACTCCACCAGCGGTTCGCCGTAGGCAAGAATGTCGATGCTCATGTCGCGTGCCGCTCCCGGTTCAGAAGAAGGTTTGCACGATGTCGATGACGCGCAACTGGCCATCCAGCACGGGGATATGGCGCCACTTGTCGAACGTCAGGCATGGATGCGAAATGTCGAAGGCAATCATATCGCCGACGCGGATATCGTCGCCAGCTTCGATTTCGAGATAGGCGTGCTGGTCCATCATCCCGGTCACCTTCCAGTGCGCCGCCGTCGCCATCGGCGCTTCCGTGCCCGGACGGTAGATCTGCGCGGGCACCGGCATGCCGGCATCGAACGCCGCATCGCGCTTGCCCAGGCCGATGATGGCGCGTGTCGGCTCGGGAATCGATTGCACGTACGCCCACAGTTGCAGCGCGGGCAGCAATCCCTCGCGCATCTTCTGCGCCACCGGATTACTGCTCAGGATACGCTCCTGCGCCGCGCGGTAGATGCCCACGTCATGCGTCAGGTAGCAGCCCGGACGCAGCACGATGTCGATCGGCGCACCGATCTCGGTGCGCGCAAATTCCTCGGCCACCACGTCGTACCACGCAGAGCCTGCGCCCGACATCACAACCGGGCTACGCCCGAAGCGGCCCGCCGCAGCCAGTTCGCGCGTGACCGCGACGGTGCGTTGCAGGAAGCGGCGGATATCGGCTTCCTGCGACAGCACGCCCTCATAAACTTCCACACCCGCCAGCACCAGCGTATCGGGCCAGCGCGATAGCGCTGCGAGGACTTCGGCCTGCTGCGCCGCGTCGCGCACGCCCGTGCGACCGCCTTCCACGCCCAGTTCGAGCAGCACCTGAAGTGTCTGGCCACGTGCGTGGAAGAACGCGCCAAGCTGATCCGTCAGCGCGGCCGAATCGACCAGTGTGAAGAATTCGAAGTCCGGATCGCGCAGCAGATCGGCCACGATCTCCATATTGCGGCGCCCCACCAACTGATTCGCCATCAGCACGCGCTTTACACCGTGTGCGGCAGCGGCAGCAGTCTGTTGTGCAGTGGCCAGCGTGATACCCCAGGCACCCTCGGCGAGCTGGCGCGCGAACAACTTCGGCGCCATGGTTGTCTTGCCATGGGGCGCGAGCTGCACGCCATAGGCGCCCATGAAATTGCGCATCCACGAGAGGTTGTGCGTGAGCCGTTCTTCATAGAGCACGGCGGCGGGCAGGCTGAGTTCCTCGGCCAGCAGTTTCCAGCCCGGCTGGGCAGCTTCGGATGGGGTCAGCGGTGCGTCCAGACGGCCCAGCGCCTTGTTGAGCGGATCGATCATTCCGGTCTGGTACTTTATTTCACGCATCGCTGACATCACCCTGTCAAAATTCAATTGACGTAATGATAGCCTTGAAATTACGATATTTCACCCTTGTTATAAAGTAACATGCGTTGCCGGCGATGACCGGTGCCGCCCGCCACCCCGACCATGACAGCAACCTTCGACATCCTGACCCGCATTGCCGAGCGCGGCCCGTCGCTGCGTCTGGCCGAGCAAAAGGTGGCGCAGGTGATCCTGGAGGATCTGGCCGGCGCGGCTGCAGCCAGCATCAACGAACTGGCACGCAAGGCGGCGGTGAGTGAGGCCAGCGTCACGCGCTTTGCCAAGGCCATTGGTTGCCGCGATGTGCGCGACCTCAAGCTGCGGCTGGCACAAGCCACTGCGGTGGGCACGCGTTTCCTGCAGCCCGCCCCCGCGCTGACCGAGGCAGACACGCCCGCCACGCTGACCGATCGCATCCATACCGATGTGCTGACCACGCTGGAGGTCAATCGCAAGCTGATCGACCCCGCACGAATCGATCAGGCCGCGCGCCTGTTGCTCGGCGCACGCATGGTCTACGCTTTCGGGATGGGTGGCGGCTCCACTTTCATGGCCGACGAGGCGCGCTTCCGGCTGGCACGACTGGGGCAGCCCGTGGCCACATATCAGGACGCCCTGCTGCAAAAGATGGTGGCGGCCACGCTGACGCGCGACGACGTGGTGCTGGCGTTCTCGGCCAGCGGCAACGTGCCCGAGATGCTGGCCAGTTGCGATACGGCGCGCGAGTACGGCGCGCGGTTGATCGCCGTGACCGCGCTAGGTTCGCCACTGGCGGCGCGCGCCGACGTGCTGCTGCCGGTGCGCACGCTGGAAACCGATTTCATTTTCAAGCCGTCGGCGTCCCGCTACGCGATGCTGCTGGTGATGGACGTGCTGGCCACCCAGTGCGCGCTGCTCCAGCAGGAGCAAAGCAAGGAAAAGCTGCGACGGCTCAAGTACGTGCTCGACGTCCATCGCGGCGTCAGCCAGGACAGCGACGGCCCAGATAGCCGCCAGCCGCTGGGAGACTGACCATGCCACACCTGTTCGATACCCTGATTCGCGCCGTGATGCTGCTCGACGGCTCCGGCGCTGCCGGCCGCATGGCGGATGTGGCGCTGCGCGATGGTCGCATTGCCCGCATCGACGAGGCCGGCACGATCGATCCGGATACCGCGTCGCACGTTGTGGAAGGCCACGGGCTGGTGCTCTCGCCCGGTTTCATCGACGTCCACACGCACGACGACACCAACGTGGTACGCGAACCGGCCATGACGCCGAAGATCTCGCAAGGCGTGACCACGGTGATCGTCGGCAACTGCGGCATCAGCGCCGCGCCGGTGACATTGCCCGGCGATCCGCCCGACCCGATGAACCTGCTCGGCCGTGCCGAGGCGTTCCGCTACCCGGATTTCCGCACCTATGTCGATGCCGTGAACGCCGCGCAGCCTTCGGTTAACGTGGCGGCGCTGGTAGGACATACCGCGCTGCGCAGCAACCACATGGACCGCTTCGACCGCGCGGCCACGGCGGCAGAGATCACCGCCATGCGCGGCCAGCTCGAAGAAGCCCTGGCGCATGGCGCATTGGGCCTGTCCACGGGGCTCGCCTATGCCAACGCCTTCCACGCGCCTACCGACGAGGTGCTGGCGCTGGCCGAGCCGCTGGCCGATGCCGGCGCGCTCTATGCCACGCACTTGCGCAGCGAATTCGCCGAAATCCTCGACGCGATGGACGAGGCGTACCGCATCGGCCGTCACGCGCGCGTGCCGGTAGTGATCTCGCACCTGAAATGCGCGGGCGTGCCGAACTGGGGCCGCAGCGGCCAGGTGCTGCAATCGCTGGAAACGGCGCAGCGCTGGCAGCCGGTGGGCTGCGACTGCTATCCGTACACGGCCAGTTCCTCGACGCTCGATCTCAAGCAGGTCACCAGCGACTTCGACATCCAGGTCACGTGGTCCGAGTCCCATCCCGATCAGGGCGGACGGCTGCTGGCCGATATCGCCACGGACTGGAACGTGGATCTGCACGAGGCCGCGCGCCGCCTGCAGCCGGCCGGCGCGGTCTATCACTGCATGGAAGATGCCGATGTGGACCGCATCCTGAGCCACCCGGCCACCGTGGTGGGTTCCGATGGACTCCCCAACGATCCGCTGCCCCATCCGCGCCTGTGGGGTGCGTTCCCGCGCGTGCTGGGGCATTACGCACGCGACCGCGAACTGTTTCCGCTGGCCGTGGCGATCAACAAGATGACGGGCCTCTCCGCCGAGCGCTTCGGGCTCACCGAACGCGGCTTCGTGCGCGAAGGCTACTGGGCGGACCTTGTGCTGTTCGACGCGGCCACCATCCGGGACGCCGCCAGCTTTACCGACCCGATGCAGCCGGCCGAAGGCATCGCCGCCGTCTGGGTCAATGGCGAGCTGTCGTGGCAGCACCGCGAAGCCACTGGCATACGCGCCGGGCGCTTCCTGCCGCGTGGCGCACGCCCATCCTGATTTCAGAACATACAGAGCAAAGGAGTTTCCATGGACATCAAGCGATTCGGCGTAGAAGGCGGCACGGGCCAGGGCGGCTCGCACATGCCGTTTGCACGCGCGGTGCAGGCGGACGGCTGGCTGTACGTCAGCGGCCAGGTTCCGATGGTCGATGGCGAAGTGGTGGAAGGCAACATCGTCACGCAGACCCACCAGGCCATCAAGAACGTACTCGCCATCCTCGCCGAAGCCGGCTACGGCCCCGAGCACGTGGTGCGCTGTGGCGTGTGGCTGGACGATGCGCGCGACTTCCCCTCGTTCAACAAGATCTTCAAGGAATACTTCGGCGCCAATCCGCCGGCCCGCGCCTGCGTGCAGTCGAGCATGGTGGTGGACTGCAAGGTAGAAGTGGATTGCATCGCGTATCGCAAGCCCTGATTCAGTCCCGACCTGATTTTTTGATTTGAGCGCCTGCCCTCCGCAGGTGCTGCCGGCGAGCCAGCCGGCGCACACAACGATTTCATCAACCCGCCGCGTTCGCAAGAAATCGCGGCTTTTTCATAGCGAGAGCGGACCGTCCTCAGGCCGGCACCCGCGACAAGGAGACGAGACATGGGTGCCGTTACGGGAACCACGCTCTTGGTGTACGCGCTGATCGCGGTGATCGCGCTGGTGATCCTCATTGCCAAATTCAAACTGAACCCGTTCATCACACTCGTGGTGGTGTCGGTAGCCCTTGGCTTTGCCGTGGGCATGCCGATGGGCGATATCGTGAAGTCCTTCGAGGCCGGTGTGGGTGGCACGCTGGGACACATTGCGCTGGTGATCGGGCTGGGCACGATGCTCGGCAAGATGATGGCCGAATCCGGTGGCGCCGAGCGCATTGCGCTGACGCTGATCGACTTCTTCGGCGAGAAGAACGTGCACTGGGCCATGGTGGTCATCGCGTTCATCGTGGGCTTGCCGGTGTTCTTCGAAGTGGGCTTCGTGCTGCTGATTCCCATCGCGTTCAACGTGGCCAAGCGCACGAACACGTCGATGATCCTGGTCGGCATCCCCATGGTCTGCGGCCTGTCCGTGGTCCACGGCCTGATCCCGCCGCACCCGGCCGCGCTGCTGGCTGTGCAGGCGTATGGCGCCGACATCGGCAAGACCATCATGTTCGCGCTGATCGTCGGTATTCCCACCGCGATCATCGCCGGACCGCTGTTCGCCAAGCTGATCGACAAGCATATCCAGCTGCCCGCCGTGAACCCGCTGGCCGAGCAACTGACCGAGGAAGGAGAGAACGCGCGCGCGGGCAACCTGCCGGGCTTCGGCATCACGGTGCTGACCATCCTGCTGCCGGTGTTCCTGATGCTGATCGGTAGCTGGGCAGACCTGATTGCCACGCCGAAGACCTTTGCCAACGACTTCCTGAAGCTCATCGGCAACTCGGTGATGGCCCTGCTGATCGCTACGCTGTTCAGCTTCTACACGTTCGGCAAGATGCGCGGCTTCACCCGTGAATCGATCCTGAAGTTCACCAACGAGTGCGTGGCCCCTACGGCCATCATCACGCTGGTGGTGGGCGCAGGCGGCGGCTTTGGCCGCGTGCTGCGCGACTCGGGCATTTCCACGGCCATCGTCGATGTGGCCAACAACGCCCATGTCTCGGTACTCGTGCTGGGCTGGCTGGTGGCGGTGATGATCCGCATCGCCACGGGTTCGGCCACGGTTGCCATGACCACGGCCGCCGGCATCGTCGCCCCGATCGCCGCCAGCGTGCCGGGCACCCGCCCCGAACTGCTGGTGCTGACCACCGGCGCCGGCTCGCTGATTCTCTCGCACGTCAACGACGGCGGCTTCTGGCTGGTGAAGGAATACTTCAACATGACCGTGGCGCAAACGTTCAAGACGTGGTCCGTGGCGGAAACGATTATCTCGGTGGTGGCGCTGTTGTTTACGCTGGCGTTGTCGACGGTGGTTTGAAGCGTCTCTCCCGCTGCATGTTTTTGGTTCCCCTCTCCCGCCTGCGGGAGAGGGGTTAGGGGAGAGGGCGGGAGGTTCTGCTTGCCGACCTGTCGCAATTTGCACCGCTTTGCCCTCTCCCCCAGCCCCTCTCCCGCCATGCGGGAGAGGGGAGCAAACTGTACTGGTCTAATTTCCTCAGACACGTCGATAGGTGGAAAATC